>DATDKT010000291.1:0-32356 GCA_036519775.1 Rubrobacteraceae bacterium
CGGCTCCAAAGCAGCTGCCGGCAAGCGGTGGTAGTGGTGTAGCATCTCTGTTTGCTCTCGGTGCCGGCGTCCTGCTGGTGGGCGGCGGCCTCTTGGCCCGCAGAATCATCCGGTAGCAGCGGCTTACACTACGTGAGAGGAAGGGGCGGGGCCGCGCGGCCCCGCCCCTCTTTATAGTTCGTCTGGAATTAGCTGCTGCGAATCCTTAGCCACCGCAGGACCTTGCGAAAGCGCCGGGCTGAGTACATCTACGGCTACTCCACCGCCTCCAGTAGCTCCTCCAGCGTAATACGCCCCTCGTAGAGCGCGGTGCCTACGATCGCCCCGACGATGCCGGGTATCTTCGAGAGTGCCACCACATCCTCTATCCCACGCACGCCGCCGCTGGCGATGGTGGGCAGCATCTCCGCGACGGCCGCGGTGCTTTCGAGGGCGGCTCCGGCGTCCATGCCGTCGCGGGTGACGTCGGTGTAGAGGACGGAGTGCACACCGTCTCCAGCGAGCTCGCGGGCGAGATCCAGGATGTCCCGGCCGCTTCTCTGCTGCCAGCCGTGGGTAGCCACGATCCCGTCGCGCGCGTCCACGGCCACGACGAGGGCGTCGCCCACCTCTTCTACCGCCCGCAGCCTGAGCTCGCGGTCGAGGACCGCCGCCGTACCCATGACAACGCGGATTGCTCCAGCCTCCCGCAGGGCCCGTAGATCTTCGAGCGCGCGGACGCCGCCTCCGACCTGCAAGGGCACGCTTACGGAGTTGACGATCTCACGAACGAGGTTGATCTGTACGGGGCGGCCTTCCTTCGCGCCGTCGAGGTCCACGACGTGGATCGCACGTGCCCCCCGACGCTCCCACTCCCGGGCGCGCTCAACGGGGTCCGCATCGTACTCGCGCTCGCGGTCGAAGTCTCCCTGCTTTAAGCGGACGCACCGGCCACCCCGGAGATCTATGGCCGGGTAGACGGTAAATCCCGTCAAAGACTACGCGCCCAAAGGAGGAAGTTCTCGTAGAGCTTCAAGCCCGCAAGGCTGCTCTTCTCCGGGTGGAACTGCACCGCCGCCAGGTTTGCCCGACCAGCCGCCGCGCAAAAAGCCCTACCGTAGTCCGAAACGCCGATCAAATCCGTGGTCTCGTCGGGCTCCGGGTAGTAGGAGTGGACAAAGTAGAAAGCCTCGCCGCCTAAACTCTCGAAGACCGGGTGCGGACGCACCACCCTCAGGTCGTTCCAGCCCATGTGCGGCACCTTGAGGTCCCCAACGTCGAACCTGACCACCCTCCCGGGCAAAATTCCCAACCCCTTCACGCCCGGAGACTCCTCCGACCCCTCGAAGAAGACTTGCAGGGCTACGCACACGCCGAGAAACGGTTTGCCGGTGCGATAGGTCTCGAGGCAGGCCTCGTCCATCCCCCTCTCTTCAAGCTTTCTCATGCAATCCCCGAAAGCCCCGACCCCCGGCAGGACCACCGCATCCGCGTTCAGGACTCTCTGCGGGTCTGGCGTCAGGTCCACCCGCGCCCCGACCTTCTCCAGGGCGCGCGTTACCGAGAGCGTGTTGCCGGCATCGTAATCTACGACCGCGACGTTCAGTCCACTACCCCCTTCGTCGAGGCGCTGCCGCTACTCCTCCTCGCTATCCCCTCGCGTAGGGCGACCGCCATCGCTTTTACGCCGGACTCCACCTTGTGGTGAGCGTTCTCGCCGTAGTGGCAGTTGAGGTGAAGGGTGAAGCGACCGTACTGGGTAAAGGCGCGCAGGAACTCGGGGAAGAGCTCTACGTCGAAGGCCCCTATCTTCTCGGGCATGGCCCCCAGGTTGCAGGTGAGGTGCGAGCGACCTCCGAGGTCTACGACGGCGGTCGAGAGAGCCTCTATAAGGGGAGCGGAGGCGTCGGAGAAGCGGACGAGGTCCGCGCGGTCTCCCAGAGCGTCGTCGAAGGCGCGTCCGAGAACGAGGCCAGTATCTTCCACGGTGTGGTGGTAATCGACGTGAAGGTCTCCCTGAGCCTCGACGGTGAGGTCCATGCTCGAGTGATGGGCGAGGAGGTGTAGGACGTGGTCGAAGAAACCAACGCCGGTCCTCACCTCGGCGCATCCTTCGCCGTCGAGGTCGAGGCGCGCCTTTACGTGCGTCTCGCTGGTCTGTCGTTCGGCTTCGCCGACTCGTGTCACGGGTTCTCCTTTAACCTCTAACGGTAGGCATTCTAGCCGATGGCGAGCGAAGGTGGCCCCGGAACCGGAAGTCTCCGGCGCTGCCCCGGGTTCCGGTTCGGCAGGGTTCGGGAGGGTATGAGACGATGTTGGGCGTGCCGATCCTGGACAAACCGGCGAGTAGAACGCAGGCGCATAACGCCGCGGCGCGAAGCGCATCGTAGCTTGCTCCGAACGGTGACGGCTACCCGTTACGTGGCACCCTTGCGCGAAGGAGGGTCGCTGCCGGCGGTAGTCGAGGCCGACGATCTTGGGACGTACGTCTTGAAGTTTCGGGGCGCGGGACAGGGGCGCAAGGCGCTCGTGGCCGAGTTGGTGGCGGGCGAGCTCGCCCGCGTCCTGGGGCTAAACGTGCCGGAGATCGTGCTGGTCAGGCTGTATTCGGAGTTAGCGCGCACGGAGCCCGACCCGGAGATACAGGACCTGATCCGGGCGAGCGGCGGCCTCAACCTCGCGCTCGACTACCTGCCGGGGTCTTTGGGCTTCGACCCGATAGTAGATCACCCCGACCCAACTCTCGCCGCGCGCATCCTGTGGTTCGACGCGCTCGTGCAGAACGTCGACCGCTCCCCACGCAACACGAACCTGCTCGTCTGGCACGAGAGGCTGTGGCTCATAGACCACGGAGCATCCCTGTACTTCCACCACGACTGGCCCGGCCGCAAAGGGCCGGCTTTAGAGATCGCGGCCCAGAGACCCTACGCGGCGGCCCGCGACCACGTCCTGCTCCCCCTCTCGGGGTCCGCCGCTTTGGCCGACGCGGTCCTGCCCTCCCTGCTCACCCGGGAGGCCTTGCGCGAGGTGGTGACGCTCATCCCCGACGAGTGGCTCCGGGACGAGCCCGGCTTCGAGAGCCCGCAAGAGGTGCGCTCTGCCTACGTCGATTACCTCTCGGCCCGCCTCGCGGAACCGCGGGCCTGGGCGCAAGCACTAGAGGAGGCTCGTGAGCAAGCTGTTTGAGTACGCCCTCTTGCGCGTGGTACCCCGGGTCGAGCGCGGGGAGTTCATCAACGCGGGCGTGGTGCTGCACTGCCCGGAGAAGAACTTCCTGGGCGCGCGCGTGCACCTCGAGCCCGAACGCCTGGCCGCGCTCGACCCGAGCTTCGACCAGGCCCGCGTGCTCGCCCACCTGGAGACCGCCCGCCTCGTGTGCACGGGTGGTCGGGAAGCAGGCCCCATCGGCCTCCTGCCGCGGAGCCAGCGCTTCGGCTGGCTCGTGGCGCCCCGCAGCACCGTCGTGCAACCCTCCCCCGTCCACACCGGCTTCGCCGTCGACCCCGAAGAAGCCCTCGAACACCTCCTGCGAACGATGGTCTATACCTCGGGCTGAATCCCCGGTACGAACCTTTTACAACGTCTTCGAGAAGTGGTAGGCGGAGATCTTCATCCCCTCCCGGAAGTAGAACCTGTGAGTATCGTGCCTCTGAACCCCCGAGTCCAGGTGGAATTGCTCGCACCCGTTCCTCTTCGCCTCATGAACAAGCCAATCGAGCATTAGCTTGCCATAGCTCTTCGAGCGCGAGTTTTCATCGGTGACGAGGTCGTCAACGTAGAGGTGTCTGCCGCAGTAGAGGTAGTCCTGGACCCTGAACCCCGCCACGCACCTTACCCGGCCTCCGTCCACGACCGCAGCCAAACGGTAACCCCCCTGGCGCATCGCTCTGATCCGCTCGACGTAGCCCCCCTCGCCGAGGTGAGACCGAAGCTGGCGCATCACAAGAAACGTCGAGGCCACCTCCTCGTCTGAGACCATCTCTCTGACCTCGGGCGCCATCTGCTACTATTTCTTTCCGAGCCGCACCCCGACGCTCCTCGCGTGGTTCTCGAAGCCTTCGAGGCGGGCGAGGCGTTGGACGTGAGGGCCTAAAGCGGCGAGGGCCTCGGGAGTGTAGTGGATGTAGTTGGTGCGGGCGGTGAAGTCGTGTGTGCCTAAAGGAGAGGCCCAGGTCGCCGTGCCGCCGGTCGGGAGGGCGTGGGATGGTCCGGCTGCGTAGTCGCCGAGAGCAACGGGACTGAAGTCGCCGACCGCCACCATGCCGGCAGCGTCGAGGTCCTGGAGGATTGCCTCGTGGTCCTCGGAGATCACGTGAGCGTGCTCGGGGGCGTAGAGGTTGGCTATCTCCACCGCCTGCGCCGCGTTTTGTACCCGAACGAGAGTAATCAGCTCCGCAGGCTCCCCCGAGAGTAGCGACTCGACGCTCTCGACTAGCTCGGCGGACGGCGTCAGGAGGATGGCCGAGGCGCCGGAGAGGTGCTCAGCTTGGGCCATGAGGTCGTAAGCGACACGCTCGGGGAAAGCGCCCGCGTCAGCGATGACGACGACCTCGCTCGGACCCTGCGGCGCGTCCACGCCCACGACGCCGAAGACCTCTAACTTGGCGGCGGTTACGTAGTCGTTGCCGGGACCCACGATCTTGTTTACGGGCGGGATACTCTCCGTACCATGAGCCATCGCCCCCACAGCATGGGCGCCACCGATCCGGTAGACCTCATCGAGGCCGAGGAGATCCGCAACGGCGAGCACGTGCGGGCTCACGCGTCCGTCCGAGTCCGGCGGAGCGCAGACAGAGATCTCCCCCACCCCCGCGACCTGCGCCGGTATCGCAGCCATGAGGAGCGTGCTCGGATAGGCACCGTGTCCGCCGGGGACGTAGACGCCGACCCTCCTTACCGGCCGTACCCTCTGTCCTACGGTCGCTCCGGCGCGGCTAGTCTCGAAGGGGCGGTCCAGCTCGCGTTTGTGGAAGAAGCGCACGTTCTCTATCGCGACGCGGAAGGCTTCCTCGGCTTCCCTGTCGAGAGCGGTGCGAGCCTCTCGCATCTCTTCGAGCGGTACCCTTACGGTATGTAGCCGGACGCCGTCGAAGCGTTCCGTGTACTCCAGAAGAGCCTCGTCTCCCCTGTCTCGCACGTCGGTGACGATGCGCCGAGCGGCGTCGCGTACCTTCTCGGAGAGGAAGCCGCCAGGACGGCGGAGTTGCGCAACTATATTTTCTGGGTCTGCATCGCGGGCGTCGAGGACTTTAACCAAGGGGGACCCCGGCCTCCACGGCCTTCGCGAGGGTGGAGATCTCACGGTTACGCAGGCGGTAGGAGCCACGGTTGGCGATGAGGCGTGCGGTGAAAGAGGAGATCTCGTCCAGGACCACGAGGTCGTTCTCGCGGAGCGTTGTGCCGGTGGCCATCAGGTCCACGATGCACTCGGCGAGGCCGACGAGCGGGGCGAGCTCTATGGAGCCTTTGAGCGTGATGATCTCCGCCTGGCGGCCCATCCCCTCGAAATACCGCCGCGCCGTGTGAGGATACTTGGTCGCCACGCGCACGACCTCCGCGTGCCCGATGGACTCGCGGACCTCCTCGGCCCTCCCAGCGGGGGCCGCGAGGATCATACGACACCCCCCCGTCCCGAGGTCCGTAAGCTCCACGACGTTCGGCTCCCCTTCCTCTAGCACGTCCTTGCCAGCGATCCCGACATCCGCCGCCCCGTACTCGACGTAGACCGGCACGTCCGAGGGCCGGCAGACAATAAACTGTGCGTCTTCGGCCTCGTAGAAGAGTCGGCGACCGTCATCTCGCAGAACCTCGACCGGCAACCCGGCCCCGCCCAGGGCGCACAGGGCTTCCTCGAAGATCGCTCCCTTCGGCACCGCCACCCGCATTTTGCTCCGCGCGTTCACTGGCGCGTCTCCTGGGGCATCCCTCCGAGCACCTTTTCGGCTATGTCCTCGACCCGCACCGCCTCGAAACGGGCGCCGCGCCTCGTGGGGGCGAGTTTCGCCTCGCCACCGTTGGTCGGGTAGCAGATCCAACCGGCCTCTACCGACAAAGCGTATCTTGTGGCTTCCTCGGGTGTAAGGTCCTCGGGCAGGTACAGGGTCGGCACACCGCTCGTTCGCAGAGCGACCGCGGTCTTCGTGCCTCCGACGCCCCCGCCGATGAGGACGAGCAACGGGGAGGCGTCCTCTTCGGGCAGCACGGAGAGGAGCCTTTCGAGGTAGATGGCGAAGCCGGTGGCGGGGAGGTCCTGGCCAAAGCGTTCGAGGAGGTTGTCGTAGCGGCCCCCGTTAGCGATGGTGAACCCGAGCTTCGGGGAGTACGCCTCGAAGACGGCCCCCGTGTAGTAGTTGTGGCGTCCGATCAGGCCGAGATCCAAAATTACCGCCCCCAAACACCCATGAGCGTCGAGGTACCGGAGGATCTCTCGCAGGTTCTCGAGCGCCGCCACCGCGTTCGGTGCACCCCCCGCCAGCCTCGCCGCCTCTTCCAAAATGGCGCCATCAGCGGGCCCGACGAGCCGCGGTATCCCCCTCACCGGACCCGCAACCTCGTCCGGCAACCCGGCGGCTACGGCATCGACGCGTACGAGCTCCTTGGCCGCGAGCGCCGCGAGCAGGTCCAGCGCGGCTTCGGGGGCGGCGTGCCACAGGTAAGCCTCGTAGAACGCCGTCTGCCCGAGCACGACCGCGAAGTCACCCGGAGCTTCGAGACCCAGAGTATTCATGACGTCCACGAGCAGGGCTATCGTCGCGGCGTCCTCCTGCGGGCTCGGGGAGCCCACGACCTCCACACCCGCCTGGTAGAGTTCGGCGCTCCTGCCCCGCCCTACACTCGCCCGGCGGTAGACCGGTAGGACGTAGGAGAGGTTGTAGGGTGGCGGGAAGTTCCTCAGGCGTTGGGCGACGAGCCGGGCTACGGGGGTCGTCATCTCCGGGCGCAACAGGAGCATCTGGTTGTCCGGGTCGAAGAGCTTGAAAGAGACGTCCCGGAGCTTCGGCTCCTCGACGACCTCCGAATACTCCAGGGCCGGTGTAAGGACCTCGCCGTAGCCGAAGAGCCTGAAGCGTTCCCGGATCTTCGCCTGCACGTCCAGGAGCCGGGTGGACTCCGGTGGCAAGACGTCCCGGGTGCCGGGTGTGGTCGCGAACTTTCTGGGCGTCTGGGGGTTCATACGGGAGTTATCTTAACCGATAAATAGCCCTCGGCCCGGTGCGAGAGTAGAGGATAGGGAGTAGTGTTTTCCTCTACTTCCTCGTTGTGCTGTAGAACAACTTGAAGCCTGCGTACTGCATGGGCTCATTCGCGACCAACTGGGCATACTTCTCGGTCTCGTCCTCTGCCGGGCCGAAGCCGTCCGCGATCCTATTCCGAGGAGGCTTCCTCTTTCAATCGCCCTGGTGAATATGCATCGGATCTTCTCCGAACCTTGACGTCTCCGTTACTTACAGGCATTAAGCAAGGTAAAAGGCGGGCGTATGGGCTACCAGAGCGATTCCCCGTCGCCAGACGGGCGGATGCTGAACAGAACGGCGCACCTTTGGCGAACGACTCCTGTCGAGCATGAACCGCGAGGCACCGCGGGAAGCCGCCGATCAGCCAGAGGCGAATCGGCGGCTTCCGGTTCTCGGTGGGGTCCAGTACCGTCGAGGAGAACCGGTGGCGGCTCAAGAAAGCGGCGCGCCTGGTAAAGCTGCTGGCCCTGGCTCCTTAATACAAGAGGCATCGCGAGCGGGTGACGGACCTACTCTGGCCGGAGCCCGAAGCCGAGGCGGCTATCCACAACCTGCACCGCACGGTTACCATACTTGTAAGCGTAACATCGAGTATGGCGCGGGTCCCCGCCGCTGAGGGTGCTAGTATGGCTTCATGGCTAGAGAACGAGATAGTGTCTACGAGCTACTCAAAAACCGTCTGGCGACGATGAGCGATCTGCGCTCGACGAGGAGCCTCCTCTTCTGGGACCAGCAGACATACATGCCCGGAGGAGGCGTCGCAGGCCGGGCCGAGCAGGTGGCGACCCTGAGCCGACTCGCGCACGAGATGCTCACGGACGACGAGACGAAGAGTCTCCTCGACGCTTCGGGAGAGCCGGACCCTTCTTCGGAGGAGGGCGCGCTCCTCCGGCGTGCCCTCCGCGACTACGAGCGGGCGACGAAGCTACCCGCAGAGCTGGTCGCGGAGACCTCGCGCGCGACGGCTCTGGCCGAGACGGCCTGGGTGAGAGCGCGAGAAGAGGCTGACTGGCCGCTCTTCGCCCCGCACCTGGAGAAAATCCTGGCCCTCAAGCGCGAGGCGGCAGAGGCTTTGGGTTACGAGGATCACCCCTACGATACCCTCCTGGACGCCTACGAGCCGGGGGCGGAGAAGGCTCGGCTGGAGGTTATGTTCAAGGAGCTCAAAGAGGGCGTCTTGCCGCTCATCCGTGCGGTCGTTGCTAAGGGAGACGGGAAGGACCGGGCGGCGCCCCTGAAGGGCGCCTTCGGCGAGGCCGGGCAAGAAGAGTTCGGTCGCGCGGTGATCTCCGCCTTCGGCTACGACTGGGAGCGGGGCCGGCAGGACCGTTCCGTCCACCCATTCTGCATAAACTTCGGTCCGGGCGACGTGCGCATCACCACCCGCTTCGACGGGGGTTGGCTCGCGCCCGCCCTCTTTGGCACCATGCACGAGGCAGGCCACGCCCTCTATGAGCAGGGCGTAGATCCCTCTTACGCCCGCACCCCGTTGGGCGGCGGCACGTCGATGGGCGTCCACGAGTCGCAGTCGAGGCTCTGGGAGAACCTCGTCGGGCGGTCGCGGGCCTTCTGGTCACACTACTACCCGAAGCTGCGAGAGGTATTCCCGGAGGTCTTGGGCGGGATCGATGCCAGGGAGTTCTACGGGGCGATCAACGCGCTCGAGCCCTCCGAGATCCGGGTAGAGGCCGATGAGGTCACCTACAATCTGCACATCCTCCTGCGCTTCGAGCTGGAGGTCGCCCTAATCGAAGGAAGCCTCTCCGTCGCCGACCTCCCCGCCGCCTGGAACTCGAAGATGGAAGAGTACCTCCGTGTCATCCCGAAGGACGACTCGGCGGGCGTGTTGCAGGACATCCACTGGGCGGACGGGCTCTTCGGCTACTTCCCGACCTACGTCATCGGCAGCGTCCTCTCCGTCCAGTTCTTCGGCGCGGCCCTAAAGGCGCACCCCGAGATCCCCGAGGAGACAAGAAGCGGCAGGTTCTCTACCCTCCTTGGCTGGCTGCGCGAGAACGTCCACCGGCACGGTTCCCGCTACTACCCCGACGAACTCGTCGAGAGATCCACCGGCCGCCCCCTTGACACCGCCCCATACCTCCGTTACCTGGAGGACAAGTTCGGCGAGCTATACGATCTGTAGGCCGGCCCCCGATATCCTGGCCGCTTGAACCCGCCGGGCATTGGTTACAATGTCTGCTTGGGAGAGCGTAAGGAAGGAGAAGTATGGGTTCCTTCGATAAGCACAGGGACTTCGTGCAGCGTTACGATCGGGGCACGCCGCCCTACGACGACATCTCAGACGAAGAGGCGTTGGACCGCTATCGCGAGGCCGTCGCGGGGCGTTCGGAAGGGGATTTTCATGACTCGGCCCAGGAGGCGTTTTCGAGGATGTCGCCCGAGGAGCGCGCGACGTTCGGCGTTCAGCTCAGGGACCAATCGGACCAGCGGAACCTCGGCTTTCCGGGCCAGAGCGCCCAAGAGGACCGTTTCGAGGACCCGGAACTACTGGCTCGCGTGACGACCCGCGCGAACCGCGAGCACCCGGAGCTCCTCGAGAGCCTACTCAAAGGCGGGAGCGCCGGCCTGGTAGGTGGCACGATGGGCGATGGCGTGACCGGCGGCGAAGGCGCCTCGGGAGGCGAAGGCGGCATGACGAGCAACTCCGCGGCGAAGGTCGCCCTGGTCGGCATCGCCGCCGCGCTCGTCAGGAGAAGTATGAACGGCGGTCAGAGTCTGCCGTGAGGAGACGACTATGGCTTGAGCAAGATGGCTCAGCCGGAACCTCTGTGGCGGTGGGGGGCTCCTACCTACGCCTTTACAGGGTTACGGACGCCTACCTGTCAAGCCCCAGGAGCACCAGTCCCCCGTCGCCGTCCACGGTGATGAGCTGGCCGTGGCTGATCCGCGTGCTGGCCTCCCCAGTCCCCAGTACCGCCGGGATGCCGAACTCGCGGGCGACGATCGAACCGTGGGCCAGCACCCCGCCTACATCGGTCACCAACCCACGCGCCTGGGAGAATAGTGGCGTCCACGCTGGCGTCGTAGTAGGGCACACCAGTATCGTGTCCGCCTCCATCCGCGAGAAGTCGTCGGGTGAGTGGATGACGCTTGCGGGAGCACTCACCCGACCGGGGCTGACGGCGAAGCCGCGCAGTACCGTGCCGGTCGGTTCGTTGTGACGCTGCGTCTCCCAGGCCGACATGTTGAACGGACCGAATCGCAGCTTGTGACCCGGCGGCACCACCGGCGGCGGATGCAGCCGCTTGCGAGCCTCGCGCAATTCGCGTCGCTCGCGCGCCAGGCGCGCAAGGTTAGGCCTGGCCTGTCCAGCGACCCGTGCCGTGATGGCCGCCCCGATCTCGGGGGTCTCGAGGAAGAATACCTCCTCATCCGCTAGCAACGAGCCGCTCTCGACCAGCCGCCGGCCCAACTCGAGTGCCAATCTCCGCAGGGTGGGCCACCCGGCGCCCATGTAGAAGAGCGCCTGCTCGCGGTACGGTCCGAAGCGCTGCCCCCAGCCAAGCAGGATCCGGAACAGTTTCCGGCGGAGCGGGTCGAAGGATCTCGCTGTCTCCTCTACACGCGCCTCGCGTCCGGCGACGATGGCTCGTTGGCGGGCTCGCGGGTCATGCTCTGGTCGCTGCACCATCGCCTTGAGGCTCAGCAGGACCGGCAGAGGATCATCGGCCTGTGTGGGCACGACGAAGTCCAGGTTGTAGATCTGGTGGCCGTAACGGTCGAGGTACCGCGCGAAGGCAGTAAGCCAGGCCTGGCCGGTCGCCGTGCTCCTCAGCGCTTCGGTCAAGCCCGCGGCGGGCGTGGCAGTAACGAGAGCCCGTAGCTCGTCTGAGGCGCGAATCTGTTCAGCCAACCCCTCCATCTCAGTCTCTGCCTCCACCGTCGGGGACGCGAAGCCGCGTAGAAACGTCCCGCTGGTCAGGCCGTGGCCGGGCGCCGCCACTGTCAGGAAGCGGCCCAGCAGGGCATCCGTTAACTTCGCATCGGCTATCATCAAGGCGCAGGCGAACCAGTAGCGGGCGTCCTCTAGGGCCAGCTCGCGCACGCCAGCCAAGAGGCGTTCGTCGGCCACCCCGGATGGGTCCACCGCATTCCATCGTTCGATCGTGGCCAGGTAGGAAGGCAACGCCTGCTCGCGCCAGTACCCCGGTGCCTCTCGGAACAGCATCCGAAATTCGTCGACCATGAGGCGCAAGAGCTTTGGGATCGCACCCCACCTAAGTTTGTAGTTGGCCCGCGAGTAGGCGTAGCCGTTGATGGTGGTGAAGAAAGGCCGGTCGGCAAAGTCCTCCAGTCGGAGGTAGGTCATTCCGAAGAACGCCATCAAGGCGTCGATCGAGAGCTCCAGGCCCTCGCGCAGGTACAGCTCGTCGAAGAGCGGCGAGAGCGGCGCCGGCAGGTTCTCGACCACCTGCCGGCGCCACCAGGCGGAGCCGGGGAAGGGTGGCTCCCAGCGCACGTCTTCGGGCGGCGCGGGCGGCAGGTTGGTGATCGTACGTGCCTGCAGCACCCACAAGTTGCTATCGGCGTACGCCCACTCCACGTCCTGCGGAGTGCCGAAGTGCTGCTCGACGTTGAGCCCTATCTCGGCCAACCGCGCGAGCCGCGTATCGTCCAACGTTGGTCCGCCAGCTCTCTTTGGGCCGAGCGGGCGCTCGGTCGTGCCATACTCCACCAGAACGGTCTCCACCTCTTGCCGACCGGTCCGCCGCTCCCGTACCCTCAGGGTCGCGCGGTCCAGGGTGAAGCTGTCGGGGGTGGTCAGGCCGCCGACTACCGCCTCTCCGAGGCCCAAGGCTGCGTTGATAATGATCTCGTCCCGTGCGCCGGTTACGGGGTTGGCAGTAAACAAAATGCCGGACACCTCTGCGGGTACGAGTCGCTGGATCACGACGGCGACGGCGGCCTGGTCGTGGCGGAACCCCTGGCGCTCCCGGTAAGCGATGGCGCGCGCCGACCATAGCGAGGCCCAGCAGCGCCGCACCGCATCTAACAGTTCGTCCTCGCCGCGAACGTTCAATGACGTCGCCTGCTGCCCGGCGAAGCTGGCGCCCGGCAGATCCTCCGTGGTCGCGCTGGAGCGGACCGCCGCCGAGGGCGCACCGAGGGTGCGGTAAGCGACCAGTATCGCTTCGGCCAGGTCGTCCGGCAGTGGCAGGTCCTCAAAGAGCAGGCCGATGCGCGCCGAGACGGCCTCGGCCGAGCCGGGATCTTCGGCCCGGACGCTTCGCAGCGCGTCGCCTATAACCTCGACAAGTCCGGCCTCCGCAACGGCGCGTCGGTAGGCCGCGGTGGTCACGCAGAAGCCGGGCGGCACGGGTAGGCCCATCGAGATTAACTCGCCCAGGTTGGCACCCTTCCCGCCGCCGCGCTCTAGGTCTTCCCGACGCAGCGTCCCGACCGGTACGACCTCATCTCGCAGAGACGTGTTCCGAGTACTCACGGCGAGGGCTCCCTGGTCTTCGCTAACCTACCCGGACGGCGGTCTCCGACCGTGACTACGTCGAGCAATCGCTTCACCTTCAAGAAACACCCTGCGGTCATGGTCCTCCGTTCTAAAGGTTTTACGAACCGCAACATCTTGGATGTACCGAGTTTGACACGAGCGCAACTTGGGCCTTTCGAATATTAAATCATCTCTTACCCCTTAACAAAACTTTACAAAGAGTTCAATTACTCTAATGAGGGCTGCTAATATTGCAGGCGAAGATCGACTTGGGGGGAGATCTACTTTTTCTTCCTCGCCTCGCTGAGAAAGGAGACAAAGACTTGAGGCGACTGGCACGGATAACGATACTGAGCGTGGTGGTTCTCTTGCTAGCCGCGACCCTCGCGCTGGCGGACAACATCGATTGCCATGACAATATATGTCGCGGCACCTCGGATGCCGACAATATCGAAGGTAATAACACGAGCCAGACCTTTTACGCTCGTGGTGGTAACGACACGGTTGAGGCCGGTAGTGGTGGCGACACGGTCTTCGGTGCCGAGGGCTCCGACACGGTCTACGGCGAAGCAGGCAACGACATTCTCTACGGCGAAGAGGGCGCCGACGGTATCATAGGCGACGAGGGCAACGACAGGATCAGCGGCGATGAGGGCAACGACTACCTTTATGGTGTGGAAGGCGACGACTCTATTAACGGTGGTGCCGGCAACGACCATCTGTACGACCAGGCCGGCGACGATAAGGACACGCTCAACGGTAGCAGTGGCCGCGACTACCTGACCGCCGCGGACAACGACAATAGGGATGTCATCCGCGGTGGCGAAGGCGAAGACGTGTGTGTGGGTGACCGCAAAGACACGTTCAGGGGCTGCGAGAGAGAACGCATAAGGTAGCTAGAGTAAGGTCTAGCAGCTACGCTAGATCACTTAAGACAGCGGCGAACCGGAGCATAAAAGCTCCGGTTCTTTTTTGTCGCTTACCCTAAGTCCTCCTCGAGGGCGAAGCAGGCCACCGGTCCCCTGGTGTAGGGGCCTACCGAGGAGCCTCCCCACCTCCCCACAGATTTCGAACGTAAGACAACGCCCGACCTTTCTAAGCCGGGCGTTGATGACCCCTACTCCGGTGCTCTGCTTACTCGTCTGGCTTCGCGTCCGGCTCGAAGTCTAGCGAGGCGGAGTTGATGCAGTAGCGCAGGCCCGTCGGCGCGGGGCCGTCGTCAAAGACGTGGCCCTGGTGGGCGCCGCAGGTAGCGCAGTGCACCTCCGTGCGCAGCACGAAGAAGAGGCTGCGATCCTCTTCGGTCTCGACGTTCTCCTGATCTATAGGCGCGTAGAAGCTCGGCCAGCCCGTGCCGGAGTCGTATTTCGTCTCTGAGCTAAAGAGGGGCGTGTCGCAAGCAACGCAACGGTAGACGCCTTCCTCCTTGAGATCCCAGTACTCCCCCGTAAAGGCCCGCTCGGTGCCGTGCTCCCGAGTGACCCCGTACTGCTCGGGGGTGAGCTGCTCTCGCCATTCCTCTTCGGTCTTCTGTATTTTCTCTGCCATAACCCGATTCTAACACGGGGCTTTTGGCCTCATGCTAACTCGCTATAGGTACAAACCGCCCCGCTTATTCAGCCCTGCAGTCCGATTTGCGGGAGCAATTCGGACTGCAGGTCCGGCAAAGAAACCACGTCCTCCGCCGAACGCCTAAGGCACTCGGCGACCATAGGCACAAAGTTATCGAATTAGTCCTTGCGCTGCCGCTCGTAGCTGACCTTGAGCAACGCCAGGCTGCTAATCGCCGGAGTTATAGCTATCCGTTCCCTTTCGGGAGTTTTATGCGCGAGTCCAGGTCCTAGACCGCACTTCGCCTTCATACTCATTCTACCTTTCCGTAGTGCTCCCTCGTTTAACGAGCACCGCTGTTTCTTGTGCGATGTAATAAATCAGGAGACCCGCTCCATCTCAGGCTCTGCAGTTTTACGAACGGCGCTTATGCATCGCGGCCCCAAGATTTGCTTCAGTTCAGCGTAGAGGTCGGAGCTTTCTTCGACGGTGCAGATGGTCTCCTCGGGGATGCCATCGTTCGAGACGAGGACGAGCGGAGCCTCGCCAGGGTAGCGGGCTATGACCGAGAAGGCTTCCCTGGCGTCCGTATGAGAGATACCGACGAATGCCTCGGCGTCGAGGTAGACGGGATCGAGGCCGGGTTCGAGGTGCAGCTCTTCTATCTCTAGCGCCACGACGCGTGGGATACCCTCTTTGCGCTCGACGCGGCCTTTGACCTTGAGGATGGCGTCTTCGCGGACGCAAGGGGCGCACTTAGCGTATACCCTGGGGAAGACCATGATCTCGGCGAGGCCGCGCGTGTCGTCGAGCTGGAGCATCGCCATCATGTCGCCCTTGCGCGTGGTGTTGCTCCGCACGGAGGTGGCGAGGCCCCCGATCCAGACGACTGCCCCATCTCGGCAGCCGTCGAGGTCGGAGACGGTAGTGTCGGCGTGCTTTTTTAGCTTGTGTAGGACCGGCCGCAAGGGGTGATCGGAGACGTAGAGACCGAGGGTCTCTTTTTCCCACTCCAGGGTACCGCGGTGGTCGTCCTCGGTGGCCGGGATCTCTGTCCGCGGTGGGGCGAGCTCGGTGGCGTCGAACATGCAGAATTGGTCGGCATTGGCGTCTTTGGAGCCCTTCTGGGCGAACTCGACGGCCTTTTCGTGGACCTCTAGCAGGGCGGCCCGCGAGTGCCCCATCGAGTCGAAGGCGCCGCACTTTATTAGCGACTCTATGGTGCGCTTGTTGTAGGTCTTGCAGTCCACCCGCTCGCAGAGGTCGAAGAGGTCCTCGAAGGGGCCATCCTTCTCCCTGGCGGCGATAATAACCTCGACAAAGTTGCTCCCGACGTTCTTCACCGCCGAGAGCCCGAACCGGATGGTCTCCCCCACCACCGTGAAGCGGTGCCCGCTCTCGTTGACATCCGGGGGCAACACCTCCGCCCCCATCGCCCGCGCCTCCGCCACGTACTGCGGTACCCGGTCTTTGGTGTTCATCACGCTGCTCATGAGGGCGGCCATGTACGCCTCGGGGTAGTGCGCCTTGAGGTACGCTGTCTGGAAGGCGAGGAAGGAGTAGCAGGCGGAGTGGCTCTTGTTGAACGAGTAGCCCCCCGCTTTCTCCATCCAGTTCCACAGCTCCTCGGCGACCTTTGGAGCGACCTCGTTCGCCTTGCAGCCCTCTACGAACTTGTCCTTGAGCGTGGCGATGAGCTGCTTGTTCTTCTTGCCGATGGCCTTACGCAAGGTGTCGGCCTGGCCGGGGGTAAAGCCGCCCAAGGTTTTGGAGATCTCCATGAGCTGCTCCTGGTAGGCGGCGACGCCGTAGGTCGGCTCCAGGATGGACTCGAGGCGCGGGTCGGAGTACTGCACGCTCTCGGGGTTGTGCTTGCCGCGCTTGAAGTTGGGGATGTAGTCCATCGGGCCAGGGCGGTACAGGGCGTTCAGGGCCACGAGGTCGTCGAAGCGGTCGGGCCGGACCTCCTGGAGCATCCGCTGCATCCCGCTCGACTCGAACTGGAACACCCCGAACGTGTCGCCTCGCGCGAAGAGCTTCAGGGTCTTCTCGTCGTCTAAGGTAATGTTCCTTATATCTATCTCCTCGCCCGTCGCTTCCCGGACGATCTTCAGGGTCTCCTCGATCACGTCGAGGTTCCTCAAGCCCAGGAAGTCCACCTTCAAGAGCCCCAACGCCTCCACGTCGCCCATCGGGTGTTGGACCATGACGGCGTTTTCGTCCTTCGCGACTCGCTGGAGCGGCACGATGTCCGTAAGGGGTTCTTCGGAGATAACGACGCCGGCGGCGTGAGTCCCGGCGTGGCGGGCAAAGCCCTCTATCTCGAAGGCCGTGTCAAGGACACCCTTCGCCTCGGCGTTCTGCTCGATGAACTGGATCATCTCCCACGCCGTTCCCGGGTGCTTCTCGCCGGGCGCGTAAGTGCCGTTCTCCTGCCTCAGCACGTCCCGCAAAGTGGTCCCGACCGGCTTCTCGGGGATGAACTTGGCGAGCTTGTCGGTCGCCTCGTAGGGGTATTGGAAGACGCGTCCGGCGTCCCGGATCGCGGCTTTCGCCCCAAGCGTTCCAAAGGTAATTATCTGTGCGACGTGCTCGTGTCCGCCGTACTTCTCGGTGACGTACCGCATCACCTCGCCACGCCCTTGGACCGAGAAGTCTATATCCACATCGGGCATGCTGATCCTGTCCGGGTTCAGGAACCTCTCGAAGAGGAGCGAGTACCGGAGGGGGTCCAGATCAGTGATCTCGAGCGCGTAAGCCACGATAGAGCCCGCCGCCGAACCGCGCCCCGGTCCCACCGCTATCTTCCTGTCTTTAGCGTACTTGACGAAGTCCCACACGATGAGGAAGTAGTCCGCGAACCCCATCTTCCCGATGGTTCCAAGCTCGAATTCGAGACGCCTCTTTATCTCGGGCGTGACGTCGCCGTAACGCTTCCTCAAGCCTTCTTCGCACCGCTCTCGGAGATACTGGTCCGCCGTGTAACCCCCGGGCTTGGGGAAGTTCGGCAGGCGCGTCGTGCCAAGCTCTATCCCCGGGTCCTCGACGAGGTTCACGACCTTCAGGGTGTTCTCCAGGGCCTCCGGGTTGTTCGGGAAGAGCCTCTCCATCTCTTCGACGGGCTTGACGTAGAACTCCTCGCCGATGAACTTCATCCGGTTTGGGTCGTTGTAGAACTTGCCGGTCCCGATGCACAGGAGGACGTCGTGCATCCTGGCGTCGGCCCGGGTTGTGTAATGCGAGTCGTTGGTAGCGACTAGCGGTATGCCGGTGTCTTTGTGGAGCTTGACGAGACCCTCGTTGACGCGCTTCTGTTCGGGGATCTCCATGTGGTCCTGCATCTCCAGGAATACGGCGTCGAAGACCTCCGCGTACTCTATGAGGAGCTTGCGCGCCTCGTCGAGGCGACCTTCGAGGATCCTGGTAGGTACTTCGGCGGAGAGACAGCCGGAGAGGCAGATGATCCCCTTTCCGTACCTCTTCAGCATCTCCATGTCCACCCGCGGCTTGTAGTAGAAGCCTTCGAGGAAGCCCACCGTCGAGAGCTTCATGAGGTTCTTGTAGCCTTCGGCCGTGCGCGCCAGAAGCGTGAGGTGGTAGTACTTGGCCCGGCTGCGGTCGTGTCTGTCCGCCGTTACGTAGACTTCGCAACCCATGATGGGCTTTATGCCGGCCTTCTTTGCCTCCTGGTA
This sequence comes from Rubrobacteraceae bacterium, assembly GCA_036519775.1. Lineage (GTDB taxonomy): Bacteria > Actinomycetota > Rubrobacteria > Rubrobacterales > Rubrobacteraceae > Rubrobacter_F. The sequence continues at coordinate 17,925 of DATDKT010000291.1, forward strand.
GAACTTGACGGAGCCGTACATCGCGCCATGATCTGTGAGCGCGATGCCGGGCATGTTCTGCTCCCTGGCGAAGGAGATGAGGTCCCGGACACGGCTCGCCCCATCCAGCATCGAGTACTCCGAATGGCAGTGCAAGTGCGCAAAAGGCGTCGCCGGCAAACCGCTCCTCCCCTGTATGACGTTTCGGCGGAACGGCCGGCGGGACCCTCGAGGCCCCACCGTCGCCCGTTCTCCCCGTCCATCCTCTGAACGAGCGCCACTATACGAACAGGCTCCGAGGCTGTCTAGATCAAGCTCTACCTAAGATTGAGGTACGATTTGCAGGAGTTTTCACGAGCAGGCTCCCGGACGAGAGCCGCGTTATTTCGAATCTACCGGATCTTCCTCGTCTTCACACCAGAGGAACCAGGAGAGTAATGCGCGGGCACTCAAGACGGCGAAGACCAAGGCGAAGAGGCCGTGTTTTAGGTCGTGGTGCCAGGCAGTATAGACGACGAGACCGACGGAGACGCAGACGGCGGCGAGTATGCAGAGAAAGGTCAGGGCGAGCACGAGCCTGAGTCCGGTGCGGTTCCCGGCGCGTGAGGTGTGGCTCCTCGCCGGGGCTGCTTCGTCGTGCGGGTAAGTCACGCCGGGTCTCCGTCCCCCTTTTTGGCGGGTGCGGTCGAGGTCTTCTCCGAGGTGGTGCTCTTGGACTCCGAGGCCCCGTTCGTGCTCGACTCGCCGCTGGTAGCGGCGGCCTTCTTCGGCTCCTCCTTCGGGCCCTTTTTGTTGTAGTCGGTCGAGTAGAAGCCCGAGCCTTTAAAAGAGATGCCAACCGGCTGGAGGACTTTTCTGACCGTGGCGCCACACTCGATGCATTCCGCCAGGGGGTCGTCGGACATCTTCTGCAGCACGTCGAAGACGTGCCCATTCTCGCACTTATATTCGTAGATTGGCATCCGGCCTCCAGGGATAGGTCATGGATAGTAACCCGAGGATTATACAACCCCGGAGGCGCTTGCCGGGCTTACCGGATCGGCCTCTACCGGGCGCTACTCGGGGGCGACTTGGGGTCGAGGTCGCCGGAGGTAAAGTCCTCCTGCATGCTCTCGCGAGCTGCCTCGACGAGGCGGGGATTGTCGAGTATGTCCTCGATCTCGTCGGGCGAGGCGTTGCGCCGGACGTACTCTTCCCCCAGCACGTCCCTCAGATGCGCGCCCTCACCGATGCGGTGCATAATGTACTCGAGAACCTTCCGCTCCCGTTCGGTGCCCTCCCGGTTGCCGAAGAAGATCTTGTTCCAAAAAGATTGCTTCTTTTCCTCGGTCATGTTCCACTCCTCAAACCCTCGCTGATGGTATTGTCCCCATCCCCCCAAGTGTAGCGAGTCGGTAACGCACCGTACAGGGCTAAGCCCTTTGATCAGCGAGAGTACGAGTGGTACGTCGTCCTCGGTAGCCCGATGGATCTCCGATCTCGTCACCCCCAAAGAGAGGCTTCTACACCCTCGCGGCGGCGCCGACGAGCGACTCCGCGATCTGGACGGCGTTCGTCGCTGCGCCCTTCAAGAGATTGTCCGAGACACACCAGTACTCTATGGCTCCCTCGTCGACGCGCACCCTTCCGACGGAGACGCCGGGCTCGCCTGCTACCTCGATCGGGGTCGGAAAATCCGCCGCGTTGCCGGAGAAATAAACACCGGGCGCCGCGCCCAAAACCGCCAGGACCTCGGGAAGCGAGACGTCCCTCTCGGTCTCCACATAGACGCTCTCAGAGTGGCCGGTGTGAACGGGGATCCGGACGGCCGTCGGGAAGACGGGGAGGTCGGGGAGAGAGAGGATCTTGCGCGACTCCTCCTTCATCTTCTTCTCCTCCGTCGTGTACCCGTCCTCGCCCACGCCCCCGATGAGCGGGATGGCGTTGCCGGCGATGGTCTTGGGAAAGGCGTCTCCCCGGCCGTCCTCCAGGGCCTCCACCCCACTCCTGCCGGCGCCCGAGACGGCCTGGTAGGTCGAGACTACCACTTTCTTGAGGCCGAACTCGCGAGCTATGGGGGCGAGGGTGACGACGAGCTGGATCGTGGAACAGTTCGGGTTGGCGATTACGCCCCTGTGGGCCTCCACGGCTTCGGCGTTAACCTCGGGCACCACGAGCGGCACCTCGGGGTCGAGCCGGAAGTCGCTCCCGTTGTCCACGACGATGGCGCCACGCGCGATGGCTTCGCGGGCGAGCTGCACCGCGGCGCCCTTCTCCCCTTCGGTCCCGGCGAAGAGGGCAAGGTCCACGCCCTCGAAGGCGTCCGGCTCGGCCACCCCGACCTCGAACTCTTCGCCGGCCAGGGTGGCTCGCCGGGCACTGCGAGCTAGGACGCGCAGCTCCTTCAAGGGAAAGTCCCGCCTCCTTAGCTCTGCGACCAGTCTCTCGCCTACCAGCCCCGCGCCTACGACCGCGACCGTAGGTCCGTTCTGCACCCTAACCACCCTCTTCTTCTACGACCTTGTGCGTAATGTCGAGCAGGTCGAAGACGACGCCGCTCGCAGTCCTCTCGGGGCCAGCCCCCGGACCGGATATGGTTAGGGTAACATCCGAGTAGCGCCGCGTGCAGAAGTCGAAGACGTTCACGGGGCCGCTTATAGGGCCGAAGGGGCTCTCGACCGGAGTGTCGCGCACACCCACCTCCACGGCTCCCTCCATAGGTATTCGGGCCAGGTACCGGAGCATGTGGTGTTCCTCGACCGCCAGTAGCCGCTCGGCGAACTCCTCGTCCGCCTCCGGCAGCCGCTCCATGAACTCCTCAAGAGAGACGTCTTCGAGACCCTCCGGGACGAGAGACTCGTAGGGGATCTCCTCAGGCTCTATCTTGCGGCCCATCGTGCGGGCGAGGATTATAGCTTTGCGTGCTACGTCGAGGCCCGAGAGATCGTCGCGCGGGTCGGGCTCGGCGTAGCGCAGTTCTACAGCCTCCCGCACCGCCTCCGAGAAGGAGCGTCCCTCCTCCACGGCGCTCATGATAAAGCCCAGGGTACCGCTCGGGCTCGCCTGTATCTCGTGTACCTCGTCGCCGCCCTCTATGAGGCTCTTTAGCGTCGAGATCACGGGCATCCCCGCCCCGACGGTCGCCTCGTGCCACAAACGGTCCCCCAAGGTCCCGACGAGCCGCTCGTAGCGGGAGGTCGTCCCCGAGAGCGGGCCCTTGTTCGAGAGCACCAGTCGCGCCCCGTTCTCCACTCCCAGGAGGTCTAAGTCCGAGGTGTCGCCGTGTACCGCGAGGTCTACCACGACGCGGGTAGTACCCGCCTCGGGCTCCGAGTGCAGGACCTCCTCCAGGGGCTCGACGCCCAGAGAAAAGAGCTTTCCCCCCTCCTCCTTCAGGCGAACGGCCTGGGGCAAGAGGTCCTCCCCCACCAGGGCGCCCGAGGTGTCGGCGACGGCCTTGTACACGATCTCCACGCCCCACCGCTCGAGCCAGCGTTTGCGCTCCTCCAGGATGATCTGGGCTACTGCCTGGCCGACGTTCCCTAGCCCTAGCTGGATCAGCTCGACACGCTTCACCCTACCTCACGCCCCGTTCAGCGCATGGTCGAGGTCGTAGAGGATGTCGTCGATAGACTCCAGCCCCACCGAGAGACGTAGGTAGTCATCCGAGACCCCGGTGGACTTCTGCTCATCCACGCTGAGCTGTGAGTGTGTCGTCGAGGCCGGGTGGATGACCAAGCTCTTCGCATCCCCCACGTTCGCGAGCAGACTGTGCAGCTCGAGCCGATCTATAAACCTCTTGCCGGCCTCTAGCCCGCCGTCGATACCGAAGCCCAGGATAGCGCCGAACATCCCCTCCCGGTGGTACCTCCTGGCGAGGTCGTGGCTCGGGTGATCGGGGACGCCCGGATAGTTCACCCAGTTGACCTTCGGGTGCCCCTGCAAGAACTCGGCGACCGCCTGAGCGTTCTGCGAGTGCCGCTCCATCCTCAGCGGCAAGGTCTCCAGGCCCTGCAAGAAGAGGAAGCTGTTGAAGGGGCTAAGGGCCGGGCCGTAGTCGCGGAGCATCTGGACACGCGCTTTGAGGATGTACGCGAGCTCGCCAAGGGTCGGGTAGTATTGCAGGCCGTGATAGGAGGGGTCGGGCTCGGTGAAGCCCGGGAACCTGCCGTTGTCCCAGGGGAACCTGCCGGCGTCCACGATGATCCCACCGATAGAGGTCCCGTGTCCGCCGATAAACTTGGTCGCCGAGTGGACGACTATGTCGGCTCCATGCTCAAGCGGGTTGACCAGGTACGGCGAGGGCAGAGTGTTGTCGATGATGAGCGGTATCCCGCCCTCGTGGGCCACCGCCGCCACAGCCTCTATATCTAAAGTGTTCAACGCCGGGTTGCCCACCGTCTCGGCGAAGAGGGCCTTCGTCTTATCGGTGATGGCGGTGCGGAAGTTCTCCGGGTCCCTGTCGTCCACGACCTTCACGTCTACGCCTATCTTGGGCAGGGTGTAGTGGAAGAGGTTGTAGGTCCCGCCGTAGAGGGCGGCGGCCGAGACGATCTCATCTCCCGTCCCCGCGATGTTCAAGATCGCGAGCGTCTCCGCTGCCTGCCCACTGGAGGTCGCGAGCGCCCCCACACCCTTCTCCAGGAGCGCGACACGCTGCTCGAAGACGTCGGTGGTGGGGTTCATGATGCGGGTGTAGATGTTGCCCATCTCGGAGAGCGAGAAGAGGTTGGCGGCGTGGTCGGTGTCGTGGAAGACGTAGGAGGTCGACTGGTAGATCGGGACCGCCCGCGCCGTGGTCGCCGAGTCTACCTCCTGCCCGCCGTGCAGCGCCAGGGTGTCGAACCCGTAGTCGCGCTCCTGCTGTTTCTGATCCGCAGTGTCCATGTATCTTCCTCCTGACTAATCGAGGAACGGCCCGACGGCCGCCCTGAGCTCGTCCCAGTCCTTTAGAAAGGCGTCGTGCCCGTTCGGGGATTCTATCTCCTCGTAATGTGCCTCCGCCCCTGCCGCCTTCGCCAGCTCCGCCGCCGCGCGCACCTCTCGCGCCGGGAAGAGCCAGTCGCTCGAGATCCCGACAAAGAGGACCTCTGCCCGTATACGCTCGTAGGCCTCCTCGTGTGAGTCGTACCCGGCGCCTACATCGTAGAGGTCCATCGCGCGCGTCAGGTACAGGTAGGAGTTAGCGTCAAAACGGCCGGTGAGGTCGCGGCCTTGGTAGTGTAGGTAGCTCTCTACTTCGAAGCGCCCGCCGAACTCCTCGTGCAAGGCAGGCCGGGTCGCCTCCTCTCGGCCGAACCTCTCCCACTGCCCTTCCGCGCTCTGGTAGGTCAGCATCCCGGCCATGCGGGCGATGGCGAGCCCCGTCTCCGGGGACCTACCAGTACCGTAGTAGTCGCCCCCCTGCCAGTCCGGGTCGGCCATGATGGCGCGGCGCCCGATCTCGCTCATCCCCAACCCTTGCGGACCTAGAGCACCCGTCGCCGCTACCGGTACCGCCTTCTCCACGAAGTCCGGGAACTCCACCGCCCACTCCAGCGCCTGCTGCCCCCCGATAGACCCCCCAATAACGACCTCTAACCTTCTCACCCCGAGGTTGTCCAGAAGCCGCTTCTGGGTCCGCACAATATCGCGGATGGTAATAATGGGAAATCGCATCCCGTACGGACGGTCCGTCTCGGGCTCTACCGAAGCTGGCCCGGTGCTCCCCGAGCAGCCACCCAGTACGTTCGAGCACACGACGAAGTGCTCATCTGTATCCACGGGGCGTCCAGGCCCGACCATCTCGTCCCACCAGCCGCCCCGCCTGTACGCCTCGGAGACGCCCCCGGCGCAATGCGAATCGCCGGTGAGCGCGTGGACGATGAGTATAGCGTTCTCGCCCGACGAGTCCAGCTCGCCCCAAGTCTCGTAGGCGAGCGTAACCTCTTCTAAGTAGCCGCCAAGTGCCGGCTCGAAAGAGCCTATTCGATAGAAGTTCTTATCCGGTATCGCCGGGGCGCTTCTAGCTCCGGCACCCGGGTCTAGTGTCATGCTCAGGGGAGATACAGCCTCCTTCTACCGTGTCGGGCTCCCTTGTAGCGCAACCCGCTCCGTAGAAGAGGCCGTCTCTGGCTCTCCCCACATCTTCCAGGACCTGTACCTCAAGTCCTGCTGGACTTGGCACCTCGCGGTGAGTAACGGAGCTGCTCGGCTCCGCCAGCTCGCCGCCGGTTGCCGCGGTTTCTTAGGGCCAGTCCCTCCACCGCTCTCGATGCGAGTCCGCGCTGTAGGGTAGAATGCTAAAACAAGCGGGTGCTACCGTCAAGAGCGGCTTACCCCGCAAACCCCTGAAGCATGGCCGCAAGCCCAGAGACGGCGGCGAACACGAGGACCGCCAGGCGCAGCCACCAACGGCCCAGAAGCGAGGCTATCCACCCGGTGCCGAGGAGGCCGAGAAGCAAGCCAGGGAGCAACGGTAGGGCTAGGAGCAAATGCTCCCACTCCAACCTGCCGACGAAGAAGAGGGTGGCTAGCGAGATCCCAGTCCCGACCAGGAAAGCGACCGCGAGGGTCGAGCGGATCTCGGGTCCCGAGCCTCCTGGTAGACGAGGGCGAGCGGCGGGCCGCATCAGCGGCCCGCCGTACCCATCACCCCCGAAGCTACACCCCCCGCAAGCCTGGTTCCGTTGCGCAGCGGGATCTTCGGTCTCGCGAGGCTTGCGAGCACGGCCGCCAGCACGAGCCCCCCGAAGAGCATCGAGAGGAACCCTGCCGGGATCAGGGCGAGTAGCCCTACGCCCCCCAGCGCACCGTCAAGACGGCCCGATAGAATCCAGACCAGCCCACGCGCGTCCGCGAAACGCCACTCCCTTGCGACCATAAACCCGGCCGTGGACATCGCGAGCAAGAGCACTACGACCACCAACGCGAGGCCAAACCCGACCGCGCCCTGCACCACGGCCCCACCAACACAGCGACGAACGCGAAGGTGAACGCTACTAACTCCATCTACCCCGCGCCCCGGAGCGGGCGTCCCGAAGCGGGCGTTCCGGAGCGGACGTCCGCCGTGGTGGATCAGTAGGCCCGGGCGAAGACGGCCACGCTTCCCGGCCTGCCGGAGACGAGGTCCTTACCCTCCTCTGTCTCGAAAGGCAGGAGGCGTATAGTCGCCTTCGTCTCCTCCTTTATCTTCTGCTCGGTCTCGTCGGTGCCGTCCCAGGGCGCCCGCACGAAGCCACGCTTCTCCTCGATTATCTCCTTGAACTCCCCGTAGGTCTCCGCCCGGCGGGTGTTCTCCTCACGGAACCTCTCGGCCTGGGCGAACATGTTCTCCTGGATTTGCACCAGCAACGTCTGGAGCCGCTCGGGTAAGCCTTTGCGCGGGACGAACTCCTTCTCGCCGGTGTCACGTCGGACGAGAACGGCCTGCTCCTTCTCTATGTCTTTGGGGCCCAGCTCTATGCGCACCGGCACACCCCGGAGCTCGTGCTCGTTGAACTTCCAACCCGGTGAATGCTCCTCGTCCATGTCCGCCTCGATTCTGAATCCCGAGTCCCTTAGCTCAGAGTACAGGGTCTCGGCCTCGCGACGCACCTCGCCTTTGTTGTTGCCGCGCCAGATCGGTACTAACACCGTTTCGGTGGGCGCGAGCTTCGGCGGTAGCTTCAGGCCCCTGTCGTCCCCGTGCACCAGGATGAGGCCCCCGATAGTACGCGTCGAAAATCCCCATGAGGTCTGGTAGGGGTACACCCGATCCTGGTTCTCGTCCAGGAACGTGATGTCGAAGGCCCGGGCGAAGTTCTGGCCGAGGTCGTGGCTCGTCGCCGCTTGAAGGGCACGCCCGTCGCCCATGAGCCCTTCGCAGGTGTAGGTCTCGATGGCGCCGGCGAAGCGCTCGGAGGGGCTCTTCATGCCGGTGAGGACGGGGACGGCGAGCGTCTCATAAAAGGTGTCGCGGTAGATGTTCAGCATCCTGAGGGTCTCTTCGCGAGCCTCCTCGGCAGTAGCGTGTACGGTGTGTCCCTCCTGCCAGAGGAACTCAGAGGTGCGCAGGAAGGGGCGGGTGACCTTCTCCCAGCGCAGGACGTTGCACCACTGGTTGATCAAGATAGGCAGGTCACGGTAGCTCTGAATCCAATTCCGGTAAAAGTCGCAGATGATGCTCTCGGAGGTCGGCCGGATAGCGAGTCGCTCTTCCAGCTCTTCCCTCCCCCCTATAGTTACCCACGCGAGCTCAGGATCGAAGCCCTCTACGTGCTCGGCCTCTCTTTTGAGGTAGCTCTCGGGGATGAGAAGCGGGAAGTAGGCGTTCTGGTGGCCGGTGGCCTTGAAGCGGTCATCGAGGTCGCGCTGGATGCGCTCCCAGATCGCAAACCCGTAAGGGCGGATGGCAAAAGTCCCCCGCACCGGCCCGTAGTCGGCGAGCTTCGCCATCCTGACCAGTTGCAGGTACCAACGGCTCGGGTCCTCGCTCTTCTTCGTAAGCTTCTCGACCACCTCGCACATCGGACGCTCCTCTCCTGTTACAACTTCACGTTATCGAGAGTATAGCGTCGGCCGCTACTCGGCGGGCTCCAGCACCTTCTTACCTGCGTAAGGGACGAGGGCCTCGGGTAGGCGGATGGAGCCGTCCTCTTGCTGGTAATTTTCCAGGAGCGGGATGAGGGCGCGGCTGACAGCTATGGCGGTGCCGTTGAGGGTGTGGAGGAGTTGGGGACGCCCACCGTTCTTGCGGTACCGGATCTGCAGCCGTCTCGCCTGGTAATCGGTAGTGTTGGAAGTGCTGGTGATCTCACCGTAGGCGTCGCGGCCGGGCATCCACGCTTCGAGATCGTACTTGCGGTAGGCGGCCCCGCCGAGATCGCCCGTGCAGATGTCCACGACCCGGTACGGGAGGCCGAGGCCCTGAAAGATCTCCTCTTCGATGCCGAGCATCTCCTCGTGCATGGCGTCGGACCGCTCGGGGGTGTTAAAGCCGAACATCTCGACCTTGGTGAACTGGTGGACGCGGTAGAGGCCGCGGCTCGCGCGCCCGTGGGAGCCGGCCTCGGTGCGAAAGCAGTGGGAGAGGCCGGCGAGCCGGAGAGGTAGCTTCTCTTCGTCCAGGATCTCGCCGGCCAGCGAGCCGGCGAGGGTGATCTCGGCGGTGGCCACGAGCGAGAGGTCGGAGTCTTCTATGGAGTAGATCTGGGTCTCAGGACCCCGCGGGATGAAGCCCGTCCCCACCAGCGCCTCGTCGCGTGCCAAGTCCGGGGTTATGGTCGGCTCGTACCCACGCTCGATGAGCATGTCCAGCGCGTACCGGACGAGCCCGAGCTCCAACAGAACGGCGTCCCCCCGCAGGAAGTAGAACTTGCTCCCCGTGACCTTTGTCCCCGCTTCGAAGTCTATGATGCCCAAAGCCTCGCCGAGCTCGACGTGGTCTTTGGGCTCAAAGTCGAAGGTGGGGATCTCGCCAACGAGCCTCAGCTCGACGTTCTCCGTATCGTCCTTGCCGATGGGTGAGTCGGGGTGGGTCATGTTGGGGACCTTGAGCATCTCCTCCCTCAAGCGCCCCTCGACCACTTGAAGCTCCGCCTCTCTCTCGGGGATCACCTCCTTCATCCTCCGAGACTCGGCTATGAGGTTCTGACGCCTCTCGAGGTCGCGTTCCCCTCCGACGCTCTTGGCTAGCTGATTCTGCTGCTGCTTGAGCTCGTTCAACTCCTGTATAAGCTCCGAACGCCTGTCGGCGAGCCCAACGACTAGGTCCACGTCGGCCTCGACACCCCGGTTTCGGCAGTTCTCGGCGACGGCCTCGGGGTTCTCACGGACGTACCTCAAGTCGAGCATGGAAGCCTCCCGATGTTAGCTATCAGCCGTCAGCTATCAGCTAATACCAATCTTTGTCGAATGCTGACCCCTCTAATGTAGCCGCTCGCCCGTACGTTATCCAGTGTGCATTAACTCTGCCAGCGCTCGGTCCTCTTCGCGGATCCTCACGGAGAGGACCGCTGCGTTCAAGGCCGTGAAGACTAGCGCGGTTATCCACGCACCGAAGATGAGGGGGAAGGTCAATATCTCCGCGACCACTACCACGTAGTTGGGGTGGCTCAGATAACGGTACGGTCCGCGCCTGACGGGCTTCGCACCCGGCACGACGAGTATCTTCGTGTTCCAGTTCTCCCCTAAAGAGAAGAGTGCCCAATACCGCAAGGGTTGCGCGAGCAGAAACATCGAGAGCGGGACTGGCCAGTAGGCGGGGACCTCCGGACCGCGTAAGAGCCCCTCGACCAGGGTGGAGATGAGCCAAAGGATGTGCAGGGCAACGATGAAAGGGTAGTGCCCCCGTCCTCGCTCGACGGCGCCACGAGCGCGCGCTCGGAGCTCGTTTCTACGAGCGAGTACGAGCTCGAAGAGGCGCTGGGCGGCAACGAGAGCGACGCCGATGACGAGCAGAGCGGTGACGTTCAGCGAGCCCTCCGCCCGGCCACCCGCAAGAGAAGCCGACGGCTGATAGCCGAGAGCTGACGGCTCAGATGCTGTTGGCCAGTCACCATCAGCATCTGAAAAACACGTGCTCGGCGGAGAAGCCCGGTCCCAGGGCCGAGATCACACCGTGCTCCCCGGGCGCGTAGGCTCCGCCTTCGAGAAAGCGTTCGAGGATGAACAGCACCGTGACGCTGGACATGTTGCCGTAGTCTCGTAGTACCTCCCTGGAAAGGACGAGGCCTCCGGGCCCGAGCCCGAAGACCTCCTCGAAGGCGTCCAGAACCTTCGCGCCGCCGGGGTGGGTAACCAAATGCTCAACCTCTTCGGGCGCGAGGCCTACCGAGGAGCAGGCCGTCTCGATGTTTTGAGGCATCCGCTCGCGCACCAGTTGGGGTATGCTCCTGCTGAGCTGCACCTTGAAGCCCGCCTCGATTATCTCCCAGCCCATGATATCCTCCGTTCCCGGCCAGGTAGTGCTGTGGCTCCCGAGCAACTCCGGCCCCGGAGCGTTCCCCAGGACCGCTGCGGCTGCACCGTCGGCGAAGAGAGCCGTCGAGACGAGGCCGGCCTTGGAACGGTCCCCCCACTGGAACGTCAGACCGCACAGCTCGACCCCGACGAGGAGCACCTTCTCTTCCGGGTAGACTCGGGCGTGATCCAGAGCCCGGGCGAGCCCCCCTACCCCGGCGGCGCAGCCCAGCCCCCAGATCGGCACGCGCCTCGTGTGCTCCGAGAGACCGAGCCTCGGCAGCAATAGAGAGTCTATGGAGGGCGTCGAGAGGCCCGTGGTCGAGACGAAGAAGATTGCCCCGACCTCTGAAGGGTCCGTGCCGGCCTTGTCCAGCGCGCGATGGGCCGCCTTCTCCGAGAGCTCGAGGGCGTGCTCGACGTAGAGGGCGTTCTTCTCGGGGAAGGTGTGATCCTCGTAGAACCACTCGGGCGGCACACAGAAGTTGCGGCCGTCTATCTCCACGTTGTCGAAGACCGGCAAGAGGCGCTCGAGGTCTTTGTAGACCCCGGAGAACATGGCGCGTGCGAAGTCCCTGGCCGTACTCTGGACGACGCGGTGCTTCGGTACCACCGTCGCCACCGAGAGAACACGCGGGTTCGCGGACGTCATCGGCGTGCGCCTTTCCGCTCGCCGGCGGCAGGACCCAGAGGATGCTTCTCGAACTCCGTCTCCGGTACTGTGCAGGTGTTGCGGAAGACGTACTGGGAGGGGCGTTTGCGTTGGTTGCTCGTCCAGTCTATCGTCGGGCGGCGCTTCTCTTCGGGCAGGTAGCCCAGACGATAGACTGCCATTAGCTCCAGGTCCGCGGGCACGTCGAGAAGGTTCTTTATCTCCTCCCACTTCTCGGGAAGCTCCATCGGCACGGAGACGAACTGGATGCCCATGCCGAGCTCGGTGGTGGCGAGCCAGATATTCTCGACGGCGGCGCCCATCCCGAAGACCGAGTAGAAACCCGAGAGCTTCCCGGGCCGGTACTCGATCTTGTCGAGGAGGACAGCGAGGAGCAAGGGGGACCCGGCGACGAGCTTGCGGTTATCCTCGGCGAGGGTCTTGGGGACACCGAAGCGGTTCATGATGGCCTGTCCCGTCTCCGAGAAGATCTGGCGTCGAAAAGGCTTCAGGGCGCGGGGCAACTGGTCGATGTGGATGCCGTCCCTCTTCTCCTCCATCTCCTTTTCGGAGAACCTGAAGTATGGTCGGTAGCGCCTCCAGAAGGTGCCCTCCTCCATGAGGCGGCGCATAGACTCGCCGCTGATGCGGGCGATCTCCCCTATGATCCTCTCGTCGTCCACGAGAACGAAGCGCCAGGGCTGGCTGTTGAAGTGCGACGGTGCCATCGCGGCGGCCTCCACGAGCAACCGCTGGTGGTCCGCGCTGACCGGCTTCGGCAGAAAGGGACCGTTCGTGGTCCTGCGCCGCCGAAGAACCTCGAGGAATTCCAAAACGCCTCCTAAAGCGTGTTTGCGGACGGGTTCACGTCGAAGATAACCGCCCCTCTGCTCGGCGGCGTCGGGCGCGAGTACAGCCCTCCTCCGAGACAGGCAGGATGCTCCGCTCAAACAGAACTCGCACGAAAGGGTTATAGCACAGCCCCATCGATGGCCGCCTTCCACGGGGGGGCACGGTCAAGGTAGCGCTAGCCGCCGACGGTTAGAGAGCCTACAAGGTCTGGAAGAAGCCGGCAGCGTAGAAGAAGAGGGCACCGCACGCGAGGGCGGCGTGTCCGAGGGTGCCCGCCCGGACGTATGGCAGCATGACAAAGAGGGCGAGCACCGGGAGCAGGAACCAACGAGAGGGAGCCCCCGAGAGAAAGCCGGCGAGCGCGGCAGCGGCGGCGGAGACGAAGACCGCAAAGAAAAGGGCATGATGAAGCCAGCGGAACGGCTTCGTATCCACCACGTGAAACTGGACGAGCAGGCCCAGCGCGAAGTTCAACAAGAACAGTACCGTGGCAGCGTAGAAGATCAAAGCAGCGAGAGCCATCAAGAGAGCATACCCTCTCCCAGCGCGGCTCTCACCTCTTTGGTTTCATGACCCCGGGCGAATAAGATACCCGCCGGTGGCGAAATCCCGGATGGCTCAGCCGGTGCGGTAGCCTTTCGGGATCTCCGAGACACCGCCAGGGGTGAAGCCGGCGGCAAGCCCGATCCTCCCGGATGCGCCATATTCTGGTATGGTGCGGCGAGCTTTGGCAACCGTTGCCTCGTACTCTGAGCTCTCGGGAGGATTGGCATAGGAAAAGTGAACGTACGGTTTCTGGGGAGCGGCGACGCCTTCGGCAGCGGAGGGCGGTTTCAGACCTGCATCTACGTGCGCCCCGACGAGCCGGACGCTAAGCGCCTGCTCGTCGACTGCGGCGCCTCCTCGCTCATCGCGATGAAGAGGTTCGAGGTCGAGACCTCCGACGTCGACGTTATCCTGCTCTCGCATCTCCACGGCGATCACTTCGGAGGGCTTCCGTTCTTCATCCTGGAGGCCCAGTACGTTTCGGAGAGAGAGAAACCGCTCGTGGTGGCCGGGCCGCCGGGACTTGAGGCCAGGATCATACAGGCGATGGAGGTACTGTATCCCGGTTCCTCCGAGACGCCGCGGGAGTTCGCCCTGGAGTTCGTAGAGCTAAGAGAAGGAACGCAGGCCGTGTTCGGACCGTTCGCCGTTACCCCGTACCCGGTCGTACACCCCAGCGGCGCCCCCGCCTACGTGCTGCGCGTCTCCTACGAGGATAAGATCCTCGCATTCTCGGGTGATACTGAATGGACCGACGCCCTCGTCCGGGCCGCAATCGGGGCCAACCTCTTTATCTGCGAGTGTAACTTCTTCGAGGGCGGCGGTGGGCACCACCTGGATTACCAGACGCTCATGGGCCACCGGGAGGATCTCGGGTGCCACAGGCTCGTCCTGACGCACATGGGCGAGGAGATGCTGCGCCGGATAGAAGAGCTCGACGTAGAAGGAGCCGAGGACGGCAAGAGCTACGTTTTGTAGTCCGGATCCCACCGGGACTCGTTGTTGTCGGGGCGGGGGTGCTAAGATGCACGCTTACTAGACGAGAGACTAGAAGAGAGCTTGAGGCCACGTGGCGGAGGGCTAGATGCAGAACGGGCGCGAAGACCGCGCAGCTTACATCACCGGGGTAGGGGTGGTCAGTCCCATCGGAGTGGGCCGCAAGGCGTTTTGGAGTTCGCTTTTGGCCAACGAGAGCGGGGTCGGCCCCATAACGCTCTTCGACCCCGAGGATTTTGAGGTCAAGATCGCCGCCGAGTGCACGGACTTCGAGCCCAAAGACTTTATGGACCGCAAGGCGGCCCAGCGTACGGATCGCTTCGCCCAACTCGGGCTCGCCGCCGTCAAGCTCGCCCTCGAAGACGCGAGCGCCTGGGGGGAGCTGAAGGATAATGCGGAGAGGGTCGGGCTCATATTGGGGAGCGGGATCGGCGGGGTGGCGAGCATAGAGGATACCCAACGGACGATGGACGAGAAGGGACCGGGAAGGGTCAACCCGTTCGCGGTC
>DATDKT010000292.1:0-7277 GCA_036519775.1 Rubrobacteraceae bacterium
GCTGCCTCTCCTTTAGCTAGTTTGCCTCGATTCCGGCCATCAAAAAGGTGTAGTGAGGCGAGCAAAGCTCGCTTAGAATCGAAGGATGAAGGCCGGGAAAGGATCCAGATCCAGCATCGTCGGGCGCGGGGCGGCGGGGAATCCTAAAAACCGCTTCGAGAAGATCGAGGTCGATCCGGAGCTTGGAGAGTTGGACGCCGAGGAGCCGGGACCGGAGACCATCTACCTGAGGGACGCGTCGCGTTCGATCGTCGCCCGAAACGACAGCCCCGATATCGGCTTCGACGCCAGCATCAATCCCTACAGGGGATGCAGTCATGGATGCATTTATTGCTACGCTCGTCCGACGCACGAATACCTTGGCTTCTCCGCGGGCCTGGATTTCGAGAGCAAGGTCCTGGTAAAAGAAGACGCCCCAGAGCTACTACGCAAGCAGCTCTCATCCCCTCGCTGGAAACCCCAGGTGCTCTCCATAAGCGGCGTCACCGACTGTTACCAGCCCATCGAGAAGAAGCTCCGCATCACGCGCCGCTGCCTCGAAGTCCTCACGGAGTTCCGCAACCCTGTCGCCATAGTTACCAAGAACCACCTCGTCACCAGGGATATAGACCTCCTCTCCGAGCTCGCCCGACACGACGCCGCGGTGGTCGCCGTCTCCCTGACCACCCTGGACGACGACCTGCGACGCATCATGGAGCCGCGCACCTCCCGCTCCGTACGAAGATTGGCCGCCATCGAAGCGCTCGCCCGGGCCGGTGTTTCCGTCGGGGTGATGACCGCGCCCGTGATCCCCGGCCTCAACGACCATGAGCTGCCGAGCCTGATTTCCGCCGCCGCCGAGGCCGGCGCAGGCTTCGCTGCCTATGCCCCTGTGCGCCTTCCTCACGCCGTCCGGCCGCTCTTCGAGGATTGGCTCGCGCCAATTCCCCGAGCGTAAGGAGAAGGTCCTGAACCGCATTCGTTCCATGCGAGGTGGGAGGCTTAACGACCCACACTTCGTTTCCCGTATGAGAGGCGAAGGCATCTTCGCGGATCAGATCTTCCAACTCTTCGATATAAGCTGCCGCAGAGCTGGGCTCGAAGGAAAATGTTTCCCGCGTTTGTCAACCGCTGCGTTTCGCAGGCTTGGGGAGATACAGCCTGGCCTCTTCGACTGACTCAGGGTTTCCCCTACGTTTCTGATAACTCCAGGGAAGTTGTCCCATTTTAAAAGCAACGGAGACTGAACTTAGGAGCCTCCTATCCTCTCGAAGGCAGACAAGCGTAACAAACGACTCGTCCGAGAGGGCGAGCCGAGTCAAAGACCGAGAAGGGATTGGAGATCCCCGTACCGAAAGCCGACGAGTTCTTCGGGGTGCTCAAGAGGGCTGTCTGGAACGCGGGCTCCGGAGGATAAGGCTTCTCGATCCGTGTCGTCACGGGGGTAACTGCCTAAACTTATCCTTTCTCAGGCCCGTTCACACCGTACTCGAGGCCGTCTACGAGCGCCTGCCAGGAGGCTTCGATGATGTTCTCCCCGACGCCGACGGCGCCCCAGACGTGCTTGCCGTCGGTGGAGTCTATGAGGACGCGGGTGGTGGCGGCGGTGGCGCGGTGCTCGTCGAGTATGCGTACCTTGTAGTTGGAGAGGTGTATCTCCGTTAGCTCCGGGTAGTGGGGCCCTATCGCCTGCCTGAGGGCCCGGTCCAGGGCGTTCACCGGACCGTTGCCCTCGGCGGTGGAGATCACACGCTGCCCCTTGACCAAAAGCTTGATGGTGGCCTCGACCGTCGTCTCGCCGTCGGCTCGCTTTTCGGAGATGATCCTGAAGCTCTCTAGCTCGAAGAGTGGCTTTGCCTCGCCGGTTGTTCGCCCGATGAGGAGCGCGAGCGAGGCATCGGCTGCCTCGTAGTGATAGCCCTCGTACTCCCGCTGCTTTATCGCCGTGAGGATCGCCGCGACGTCCCCCGCCTCCACTCCGAGTTCCTCGGCCTTGACGAGGATGGAGTTCTTCCCCGAGAGCTCCCCGACCGGCATGCGCCGGGTGTTCCCAACCGCCTCCGGGGGGACGTGCTCGTAGGTTGCGGGATCCCTGGAGATGCCGTCCACGTGCAACCCCCCCTTGTGAGCGAAGGCGCTACGGCCCACGTATGGCCGGTGGGTGTCGGGGGTGAGGTTCATGAGCTCCGAGACGTAGTTCGAGGTCTCGGTGAGCCTCTTGAGACGCTCGTCGTCGAGCGCCTTGACACCCATCTTCAGCTGCAGGTTGGCGATGGTAGTCACGAGGTCGCAGTTGCCGCAGCGCTCCCCGACGCCGTTGATCGTGCCCTGCACGTGGGTCGCTCCGGCCTCTACCGCCGCCAAAGCGTTCGCCACCCCGCACCCAGCGTCGTTGTGAGTGTGGATGCCGATCTCGACCTCAGGGAACTCCCGGACGGTGCGGGCGACGATGGCCTTCAACTCCGAGGGGAGCGTGCCGCCGTTTGTGTCGCAGAGTACCAGGGTCGTGGCGCCTCCCTCCGCCGCTGCCCTCACGACCGCCAGGGCGTGATCTGGGTCGTCGCGGAAGCCGTCGAAGTAGTGCTCGGCGTCGAAGAGCACCTCTTTGCCCGCCCTCGCCAAATACGCGACCGTGTCCTTCACGGACTCGATGTTCTCCTCTGGCGTGGTTCGCAGAACCTTCTCGACGTGCATCTTCCAGCTCTTGGCTACGATGCAGGCGACGGGCGCGGAGAGGCGGGGGAGGAGGGTGACGGCCGGGTCGTCCTCCGCCCGGCCGCCGGGGCGCCGGGCCCGAGTGAAGGCGACCAGGCGGGCGTTCCCAAGCTCCGCGGCGTCGAAGCTCTCGAAGAACTCAAGGTCTTTCGGGTTAGAGGCCGGGAAGCCGGCTTCGATGTAGTGGAGACTCAGGGCGTCCAGCTCGTGAGCTATACGGATCTTGTCCTCCGTCGTCAGGCTTACACCCTCGCGTTGGGTGCCGTCTCTTAAAGTCGTATCGAAAAGCTTTATGCTCATGCCACTCCTTCTCCGGCGGCCGTCCAACGGCTCACGGCCCGCATGACTTCTCCAGTGTTCTTGTCCCCGCCGAGGTCGGGTGTCAAGAAGCCGGCCTCTATGGCCACCGAGACGCCCTGCTCGATGGCCCCGGCGATGTCCGGGCGTCCCAGGGAGTGGCGAAACATCATCGCCGCCGAGAGTATCGTCGCGTAGGGGTTCGCCAGCGCCTGGCCCGCTATGTCCGGCGCCGAGCCGTGTACGGGCTCGTAGAGGCCGGGTGTGCCGGGCTCGCCCAGAGAGGCCGAGGGCAGCATGCCCATCGAGCCAGGGAGCATGGCGGCCTCGTCGGAGAGGATGTCACCGAAGAGGTTCTCGGCCAGTATTACGTCGAACCTCCTCGGGTCCCGGACCAGAAACATCGCGGCGGCATCCGCGAGCACGTGGTCGAGCCTGACGTTCGGGTACTCACCCTTTACGTCGTCTACGACGCTCCTCCACAACCGGCCTGTCGCCATCACGTTGGACTTGTCGACGGAGGTCAGGTGCCTCTTGCGCCCCTCCGCCGCCTCGAACGCCACCCGCGCTACCCTCTCTATCTCCTCCCGGGTGTAGGCGGTGAGGTCGCTTGCCTGGTCCTCTTCCTCCACCTTCTCTCCGAAGTAGGCCCCGCCCGTGAGCTCCCGTACGATCAGGACGTCCACCCCTTCCAGGACCTCTGGTTTGAGCGTCGAGGCAGAGAGCAGCGCCGGTATCGCCTCCACCGGCCTCAGGTTCGCGAACACTCCCAGGGTCTTTCTGAGCTTCAAGAGCCCGGCCTCCGGGCGGACCGGGCCCCGGTCGAAGTCAGGGTGGCCGGCCGCCCCGAGCAAGATGGCGTCCGAGGCTTTGGCTTTCTCGAGGGTCTCGTCGGAGATCGGCTCGCCCTCTTCCCGGATCGCCACCCCGCCTACTCTGCGCTCTTCATAGTGGAGCGTCACTCCAAAATGCTCCGCAGCGACGTCCATCACCGTCCGGGCGGCCTCTACGACCTCCGGTCCGATGCCGTCGCCCGGGAGCAGGAGTATGTCGAATGAATCGCGCACCTTTCCTCCTAAAACTCCGGCCGGGCCCGGAGCCACGCCCGTCCGCCGGCTCCTAAAGCATTCGCGAGCAACTCATCGGCCCGCTCCTCGTCTACGACGTCCGTCTCGTCCCACACGGCATGGACGAGCCTCTGCAGGAATCCCTCTCCGAACTCCTCCAGCGTCGCCGCTCCCAAAGCCAACAAGAGGTTCTGGAAGGCCATCTGCCGTTCGACGTTCACTGGTCCCTTCAGGCTGCGAAGCGTAAAACCGGGCTCGCGGTCCACCTGCGCAAGATGTCCCTCGAGCGGCAGCGCGGCTCTCCGGGCACTTGCCGCAGACGCCGCCTGCGGCACGAACTCTCGCAGCCAAGCCGGGGTTCTCACGACTTCCTTCTGCAACAGAAGAGCATGGGCCAGCTCGTGCCAGACGACCAGGGGATGGGTTACCCTGGTGCGCGGTCTTATCGTTGGTGAGAGCGTCTCCGGCAGCACAAGAGCCGGGGGGCGCACGGATCTGGTGAAGTACGGAAGTCCGGGCGGATAAGCGCGCGAGTTCTCCCGCGGCGCCCGCTCCCAATCCCTGTTGGCGACCAGCAGCACCTCCAGCCCGGGCGGCTCCACGTCAAGAACCTCCGAGAGGGCTTCCACGCCCACCTCCAGGAGGTAGCGCAACTCCTCCGCGCGGTGCGCCAGCCCCGGAGCATAAGCGACCGGAACTGCGCCTTCGAGGCGTTCGTAGTCCAGTAGAGTGGCGGGGCTTTGCACCCGTCGATCCGTTCCCTACGGCGCGACCGTCGAGACTCGCGTGGCCCCGACCATGCCCACCGTATACACGTTTACCGCCCGCACGTAGGCCCGCGCCGCCGCCTCGACGACGTCTTGGCTAAGGCCGCGTCCGGCGTACTCCTGGCCCTCGAACTCGACCGAGACCCGGACCTCGCCTAGAGCGTCTTTGCCGCCCGTCACGGCGTCTATGCGAAAGTCTGTCAGGCGTCCCTTGATGTTCGTGGCAGCGTCTATCGCGCGGAAGACCGCATCCACCGGTCCCTCACCCTCGGCCTCGGCCTCGAACGTGCCGTGCTCGGCGTGCGAGATCGTCACCGCCGCCCGGCTCTGTCGACCCGTCGCTGCCACCACCCGGAACGAGTCGAGCACGAACTTGCCCTCAAAGGAACCGACCTCGTCCGCCGCGATAGCCTCCAGGTCGGCGGCCGTGACGGTCTTTTTGTGGTCGGCGATCTCCTTGAAGCGCGCGAACGCCCGTTTCAGAACCTCGCCTTCCAGAGTGTAGCCGAGCTCTTCGAGGGCGTCCTTTAGCGCATGGCGGCCCGAGTGCTTGCCGAGGAAGATGTTGGTGCCTTCGAGCCCGATGTCCTTGGGGGTCATAATCTCGAACGTGCGCCGGTCTTTCAGCACACCGTCCTGGTGTATCCCCGATTCGTGCAAGAACGCGTTGCGGCCCACGACCGCCTTGTTCGGCGGCACCTCGTAGCCGGTTATATTGGAGATCATACGGCTCGTGTTGGCGAGCTGGCTGGTCTCCACCCCGACCTCGACGTCGTAGTGGTCCCCGCGCGTGACGAGCGCCATCACGATCTCCTCCAGCGAGGCGTTCCCGGCCCGCTCCCCGATCCCGTTCACCGCTACCTCGATCTGCCCGGCCCCAGCCTGCACGCCGGCCAAAGAGTTCGCCACCGCGAGCCCCAGGTCGTCGTGGCAGTGAACCGAGAGCACCCTATCCTTGAGGCCCGGCACTCTCTCCTGGAGCTCTCGCAAAAAGGCGGAGAACTCCGCTGGGGTGGTGTAGCCGACCGTATCGGCGATGTTTATGACGTCCGCCCCGGCCTCGACGGCCGCCGCAACAACCTCGGCGAGGTAGCCGATCTCCGTCCGTGTGGCATCCATCGGCGAGAACTCGACCTGGGGGCACAAAGACTTGGCGAACCGCACGGCTTCCTCGGCCCCGGCGAGTATATCCTCCTTGTTCGAGCGCATCTGGTGCTCGATGTGCAGGTCGGAGGTTCCCACGAAGGTGTGGATGCGAGGCCTCCCCGACCACTTCACGGCTTCCCACGCCCGCTCGATGTCCATCCGGTGGATGCGCGAGAGCCCGGCGATGGTCGGTCCCTTTACCTCGGCGGCGATACGGCTCACCGACTCGAAGTCGCCCTCGGACGTGATCGGGAAACCGGCCTCGATCACGTCTACCTTCAACCGGGCGAGCTGGTGGGCTATCTCTACCTTCTCCTCTACGGAGAGCGAGATCCCCGGCGACTGCTCGCCGTCCCTGAGCGTGGTATCGAAGATCTGTACGTTACGCATAAAACGTTCTTCCCCCTGCGTTGTTTAGTTGGTTCTGAGTGCGGCTAGTTTTCTGGTGGCCGCGGGTCTTGAGCGTTACCCGGCGCTAGAGACCGGGGCGGGTAATTCGCCCGGCGACCACCCTGATTAGTCGTAGGGTATTGAGAGGGGAACGCGGGATGTTACGGGTTTCTACCATGTATAGGGCAAGTATCTCACCCGGCAGTCCGTTCCGCAACCTCGACGGCCACGGTCCAGCCGGCGTAGTCTGGGTTCTCGCCACGGGCGGCCTCGAAGTACAGCTCCTGCAGGCGGGCCGAGACCGGGCCCATCTCGCCCGTGCCGATGGGACGGTCGTCTATCTCGGTGACGGGGGCTATTTGGAAGCCGGTACCCGTCAGAAAGACCTCGTCGGCAACGTAGAGTTCGGTGCGACCCACGTCGCGCTTGTCGGTCGGCATCCCGAGCTCCTTCTCCGCAAGCTCCATCACAGCGTCGCGCGTGATCCCCTCCAAGATGTCTGCCGTGGCGGGCGGTGTGACCAGACCGCCCTTGCGGAGCAAGAAGATGTTCGCAGCGCTCGCCTCGGAGACGAAGCCGGGTTGCGTCAAGAAGATCGCGTCGTCGTACCCCGCTCGGTGAGCCGCGTCCACCGCCAGAGCGGTGTTCACGTACGAGCCGGTGCACTTGGCGCGTGCGGGGATGGCATTGTCTGCCGTTCTGCGCCAAGAGGAGACGCAGCACTTCAAGCCCGTAAGCTCGACGTAGTTGCCCATCGGGACCGTAAAGATAGAGAGCTCCGACCCTCCTCTGAGGTTCACCCCGACCGACTCGACGGATTTGTAGGAGAGGGGCCGGATGTACGTGTCCTCCCGCGGCGCGTTTCGCCTAAGTATCTCCAGCGTTATGTCACACAACTCGTCAACGGTGTGCGGCA
>DATDKT010000293.1:0-19822 GCA_036519775.1 Rubrobacteraceae bacterium
CGCCGATACAAAGAGCCTCCCCGTCATAGGAGCCTGCCCGGACTGCTCTGGCGGCCTCACCAAGCAGGAGGGCTGCATCGTCTGCCACTCCTGCGGCTACTCGAAGTGCAACTAACCTTAAAGTAGAGCGTCATAGAAGGGCGGTCCTTACCGCCCTTCTATTCGAGAACCGAACTCTGCCGCTAGAGCACAAATTTCCTGCAAACGTGTAGTTTTCGGATCTTACACCGCGCCCGAGATAAGTATAAACATAGGGTTTAGGTAAAGAGAATGTTGTGCTGACTTCTCTCTAGGGAGGCTCGCTCGTGGAGGGTGCGGCTGCCGCGCAGTGGCGGTTGAAGGGGGGTAGGGGTAGGCGGTAAACTCTCTCGCGGAGAGGTGGCAGAGTGGTTGAATGCGGCGGTCTCGAAAACCGTTACGTCGGTAATCCCGGCGTCGGGGGTTCGAATCCCCCCCTCTCCGCAGCGGCAGGCCCTCTGCCCGCGTTATTGCCATGAGGTTCTTCACCTTTTTCGCCTGTGCTGCGCCGGTGAGCGTGGCCTGTTAAGCTCCGCGGATGCCAAGCGTGTCTCTTGAGGCTGCCGCCCACGTGCGCGACGTGCGCGAGATCCTACTCGTGGAGTTGCTTGGTGGGCTCGGGGACGTCCTGATCTCGCTGGGCGCCATCCAGGCCCTCGCCCGCTCGTACCCCGAAGCGCGTCTAACCGTGCTGACGTTCCCGCCCGGCGGCGAGCTGCTGAAGGACGACCCCTTGATACACGAGGTGGTTTACGCTCCTACCCCCGACCCCGCTCACCTGCACAGTGCCCGGGAAGCGGTGGAGGAGATGCTCGCACGAAAGGACTGGGACCTCGTGGCCTCGGATACGTCTTACGATGGCATAGACGGCCTAATCCGCAACTGCGGCGTGCCGCTCACGGTGGCGAATCTGTGGCGGTCGCCACCCCCCGACGAGCGCGTCGGTGAGCGTTTCTTGCACATACTATCGGAGGAGGGCTTGATCCGACCGGAGGCTATCTCTCCCGCTCGGTTGCACCTCACCCTCGAAGAACGCTCCGCTGCATCCGAACGGCTGCTCGATCTGCGTCGCCCGCTAGCTTTTCTCCTCCCGGATGCGGGAATGAAGGTGAAGCGCTGGCCGGAGGAGCGCTGGGGTTCTCTGGGCCGGGCTCTCCGCGAGCGCTACGGCGCGGGTCTCGTCGTGCCGGTCGGCTCCGACCCGGCGCAGGCACAGCGCGTCGCCCGGCTCGTCGGGGAGCGGGTACGTGTGTGGCCGCGCGGGACGCTGCGCGAACTTGCCGCCGCCCTCTCGTTCGCCGACCTTGCCGTGGGGGCGGACACGGGGCCCGCGCGTATCGCTGCCGCTCTCAGCGTACCGACGGTGACGCTCTTCGGCCCCTCCTGGCATGGCCGCTACGGCCAGTCGCCCCCGCACCCTAACCTCCAGGGCTATCCCGTCTGTCCCCGGCGCGATATCTCAAACTTCACCCAGCAGCCCTGTTGGTATGCGGGAGAGTGCACGCTGGAGGAGCGCTCGTGGCGCACCTGCTTGGAAGACATCTCCGCGGAGCACGTGCTGTCCGCAGCCGCTCCCTTTCTCGAGGGCCGGTACGATTCGGAGACCGCTCTCAGCGGAGAAGAATCTCTCGGAGGCGTGCGATAAACACGTCTTTGGCGAGGGCGTGGGTGGAGGCGCGGCGGCTCCTGGTAATGCGGCTGGACAACATCGGGGATGTGGTCATGACGGGTCCCGTTTTGCGCGCCCTCAAGGAGAATCTGCCCTCCTCACACATCACGCTGATGGCGAGTCCTGGGGGGAGCAAGGCCGCGCCGCTCCTGCCGTGGGTGGACGAGGTGCTCTCCTGGCGCGTCCTCTGGCAGGACCTGGGCCGCCTCTCCTTCGACCCGGCGCGGGAGTGGGAGATGATCCGGACTCTAAAGGAAGGCTCTTACGACGCGGCCATCATACTCACCTCCTTTAAACAGACGCCGCACGCCGCCGGCTATGCCTGCTACCTCGCGGGCATCCCCCTGAGGCTCGGGGAGTCTAAGGAGTGGGGGGGAAATATGCTCTCGGACGAGACGCCCCCCGCCCCCGACGAGCTGCACCAGGTGGAGCGGAACCTGCGCCTGATCGAGCACACGGGTTTCCAGGTCGAGGATCGCGCCTTAAGTATCTGCGTACCGGAGGAGGCGCGCGTAGCCACCGTAGAACTGCTGGAGGAGCGTGGCGTGTCTCCGGGCGCGCCATACCTCTTGCTCAACCCCTGGACGAGCGCCCAGGCCCGCACCTATCCCACCAACCGCTTCGCCCGCGCCGCGTGCCGTCTCTCCGAGGAGACAAGCTGGCCGGTCGTGGTGACTGGGACCAAGCGGGACCAGGAGCGCGGCAGCAAGCTATTCGACATTCTGGGAGATCGGGGCGTGAACCTCATCGGCGCGACCGACCTCCCGGAGCTCGCGGCGCTCGTTGAGGGCGCGCGGCTCGTGCTGACGAACAACACCTCCGTCATGCACCTCTTCGATGCTCTACGTGTGCCGGGCTTGGTGCTCTTCTCGGGGACCGAGCTGGAGGAGCAGTGGCGGCCCCGCAGCGCCTCCCACCGGCTACTCAGGCGCGAGACGTGGTGCAGCCCGTGCTACACCCTTACCTGCCCCTACAACCTCGAGTGCCTCGACATACCACCCGAAGAAGTAGCCATGGCCGGTCTCTCGCTGCTCACCGAGGTAGAAGGGCGGCCCGAGGGCCGGCGACAGGAGGGGTCGCGAGCGTGACGCGGGTGGCGCTGGTGGCGGGCACGTACCGGCCAGAGCGTTGTGGCGTGGCGCACTACACTGAGCGCCTCCGCCGCGCTTGGAACGAGCGCGGCGTCTCCTCCCTCGTGTTCACCACCAAAGAAGCGGCCCAGGCTTCCAAAGACCCGGACGTGAGGGGCGTGGTGCACGGTTGGGAGCTCCCCGACCTGCCGGGGCTGGCGCGGGCCGTGCGTGGGGCGGTGCGCGACGAGGGGGTGGACGTGATCCACGTCCAGCACGCCGCAGGTACCTACGGCTTCAAGCGCGCCGTCTTCTTCTTGCCGCCGCTCCTGCGCGCCGCCGGGTGTCG
Source organism: Rubrobacteraceae bacterium (assembly GCA_036519775.1). GTDB lineage: Bacteria > Actinomycetota > Rubrobacteria > Rubrobacterales > Rubrobacteraceae > Rubrobacter_F. The sequence goes on from DATDKT010000293.1 coordinate 3,107, forward strand.
TGCTCCCCTGGTGACGACGGTGCACGAGTACGGCTGGTGGGAGTGGAAACCACGCGGCGTCCCGAAGGAGCTAGTCGAGGTACTCAAGGCGTGGGGGCAGCGACGAGGCTTTTGGGATCGCGAGGACGGCTTCTTGCTCACCGGGAGCGATGCCCTGATCACGACGAACTACCACGCCGAAACCGCCATTACCGAACGGCTGCCGTGGCTGGCGCCCCGTTTGCGCCGCATCCCACTCGTCGCCAACGTGGACGTCGCCCCGGTAAACCACGCCGAGGCCAGAGTAGAGTTGCGTTCACGATACGGCTGGCCTCGCGAGGCGGAGATCATCGCCTACTTCGGCTTCCTGCACCCAGTCAAGGGCTTAGAGAACCTGCTGAAGGCGTACCAGGGGGTGCTTGAAGGGAGACCCCGGGTGCGCCTGCTGCTCGTCGGCGGCGTCGAGAGCCTGGCCCTGGGGGACGAGGCCGACTGGTACTGGAACAAGCTTCGGGCCCTCGTCCGGGAGGTCGGGCTCGGTGGCTATGTGAGCATGACGGGCTATGTGCCGGAGGAAGAGGCGTCCCGGCTACTCTCAGGCGCCGACGTGGGGGTGCTGCCGTTCAACGAGGGCGTCACTCTCAAGAGCGGCACCCTGCTCACGCTCTTCGCGCACGGCCTGCCTGTGGTCGCGACCCGCCCAGATCCTCCCGAGCCGGATCTGGTAGATGGCCAACTCGTCCGGCTCGTGGAGCAGCGGGACGCCGCCGAGCTCTCTGCCATACTCTCGGACCTGCTGGAGGATCCCTCGATGCGCATCCGGCTGGGGGCAGCGGCGCGCACCTACGCCGGAAACCTCTCCTGGCCCGCGACCGCGGAGCGTTACTTGGAGGTCTATAGGTCGGTACTGGAGGGGGTCAGAGCCCCCACGGGTTGAACACCAACGGCTACCAGACCTGCTTCCCGGAGCCGGGTAAGGGGTGAGCTACCAAAAACAGGGGAAGGAGGCTCATGGGTTCGACGATCTGCCAACGCATGGTCGAGTAGTTACCCTGGTTGGACGGCATTGCGGAGGAGCTGCAGCCGAAGGTGCAGCAGGCTATAGATAGGGGCGGTGTCAGGCTTCGCAACGTCCTAGACGGTGTGTGGTTCGAGGCGCCGCGGGTAGAGTCGGTGAGCGTCGACCACGTCTCGGAGAAGCTGGCAACCGAACCTTCGAGCGTCTAAAGGAGCTCTATGCCTTTTCGAGGCTCTTCAGGGCCTCTTCGGCGGCGTGTCTGAGGCGGCGGTTGGAGTCCACCCTGTAGACGGTCTTGAGGTCGTCGCGAGCCTTCTCGCGCTCGCCCGTGGCCACAAGGGCGGAGGCGCGGTTGTAGTAGGCGATGCCGAGCCTAGGGTCGAGCTTTATGGCGCTGTCGGTGGCCTTGAGGGCGGCGCGGTGGTCGCCCAGGACGTCGAGGCACGCGCCCAGGGCCGAGTAGTAGCGGGGGAGGGGGCGGCGGGCGATGAGCCGCTCGTAGGCAGCGGCGGCGCCCTCGTACTCTTCGCTCCGGAAGAGGGACACCGCCCGGCGTTCGTCGGGGGCGACGAGGCGGACCATGATGGCGGCGAGGATGACGGTGCCGCCGAGGTAGACGAGCAGGATCGGTACGGGGTTCTCGGCGGGCGCAAGCTCCATGATGACCGGCAGCCCCAGGATAAAGGCCCCGGTCGAGAGGAGCGGCAGCAGCCGCAGGAAGAACTCCCCGTACGCCCGGGCGCGCAAGAGATCCCGGTTCTGACGGCCCACAGCGAAGAGAAAGACGGCGAGGATCGCCAGGATCGCCAGGGTCGGATAGAGGAAGCTCACCCCTGAGGCTCCTCGAGCATCCCCTGTACCGCCTTCCTGAAGCGGCGGGGCAGCTCGGCGTCGAGGGCCCTCTTCAGGTCCTTTTTCGCCCGGCTCCTGTGGCCCTGGTTACGCAGGATCAGGGCGCGGTTGTAGTACGCGAGGCCGTACGCTGGATCTAGTTCGATGGCCTTCGTGGAGGCACCCACACCCTCCTCGTGCCGCTCTGCGGCTCCCAGGGCCGCTCCGAGGAAGGCCCAGTAACGGGCTAACGGCTTCTTCTCGACGAGCCTCTGGTAAAGAGCCGCAGCTCCCGCGTAGTCGCCACTACGGAAGGCCCTAGTAGCCCGGCGCTCGTCGAGGGGCATGGAGAGAAAGTTCGAGACGACCAGGATGGCGCCGAACGCGAGTACCCAGGCGAAGGGTACCCAACCCTCCTGGCGGCCCTGAACCAGCGGCAGGCTGGCCGCCATGACGGTGACCGCCGCGAACGGGAGTGCCCGGCGTGCAAGCTCTCCCCAGGCTCTCGCCCGTGCTAAGTCTTTATTGAACGCGTAGACTAGCCGCCAGGCCACGAACACCAGCAGGATGGTCAGGACGATGGGTATCGCGCCGGCGCCCAAGAGTCACTCACCGCCTAGCGGCCAACCGGGACAGGCGCGAGGTTCTCCAGCACCCCCAGAACCGGGCCGACGAGCTCCTCGAACGCGGTGTCGTCGAGGGCGGGACGAGAGCCCGCGGTCGGGACGGCTTTCTCCAGCTCGATCCAGCTCTTGCACCCCCCGTACTTCGCCCGGTACTCGAACCGAACGGGCTCGGGCAGCAAGTAGGTGCGCAAGACCAGAACTGCCAGGGGCTTCTTCGGGCGCCACTTCAAGCGGCTCTCGGCGTACTCGGGGGTCCAGAGGTGGAACGGGTCCAGGGCCTCGAGCTCGTCCGCCTCGGAGACCTCGTAGGCCCCGTAGACCTCTGCGAAGGAGGTGAAGATCACTGGCCCGTCGTCTCGCCTCTCGGGGATGGACCGCCAGAGCTCGTGGTAGAGGGGTTTGAGCTGCTCGGGATTCTGGTGCTCGTAACTCTTGAAGAAGAGGAAACGCGCCTTCGAGACGGCGAACGCCTTCTCCCGGATGCCGCCCTTCCTGACTACGAGCGCCGTCTCCCCGCGTTCGAGCGACTCGACAGCGACCGCCCATTCCTTGAGCGCGTGTTGCAGCGTGTCCAAAAGATCACCTCTCGTATAATGCTCGCGTATAAGGGGGATTATATGACGCGAGCGTAAACGCTTCGACAGGAGGCCACACGATGACGCAGCAGGAGACGGCCCACCGCAAAGAGCGCGACTCGATGGGCGAGGTCGAGGTTCCGCGCGACGCGCTCTTCGGCGCCCAGACCAGGCGCGCCCTCGACAACTTCCCCATAAGCGAACTGCGCAAGCCGCGCCGCTTTGTAGAAGCCCTCGGGGCTATAAAGCTCGAAGCCGCAAACACGAACCACGAGCTGGGGCTACTCGACGAGGAGGTAAAGAACGGCATCGTCGAGGCCGCCGAAGAGGTCGTGGAGGGCTCTTTAGACAACCAGTTCGTCCTCGACGTCTTCCAGACTGGGAGCGGCACCTCGACCAACATGAACGCGAACGAGGTGATCTCCAACCGCGCCATACAGATCTTGGGTGGAGAGCTCGGCTCCAAGGAACCCGTCCACCCGAACGATCATGTCAACATGGGCCAGTCCTCCAACGACGTCATCCCGACCGCCATCCACCTCTCCGCCCTGATCTCCATCAAAGAAGACCTGCTACCGGCGCTGGAGAAGCTTCAGCGGGCGCTGGAAGACAAGTCCCAAGAGTTCGACGACGTCGTCAAGACGGGGAGGACGCACCTGCAAGACGCTACCCCGATCCGCCTCGGTCAGGAGTTCGAGGGCTACGCCGGGCAGGTTCAGCGCGGCATAGAGCGCGTAAAGAAGGCCCAGGAGGATCTTACGGAGGTCGCTCTGGGCGGCACGGCCGTCGGCACCGGCGTCAACACCCACCCCGAGTTCGCGAGCAAGGTCTGCGAGAGGCTCAGCGAGCGTTTCGGTGTCGAGGTGCGCGAGACCGAGAACCACTTCCAGGCCCAGAGCGCGATGGACGGGACCGTTTTCGTGAGCGGGGCCTTGAAGACCGTTGCGGTAAGCCTGATGAAGTTAGCCAACGATATCCGGTGGCTCGGGGCGGGGCCACGGGCGAACCTGGCAGAGATAGCGCTGCCAGAGGTGCAGCCCGGCTCCTCCATAATGCCCGGCAAGGTCAACCCCGTGATCGCCGAGAGCGCGATGATGGTCGCCGCGCAGGTCATCGGCAACGACGCCACCATAGCCCTCGCCGGCCAGGGCGGAAACTTCGAGCTCAACACCATGCTCCCGCTTATCGCCTACAACCTCCTACAGTCCATCGACATCCTCGGCAGCGCCGCTGGCAACCTCGCCGACCAGACTGTAGCCGGCCTGGAGGCTACCGAACGTGGCCCCGAGCTAGTCGAGAAGGGCCTCATGCTCGCAACCGCGCTCGCTCCCGAGGTCGGCTACGATAAGGCCGCCGAGATCTCCAAAGAAGCCTTCAAGACCGGCCAGACCATCCGTGAGGTCGCTCGCGAGCAGACCGACCTCTCAGAAGAAGAGCTTGACGAAGTCCTCGATGCGAAGAAGATGACAGGCACGTAGGGAGTGATGAGCGGCTCAGACGACCATGACTACCATGCTGCGGATCTGGTCACTACCGCTGCTTCATTTTGCTCTGGCGATCGCCAAGAGCCGGTGCACATCCACGTCAAATGGGACGTCAACGCTGCCAAGTTCTGGCTCGATCCGGTTAGTTTTGCCAGCAGTGGTGGCTTCCGGCGCAACGAGATCGCACGTATCCAAAGGTTGGTGGAGGGGCACCAAGCGGAGCTGTTAAGGAGTCGGGATGAGTTCTTCAACGCCTAGAATTCCTGTAGTACGTGCGGAGGACATGATCGTTACTGAGGACGCGCTTGCGGTCGAGTTGTCTGATGGACGCTCGATCTCCGTGCCGCTGGCGTGGTACCCGTGCCTCGTGCATGGAAAGCCCGGGGAACGCTCGAATGGGCGATTGGTGGGTCAAGGCGTCGGCATTAACCTGCCAGCACTCGACGAGGATATCAGCGTAGAGAACCTTCTGGCAGGCCAAGCATCCGGGGAAAGCCAGCGGTCGCTCAAGAAGTGGTTGTCTCAGCGCGCATCATCTGATGATGAAGTAGATGAGGAAGCACACAAACACCACGCCTGGCGCTGACACGGTGCGAGTTGAGCTGCTCTCAGGCATCGAGCGTGTGGACGAGGTGGCGTGGCGTGCGCTGGAGCCGCCGGATTTCCCGTTTTTCGACTTCGAGTTCCTTCGCGCGCTCGAGCACTCGGGCAGCATCGGCGACGCAAGCGGGTGGTCGCCGGTCTACCTCGTCTGCAAGGAAGGAGGACGCGTTCTCGGCGCGCTCCCTCTCTATCTCAAGACGGACAGCTACGGCGAGTACATCTTCGATTGGGGTTGGGCGCGAGCGTACCGGCAGCACGGGCTCTCGTACTACCCGAAGCTCGTGGCCGCCGTGCCGTTCACGCCCGCTACGGGTTCGAAGCTCCTCGTGCTGCCCAACGTTGATGACCGCGCGGCGGTGACGCGCGCCCTGCTCGACGCGGCGCGGAGGCTCGGCGACGAGTGTGGCGTCAGCTCGTCGCACGCGCTCTTTCTGCCCGAGAAAGAGCTCGACGAGTTCACGGGGCGTGGGTTCGCGGTGCGCCACTCGCTGCAGTTCCACTGGCGCAATCGCGGCTATGGTGCGTTCTCCGACTATCTGGACGCGCTCGTGAGCAAGCGTCGTCGTCAGATCTCACGTGAGCGCCGCCAACTCGGAGGTGAGGGTTTGAAGATCGAGCACCTCACGAGCGAAGCTCTCAGCAGTGAGCACGCGAGCCTGATGTATCGGTTCTACCTTCGCACGCTAGACGGAAAGTGGGGTGTCCCGTATCTTAACGAGGCGTTCTTCGCCGAGGTCTTCCGCACGATGAAGGACCGCATTCTGCTAGTCCTTGCCCGGGATGAGGCGGGTCGCCCGGTCGCGGGGGCGCTCAACTTTTTCAAAGGCCAGACGCTCTTCGGCCGCTACTGGGGCACCGTCGGAGAGGTGCGCAACCTGCACTTCGAGCTCTGCTACTACCAAGCGATAGAGTTCGCCATCGAGCGGGGTCTCAAGCTCTTCGAGGCCGGCGCGCAGGGGGAGCACAAGCTCGCACGCGGCTTCCTCCCGTCGTTTACGTACAGCGCGCACGAGATCCGGCACCCAGAGTTCAGGCGCGCGATCGAGCAGTACATCACGGAGGAGAGAGAGATGCTCGCCCGGGATATGATGGCATACCTCCACCACGACCCGTATAAGCGCTGACGCTGGCCGAACATACATAGATGGTTGTAGCTCCAGAGGCCCGGGCGGCGCGACCTGAGCCCCATATATAATCACGGTGTAAGGGGCAAGGATGGCGGATCTTTCTTCTACACCGACGCCCGTATCGGGTAGAATGCAGCGTGATCTCATTATGAAAACGGCGCCCGGTTCTGCTAAGGTAGCCGCTGGGTTTCGGATCGAGCTACGCCTCGCAATCCGAAACCGCATGTCCGGAGTCTAGAACGAAGGAGTTTTGGCGTGCGGATCGTCGTGACCGGCTCATTGGCCTACGACTACATCATGAACTTTCCCGGCCATTTCAAGGACCACATCCTGCCGGATAAGGTCCACATGCTGACGGTCAGCTTCCTGGTCGAATCCATGCGCCGACTGCGCGGGGGCGTGGCGGGCAACGTCGCCTATACGCTGGCGTTGCTCGGGGAGCGCCCGCTGGTAGTCGCGAGCGCCGGAGGGGACTTCGGCGAGTACCGGGAGTGGATGGAGCAGAAGGGCATCGATGCCTCCGGCATCGCCGAGATCGAGGAAGATTTCACGGCCTCTTGCTTTATTAACACCGATGAATCGAACAACCAGATCGTGGCGTTCTACCCCGGCGCGATGGAGGAGGCCAAGAGCCTCTCGCTCCTGGATCTTGGCCTGGGCGAGGACGACCTGGTGGTGATCTCGCCGACAGATCCCGAGGCGATGTCGCGCTACGCTGACGAGTGCCGGCAGCTCGGCGTGCGGTTCTTGTTCGATCCCGGCAAGCAGACGCCCCGGCTCGACGGCGAGCATATCCTGGCCGGACTAGAGGGAGCGAGCGTGCTGATCGGCAACGACTACGAGTTCGCCATGATGGCCCGGAAGACGAGCCGGAGCGAGGAGGAGTTGATCGGGTCGGTGTCGCTGGCGGTGGTCACGCGTGGTGCGGAAGGCTCGACGATCTACACTGGCGACGGAGAGGTGGAGATCCCAATCGCGCCGATCTCGGATATGATAGATCCCACCGGCGCGGGGGACGCTTACATAGGCGGGTTTGTCTTCGGGTTGGCGCGTGGCTTCTCCCTGGAGGTGGCCGGGCGCGTGGCGGCCCTGGCGGGGGCCTATGCGATCGAGCACCAGGGCTGCCAGGAGCACCACTACACGCCGGAGGAGTTCGCCGAGCGTTACAAGGGCGCCTTCGGGCCGTCCCCGGAGATAGAGACCCTCGCCGAGCCGGCGAAGCGGTAAAACAGGTTTCAGGACGTATAGAGCAAGCAAGGAGGAAGAGACTCCCGTGATAAAGAGCTACGACGTAAAGGACATCGAGCTGGCCGAGGCCGGCCGCAAGCGGATCGAGTGGGCCGAAAAGGAGATGCCAGTGTTGCGCCTGATCCGGGAGCGCTTCGAGAGAGAGCGTCCGCTGGAGGGTTTGAGGCTCTCGGCCTGCCTGCACGTCACCTCCGAGACCGCCAACCTCATGCGTAGCCTCGCTGCTGGCGGAGCCGATACGGTGCTCTGCGCCTCCAACCCGCTCTCCACGCAGGACGACGTGGCGGCGTCGCTCGTGGCCCACGACAACATCCCGGTCTACGCGATCAAGGGCGAGGACAACGAGACCTACTACGGTCACCTCCAGTCCGCGCTCGACCACAACCCGCAGGTAACCATGGACGACGGCGCGGACCTCGTCAGCGGCGTTCTCAAGCAGCGGTCCGACCTAATCCCGCAGATGCTGGGGAGTACCGAGGAGACGACCACCGGCGTCATCCGTCTGAAGGCCATGGCGGCCGACGGCGTCCTCTCCTTCCCGGTCATCGCCGTTAACGACTCAGATACCAAGCACCTCTTCGACAACCGCTACGGAACCGGCCAGAGCACCATCGACGGCATCATCCGCGCGACCAATGTGCTGCTCGCCGGCAAGACCTTCGTCGTCGGTGGTTACGGCTACTGCTCGCGCGGCATCGCCGAGCGCGCTCACGGTATGGGGGCTAACGTCGTCGTCACGGAGATAGACGCCGTAAGGGCGCTAGAGGCGGCGATGGATGGCTACCGCGTCATGCCTATGCTCGAGGCCGCCAAGATCGCAGACTTCATCGTCACCGCGACCGGTGACAAGGACGTGATCGCTAACGAGCACTTCTCCACGATGAAGGACGGCTGCATCGTCGCCAACTCGGGCCACTTCAACGTCGAGATAGACATACCGGCGCTCGAAGAGATGGCGGTCGAGAAGCGCGAGCCACGCCAGTTCGTGGAGCAGTTCATCCTTCAGGACGGCCGTGAGATCAACCTACTCGGCGAGGGACGCCTCATAAACCTCGCTAGCGCCGAGGGCCACCCGAGCGCTGTGATGGACATGTCTTTCGCCAACCAGGCCTTGGCCGCCGAGTACCTCCTCGAGAACAAGGGCAAGCTCCAGAACGAGGTTCACGCGCTGCCCAAGGAGGTGGACCGTGAGATCGCCGGTCTTAAGCTCACGGCTATGGGCATCGAGATCGACGAGCTTACCTCCGAGCAGGCCCGCTACCTCGCCTCCTGGGAGGAAGGTACCTAGTACAACAAACCTGCGTTACCCGTTCGCTACGGGTTAGGAGAAGCGAAGGAGATGCGCTATATTGGGACGCATCTCCTTCGCTTTTTACGAGTGCGGGTTGCCGGCTAAGGCTCAACCCCGCACGGGTTGGCTGCGTCCCGGCCCATCGCCAGGAAACTACTGGCCAGCTTCCTCAAAGCGTGTAGCGATCCGCCGGTGCTCCTTGAGCCACCCCAACCGACTCCGGCTCGGGCTATGCTATAGAAGGCAGCATGCTCAAGACCACCTGAGATCGGCTCGAGAGCATGTCCTCCTATAGCCGCGCGCCGCTGCCCATTCATCGTACTCTGGGCACCCGATCAACGCATGCGGTATACCATGTTTGCCTGGATCTACACGAGCAGAGGGAGATGGTGCCGATGATGCCTAATGACAAGCGCTCGGAAGGTTCTTCCCACGCAGAGGTCGCCACGCTCGGGGGCGGATGCTTCTGGTGCCTGGAAACGGTCTTCGAGGAGCTACGCGGCGTACAAGAGGTAGTGTCCGGCTACTCCGGCGGCGCTGTGCCGGCTCCCACCTACGAGCAAGTCTGTACCGGGACCACTGGCCACGCGGAGGTCGTTCAAGTTACCTTCGATCCCTCAGTTGTCTCGTTCCGGGAGATATTGGAAGTCTATTTCTCTATCCACGACCCCACCACCTTGAACCGCCAAGGCGCAGACGTGGGGACGCAGTACCGCTCGGTGATCTTCTACCACACCCCAGAGCAGAAGCGCATCGCCGAGAAGGTGATCGCGGAGTTGGAGGAGGCGGGCGTCTGGGACGACCCTATCGTTACGAAGGTGACGCCTTCTAGCGCCTTCTATGATGCCGAGGACTACCACCAGGAGTATTTCCGGCGTAACCAGAGGCAGCCGTACTGCCAGGTCGTAATCGCGCCCAAGGTAGCGAAGTTCCGTAAGCAGCACCTCGACAGGCTTAAGGCGTAAGTAAGATCCCGGCCGCAGGGTTTAAAGGACCTTCAGATACGGTCTCCGCACCCGCCCAGCAAGCCGCCTCATCGCCTCGACGCCTGGGCATCCGTATCGGAGAGAGGATCTGTAAATACGTGCCGAGGCTTCGTGCGGTCGGGGCGTGGCCAAGGTTCTCCTGAACGATCTTCTGCTGCACGCCTCCGGTGAGGAGGATGACCCTTGAGTGCGCCCCATATCTACCATCTCTCGAACCTCACCTCCTGTCCGCCGTCAGGGTCGAAGCGGATAAGGAAGCCAAGATGTTTGCAATGTGTTGAAGTGTTACTGGAGATTTTTGGGGCGAACCACGACCCCACACAGCTGAACCGCCAGGGGCCGGATATCGGCACCCAGTACCGCTCGGCGATCTTCTTCCACACCCCGGAGCAGGAGACCGCTGCCCGCGCCTCGAAGGAGAAGGCCCAGAAGGGGTTCGAGAAGCCAATAGTTACAGAGATAATTCCCATCTCCGAGTTCTACCGGGCCGAGGAGTACCACCAGCGGTACTTCAAGAAGAACCGGCCGGCTCGTTTCTTCTCGTTCTAGCGGTCCCGGTCCAAGCCGCCCAGACCGAAGAGGTCGTCCTCTCGGTGGCTCTGCTCGAAGGTTTCTATGAGCTCTTCGAGGCTGCCCATCTCTACCTTCATGCCGCCTCCTTCTCTCGCGGGCGGCGGGTCGAGGGCGACGTACCTGACCCGGCCCAAGCAGGACTCGAGCACCGCGAGTAGGCCCGCGCCGGAGACCTCTACTGGTTTCCAGCCGGGGCCGAAGTCGGTAGATGAGAGGAAAGATTCGGCCTTCTGTGTGGAGGCGAATAGGGGGAGGGTGGGGCGGTCATCCACGGAGATCACGAGCGGCTCGGCGTCCGGCGCGGCCTCCTCGAAGAGGAGCACATACGGTGGCTGGGGGGCTTCGCGGGTCGGCACGGTACCAGGCTTCCTAGGAGGGCCTCGGGGCCATCGTGACGAGGAGGACGAGGTTCTCTCTGGTCTCGTTGCGGACACCGTGGGGCTCGTCCGCGCGGGCGATGACCGCGTGCCTTTCGGGGAGGTCTTGCTCCTCGTCACCGACGGTAAAGCGGGCGGTGCCGCTCAGGACGTAGTAGATTTTGTCGGAGCTTTCGTGAGCGTGAACCTTTTGGCTCTGGCCCGGTAGGAGGCAGTAGAGGTCGTAGAAGAGATACGGGGAGTCGAAGAGGGCGTTCTTCTTCATCTTCTCCTCGGAGAAGGAGACGGCTTCGGTGACGCACTTGCTGTTCAAGGGGTTCCTCCTCGCGGGTGCTGATTGCGCGCTTAACTCTAGCACCCCGTCGAGCGGCCGGCGGCCTTTTGCTATGATGCGCTGCTCGTGAGAGGAGGTAGCGCATAAGATTTCCTTCGGTTACGCTGCGCCTACCAGATTGAATAGGTGAGTTGATCGTGGACCCGGATCTGGCCTACCCGACCATCGAGGACCAGATGCAACTCGCGGGCGAGCTCTCCCGGGAGAGCATCCGCTGTGGGATCGGGGGCCTTTTAGGGCGGCGATCTTCGACCGGGAGACGAACAAGCTGCTCGCCCCCGGTGTAAACTTCGTTCTCTCCTCAGGCTGCTCTTTCGCCCACGTGGAGATTGTAGCGATCGTGGTAGCCCAGCAGATCGTCGGGTACCTCGACCTGAGCGGGGAGGGGCAGTCCTCGTACGAGCTGGTCCGCAGAGTGGGTACGCTCGCTCGAAGAGCGTAGCGTTACCGTGGAGCGGGACGTGCTCCGCGACGAGGCCACCTCCGTGCTCCGGTGGTACGCTGAAGAGGGCGGTTAGATCTATAACGGTCGCCAGGCAGCTAGACTCGGAACTCCTTGGGGAAGTTCGTCAGGTTGCGGCAACCGTCCTCTGTAACCACGACGAGGTCCTCGATGCGGATGCCGCCCACCCCAGGTTCGTAGAGGCCAGGCTCCACCGTCACCACGTCGCCGGGAACTAGCTCCTCGTCGGACATAGAGATGCGGGGGGCTTCGTGGAGCTCCAAACCCACCCCGTGGCCGGTACCGTGGATAAAGCCTTCCGTGAGCGGCTCGCCCGGCTTCTGGTCGTGCTGGAGCGTCTTGTAGCCTCCCTCGTGCAGGACGTCAGAGACCTTTCTGTGAACGTCGCGGCCGTTGACGCCGGGTCCTATCATCGCGAGCGCCGCCTCCTGGCTCTCCAGGACGGCCTCGTACATCTTCTGTAGCGCCTCGCCTGGCTCGCCCTTGACGAAGGTGCGGGTCATGTCGGCGTAGTAGCGGGTGGCCTGGTCCGCGGGGAAGATGTCGAGGATTATAGTCCCTCCGGACCTCAGGGAGCCGTGGCCTCTCTCGTGGGGATCGGCGGCTTGTACCCCGCTGGCGGTTATGGTGCCGTCGGCGACGCAGCCGCGCCGGAGGAGCTCGACGTCTATCTCGGAGCGCAAGCGCTCACTGGTCAGGGTCTCGCCCCTGTAGATGAGCGTGCCGTCCTCCGCTACGTCGGCCTCCCTGAGGACGCCTACGGTGTGGGCGCAGGCCCCTTCGACGGCCCTCTGCGTCTTCTCTATGTAAGAGATTTCTTCTTCGGTCTTCGCGCGCCGCAGCTCGGCGAAGAGCCTGGCATCGGGTGTAAGCTTCAGGCCTCGGGTGCGTAGCTCGTCGGCGTAGATCACACCCAGGCCGGGTGGCACGGAGACGGGGGAGTTGGTGGCGCCGAGCTTTTCGAGGAGGCTGGCGGCGGCGGCGGCCAGGGCGCGCCCACCGCTCTTCAACTCGCGGGCGAGCTCCATCACCTTTAGCTCGTCGAAGGAGAGCACCTCGGCGGTCCGTGCCTCTCTCTCTGCCCGGCCGTACTCCATCGAGGAGACGACGAGGTACTTCTTGCCAGCCACGCGCAAGCAGATCACCGGGTCCGGCGCGAGGAAGCCTGAGAGGTAGTACGCCGAGGCGTCGTACTGAGGGGCGCCGATCACGAGTAGCGTCTGTTCTTCCTTGCTCTTCATTCCGGTCCTTCCTTCGGGTGTGGATCATTCTACTGCGGACGCCCCTACCATGGCGCTTACCGCGAGCGGAGGATACTCCGATATAATCCGAAAGATGGACGAGACGGGCAACATGAGGGGCCAGGTCGAGAGGGCGTTGGACAAGGTGCGTCCGGCGCTCCAAGCCGACGGCGGCGATGCCCGCGTCGTCGAGTGCGATGAGGCAAGTGGGAAGGTAAGCATTGAGATGCTCGGCGCGTGCGGAGGATGCCCCCTGAGCCAGCTCGACTTCGTCTACGCCATAGAGAGCCTTATACGCCGCGAAGTCCCCGAGGTCCAGGACATAGTGTCGGTCTAGCTGGTCAGCCGATCAGCTAATCACCAAACTCCAAAGACTCGAGAATCGATAGATGCAGTGAGGCTGGGCTCGTAGTTCGCCTGCATTGCGTCCTGCGCCGTCAGCACTAGCCGATTAAAGAAAAGCTGACCAGCTGAAATGTTGATGTGCTGATAACTAAAAGCTACTGATGCTCCTGGCGGGTGGCGCGCAGGACGCCCGGCGGCATTGCCTCGCGTGCTTGAGAGAGCGAGTCCGTGGCGCGCCGACGGGCCGAGCGGAGCCGGAGGCGCCTTATGAGTCCGGCGGTCTTCAGCTCTTCGTTTATGAGATGGGTTAGCGTTATCATGTCGTTCACACACTCCCGGTAGCCCAAAGCGCACATCTCGACCTGTACCTCGGAGGGCGACTCGAGCAGGGTGCGGTGTATCTCTTCGGCCCGCTCGACGATGCTGTGCGAGAGATCCTGGGGGGTATCGTCGTCCCGGGTCTCCTGCATCCGGTACCTTATAATGTCCTCCGGAGAGAGCCGCCGCGCCCGATATCCCGGGCTCCCCTCGAAGTAGTGCAAGAGGAGCGCCACGACGAGCGTAAGCGGCAGGATCGGGACGAGAAAGAGCGCTAGCGATGGGGACAACATAAACCAGAGCAAGCCGACGCCGGTGGCTTCGACCGCCAGCACCAGCGCCAGGTATAGCTTCGTCATCTCTCCAATACCTCTCCGCCACGTCGGATGCTACTATATAGTCTAAATTTTTACGAGCTTTCCCGCAAGACGCATCTGAGGAAGCTTCCGAAAAAAGCCGCCGTATCGGGTACGACGGGTCGTCCTCCTCTCGCGGCTTTGTATAATCCGACCGTGGAAGCCACGAAGTCGCCCGAGTTCGATCCGAAACGCCCGGTCGGGAGCGCGGCGGCGGTGCTTCGGGGTATCTTTCTCGCCCCAAGGAGCTTCTACCTGAACTTCCCGGCGGAGGGACCACTACGCGAGCCCGCCTTGTTCGTCCTGCTCGTAAGCGCCGTATCGGGTGTGTTAAGTGTGGTGATCAATATCATCTCTGGGGCAATATTAGGAACGAGCGCCAGCTTTCCGGGTGTTTTGGGGTTAAACCTGGCTTTTGTCGGGCTCTCCCCGATTCTGGTAGGGGCGGCGGCCGGGGCTTACCTGCTCTCGGTGCGCATCTTCGTCGGACCTGAGGGCAGCTTCCGGGCGGTCTACAGGATGCTCGCCTACGCCTACGGGGCCATGATCCTGTTCTGGCTCCCGGTAGTCAACGCCTTTGCCTTCACCTACGCTGCCTTTGTCCTGATGCTGCTCGGGATCCGGAGGGTCTACCGCACCTCGTTCCTTACGGGCCTCATCACGACCCTGGCCGGGTTCGTCCCCGTGGGGGTAGCCTTCATCTACCTCGTGGTAGCGGCCAACGGGCTCGTCGTCCGGTAATCGCCGCATACTCCTTAAGTTCCCGCTCCGCCCGCCGCCGGATCTCCCCGGATACCGTCCCTGGTCTCTTGCCGTAGCGCTCGCGCATCATTAGTCTGCAAGAGATCTCGAGATAAGCGCCCCGCGTCGCCAGCTCCGCCGGCACGGTCATCTCTCGCGGGAAGACACGATAATGGTAGTCCTCCTGGAGCCCCAAAATTGGCAGCGCCTCCCCGAGCGCCCTCCTCGTCGAGAGACGCGTCCACCAACGCTCCCTGAGCTCCTGCATCTCCCGAGTGTCGGGAGCGACGTTCAAAGGACCGCACTCGAACCCGTCTTCGGACGTGAAACCGAAAGAGTCTTCGAAGAGCCTGGCGGAGAGTAAAGCCCGCTTCGTCCCCCGGCTCCTCAGAAACTCGTACTCGCAGCGCAGGAGAATTAGCTGCGCGTCGTAATAGGACCTGAGGCCCTCCGCCGTTGGTCTCCCGGCGTCCTCGCCCCTCTCCGCGAGCGCTCGGCGCACAGCCTCGCGTCGTCTAGCAAACCCGAGGCGCCGCCACCCGAAAGAGCTGCCGCCGGAGAGCAGCCCCGCTACGACTGGGATGACCGCCGCGAAAGGCCCCGCCCAGGAGGTCCCGAAGAGGGGCGCCGAGACCAGGACCAGCGTTGCTGCCACAAAGACGGCGACGAAACCCTCCCTTACCGCCCGCCGGACGTCCTCGCCGGCCCTCGCGTATAGCCCACCGAGCTCGTACCACAACCCGAACGATTCCTCTTTGTTGGAAGTGAGGGAGAGACGCACATGCTAGATTTTACTCCTCATGAGCCTCCACCAGCATACAACCCATGTCGGCACGGCACGTCTCCTCACGAACGCCTTGAACCCGTTCTTCGTCTTCACGGCGCTCTACGTCCTCGTCGCGCTCTCGGAGGCGAGCACTACGTCACGGGCGAGCCTCTTCGTGGGCACCGAACTCGTAGCGGCAACCTTCGTGGCCGGGCATGTCTTTCTGCTACGGCGTCGGAGAAGGGTAGGGGATTTCTGGATCTCGGCCCGCGCCGAACGCCTCGCGCCCGCCCTCATCCTCCTCGGCGCTTTCGCCGTCCTGCTCGGCGCTCTAGCTCTTCTCGGAGCTCCCGAAGACCTCTTGCTGACGACGCTCTCGATGGGCCTAGGGACGGCTACGGTCGCCGCCGTGACCTCTATCTGGAAGGCCAGCGCCCACTCGACCGTCGCTGGCCACGCCACTGCGGCCGGCCTCCTCGTACTCGGAGCTTTGGGACTCGTCTTCGTTGCCGTCCTACCGGCCGTACTCTGGTCGCGCGTTGCATCCGGGGCACACACCCCGGCGCAGGTCCTCGCCGGGGCGGGAGTCGGCGCGGCCTTCGCGCTCCTGTTTCTGGCATAGAAAAGCCCGCTTACGGCGGGCTTTCCGGAGTGACCCCACGGGGATTCGAACCCCGGTTTTCGCCGTGAGAGGGCGATGTCCTAGGCTAAGAAAACGCCTTAGTTACGGGCAATAGCGACCACGGTATTAGGGTTTGACCACTACCTCGACCCCCACACATCGAACCACGAGCAGAAAGGTGTTGTTCGTGGCAAAAAAGAACCCAAACGGAACGGGCAGCAGACCCCGAAAGCGACCTAATGGGCGTTATGAAGCTAGGTACTGGATAGACACGCCGGAGGGACGTAAGCGGCAGTCTGTGTATGGTGCTACCAGCAAGGAATGTGCAGAGAAGCTTGCTGATGTGAAGAAGAAAGCTAATGAATCTACACAGTTCGTACCTTCAAACCTCACCGTCGCGGAATTCCTGGGGCAGTATGAAGAGGTTGCTAAAGGGACTATGAAGAGGCGTAGCTTCGAAACCTACCAGGACATAGCACGTTTGCATCTACTGCCCGCTTTTGGCGACACGAAGCTCAAGGCTTTGACCAGAGAGCAAGTTCAACGGCTGTACTCCCGTAAGCGGGATCAGGGGCTATCAGCAGCGAGAGTTCGGAGGATACACGGCGCACTAAGTGCGGCACTGAATAAGGCTGTCCGGTGGCGTATGGTCCCTCACAACGTTTGTAAGGAGGTCAGCCCACCACGTGTAGAGGCACCGGAGATCAATCCGATGACCAGGGATCAGGCTAAGGAGTTCCTTACCGCTGCTGAAACTGACCGACACTATGTCCTATACGTGCTAGGCATTACTACGGGGATGAGAATCGGTG
>DATDKT010000294.1:0-2465 GCA_036519775.1 Rubrobacteraceae bacterium
GGTCTAGAAGGAGGACAGGTAGCTGTCCTGCGCCTTCACGCGGCGTCCTCTCGCCGTGTGACGTTTACAGCATACTCCCGAAAGGGAGCACAGTCTAGAGCTCGCATCGCACTTAGCGAAGTTCGCAGAATTCACCTTCCACACACTTAGAGCTTCCGTCAATAGGTCATGGTCTTCGCTGATGTCGTCCCTCCCAGCGGTATCGAATCCAGCCTTCTCGGATGAGCCTCCTTACGATTATGATCACGTCCGAGAAGGCCACCCAGAAATCGATCACCCGTCCCTCACGTTCCGTACACCACACCAGCTTCTTGTGGGCGTTGTGCCAGGAATTGGTCCTCTCTACTACCCACCGCATCCCGGCTTTGAGTGGAGCGGGTTTGCCTTTCTTCGAGATCTCCGCCAGTAGTCCGCGTTCTTGCAGACGCTCGCGGGTGATCCCCGAATCGTAGCCGCGGTAGAGGTGTACGCTCGCCGCTCCGGCACTCCTCCGAGACTCTCGGCTACAGCGTCGAGGGTCTCGCCCAGAAGCGGTGAGTCGTGGTGATTGGCCGGAGCGGTGACGGTGCCCAGAGGGATGTTGCTCGCGTCCACCGCCGTGGAGCGCTTGATGCCTCCTTTGCCCCTGTCCACCGGGTTTCTTCCCGCTTTCTCCCCACCGCAAGGAGCCTTAGTGGCGCATCCGTCCACCGCCACATCGCCCAACTCCAGCCCGATCAGACGATCGTAGGCATCGAGGGAGATTTCCCTAAGCTGCTCCATCAGCCCAAGCTCTATCCACTCGTTGCGCCTGCGACGCAACGAGCTCTCCGAGCAAGATCCATCAGCGATCCTCCAGTAGGCACATCCGAACACCAGGATCTCGACCAACTTCTCGAAGACCACTCTGTCGGGGATACGCCGCCTGTGACAACCCAGCGGATGATCGATCTTCCGCTCGGGCAAGAGGGCAGAGAACTGTTCCCAAATGGGCTCGATGATGTATGGTTGGATGGCGGGCACGAGAGGCACTCCTTCTGTTCGGCAAGCGTGAGGAACTCCCCGAATGAGGGAGCATCCGTGCCCGCTTTACACATGCAAGCTATCCCTATTGACGCAGCCTCTAAGCTCCTCGGAGGGGTAGGGTAAGGTCTCTCTCTAGGCACCTGCCGTCGCCCCGGATTGGACGGTGGTCGACAGCCACTGCGTGAAGGTCGGACCTACGAGGGCCGCGCCGTCGTGCGGCAGCAGCACACCGTCGCGCACGAGGTCACCGACCGGACCGGCGACCACGGTGACGGGGTCACCAGTGCGCTCGGCGTAGACGGTCGAGAGCACGGCGAGCTGTTCGCGCCGGGGACCCGCGACCTCGGTCAGCGGCCCGCCGATCTCCCCGGTGGCCACGCCCAGCAGGACCTCGACCATGGCGTCGACCGCAACGGGTTGAATCACCAGGTCCGGCACCGTTGACCGGTCGCCGTCGCGGCCCCAGCCGATGGCTTGCCGAGCGATGTCGTGGAACTGAGCCGACCGGACCACGCGCGCACCCGGCGCGTGGGCCCGCGTCGCCTCCTCGTGGGCGTACTTGGCCCGGTAGTAGCCGTCGAACCCGGTACCCGCGTCGGTCCCGGCCGCGGCGACTTGGTTCACCCCAATGATCGACAGCACCACCGACCGCTGGACACCAGCCGCAGGCCCAGCGCGACCCAGATTCTCGGCTGCGCGGGCGAAGAATCTGGTCGCCTCATCCTCGTCCAGCGACGGACTCTGGGTCACGTCGACGACAGCCTCCGCTCCCCCCAGCAGGTCGGCGAGACCCTCGGGCTGCAGGACGTCGACCCCGGACTCTATGGACAGGGCGATGACATCGTGCCCGGCCGCCTGCGCGGCCCTGACAAGTGCAGAGCCAACCAGACCGCTGGCTCCCACGATCGCGATACGCATAATTTGCTCCTTCCAACTCGGCGTGGGGTAGAGGGCCGAAAGAGATCTCTCCACCCCGAGGCCGGTAGATCCTATTACTGTCTGATGAACGCCAGCAGGTCGGCGTTGAGCCGATCCTGGTGGGTGCTGGGCAGACCGTGCGGCGCGCCTTCGTAAACCTTCAAGGTCGCGTCCTCGACGAGCTTGGAGGAGAGCATCGACATGCCGATCGGCACGATCTGGTCGTCGTCGCCGTGGACGATCAGGGTCGGCACGTCGAACTTCTTCAGGTCCTCGGTGAAGTCCGTCTCCGAGAACGCCTTGATGCATTCGTAGACGTTCTTGAGGCCGCCCTGGATCGCTTGGAACCAGAAGGCGTCCTGGATGCCCTGGGAGACCTCGGCGCCCGGCCTGTTGGCGCCGTAGAAGGGGCCGCTGGCCCAATCCTTCATTAATTGCGAGTAGTCGGCGGCGACTTGGGCGCGTAAGTCATCGAAAACCTCGATCGGCAGGCCCTCGGGGTTGGCCTCGGTCTTGAGCACCAGCGGCGGCACCGCATCCAC
>DATDKT010000295.1:0-12615 GCA_036519775.1 Rubrobacteraceae bacterium
TAGTCGCCTGGCTTCGGAAGACCATACAGCTTCCCGACCCCAAAGAGGCCGAGAGAATCGTAGCCCAGATGGAGCCAGACTCCCATAGCTTAACCTTCCTTCCGCTCTTGGCCGGGGAGCGGGGTCCGGGGTGGGCCGACCATGCCCACGGAACGGTAACGGGGCTCTCGATGGCAACCCAACCCTTGCAGATACTTCGGGCCGCCCTGGAGGCCGTAGCCCTGAGGTTTGCCCTCATCGCCGAAATACTCGACTCAGCTATGCCTGGGGAGCAGCGGGTGATCGCGACCGGCGGGGGGCTTCTGGGCTCGCGAACGTGGACCCAGATCATGTCTGACGCCCTGGGCAAACCTATCATCGCTTCGGCGGTAGAGGAAGCATCCAGCCGAGGAGCCGCCCTGCTCGTTCTGGAGGCCATGGGGGAGATAGAAGCTCTGGAAAGCATCGAGGCACCACTCGGGGAGACCTTCGAGCCCGACCCCAAACGGCATGAGGTCTACCGCTCGGCCTTGGCTCGTCAGCGAAAACTCTACGAGGCTGCGGTAGAGAATTACTTCGATCAATAGAGGAGATAGGAGAGCGGACAAATCTTATTTATAGGTATATATACCTAGTACTTATGGAGAGGGACTTAGAGTGCGCGACCGGGTGGGTACCGCGATCGAGTACGTCTCCTTGACTCGCCCCCACCCATCCCACCTACCGCGTGGTAGGCGACGGAGAAGCACAACTAGAAGGAGTCGGATCGCGCCGAAACGGCCCGCCGGCGTGTGATGATTATAGTCCTGCCTCTCGCCGTCACGCTGCCATCATCATTAGTGAGCAGCTTCCTGTTCTGCTTCCCGATGCTATCGCGTTGACCCTGAGCCCCGCTCCGCATCTCCGCGCGAACTCCACCACCAGCCACCGATGAAAGTGTCCACTCCCACCTGAGCCGGCCTGCAGTAGACGAGCGGCCCGGCATCGTCACCCCGCGCAGAGCTCAGATGGCTTCGTGCGCAACATGCTAGAGACTACCACCGGGATCTGACCTACCTGTCCTTCGTGGACACCGTCGACAGGTTCCAGGGACAAGAGAGGAACCTTATAATCGCCAGCTACATCGTCGCCGACCGCGACTTCGTCGTCTCCGAAGCCGAGTTCATCCTCGCCCCCCACGCTTAACGTGACCCTCACAAGGGCCCGCAGCAAGTTCATTATGTTCGTCAGTGACGCCGTATTCGGACACTTGCCCTCGAACTCTGAGGTCGCCCGGGGTGCGCCTACTTGCAGCTTTTCGTCGAAGCCTATTTGTTGGCTTGGACGAGTGGATCGTCCTGCCTTTCTCGGACCGACGACGCAAGACTGCGATGCCCTGTTGGTTGAGGGACGCCGTAACCTGATTGTGGCAGCTCACCGACAGGACGAGCTTCCGTTGCGGGACCTCGGTAGGTATGCTCTAATCCTTACAGTATTTGGTGGGGAAAGGGAAGGAAAACCTATGCACCACTCGCATGAGGGGCACCACAAAAACCACGCCTCCTGCGGGCCGGGTTACCCCTCGCCCAAGGAAGCTATGGAGAAGCCCGAGCGCGAGAAGGTGCTCTACACCATGGCGCTTTACGTTGGGACGGACGTAGTGGAGCCAGACCATCTGGCCACGGTGGATGTGGGCCCGGAGTCATCGACCTACTCGCAGGAGATCCACTGTACCTCGATGCCGAACGTAGGGGAGGAGCTGCACCACTTCGGTTGGAACGCTTGCAGCTTCTGTTACGGCGACGAGAGCAAGTCGCGCCGCTTCCTTATAGTGCCCGGGCAGCGATCGAGCTGGATCCATGTAAGCGACACTGCCGATGAGCGGGCGCCCAAGATAGATGGCGACACCGAGCAGGGAAGATCAACGAGGAGTTCTTCGTTGACTTCGGGACGGAGCCCGCTGGTCCGGCTCGGGCGCACGAGATGCGCTACCCGAGGGGCGACGTCACCTCGGACATCTGGATCTGAGGCCGACGACCCATTCGAAGAAAAACCCTCAGGGTCCTGGTGGCCTCCAGTGTCGATCGGTAGGGGGAAAGGAGAGCGATGCAGGAGAGAACAAGTTGGGGTCGCGGCCTGATTAGCCGTCGGCAGTTTCTAGTCGGCGCCGGAGCTGGCGCCGTGCTGTTGGGGACGGGGGCGTGCGGGCCGCAGCAGCAGGGTTCGCAACCGACCCCGACGGAGGGCGTTCCCGAGATGCCTGACCGGCCGGTGAACCTCTCGATTATCGACGTGGCGGGGAACCTTCAACTCACCAGAAGCGCCATAGAAGGCTACGCAAGCAATCGTTCCGACGTGGTTCAGAACGTCAATTTCACGACGGCCACGGCACCTGAGCTGACGAGCAAGATACAGGCCCAGCAGGACGCTGACCAGGTGGATATAGCCTTGGCGCTGACGGGCGTCGACGGGTTGTCCGCTGGGATCGAGCAGGGCATTTGGCTCAGGCTCATCCCCAACTTCGAGGAGGCGTTCCCGGATCTCGAGGAGAACTACCTAGACCCCCAGGCTCAGGAGCTGGCACTGGGGCAGGGGATCTTGATCTGCTATGGGAACTTTGGCCCTACCTTTACCTACGATCCGGAGAAGGTCTCCACGCCCCCAAAGAACGCCGACGAGCTGCTGGAGTACGCGGAGGAGAATCCCGGGCAGTTCATGTACGCACGTCCGGCCAACTCGGGCCCTGGGAGGATCCTGCTAATGGGGCTCCCGTACATTCTGGGAGACTCGGACCCCAAAGACCCTGAGACCTGGGACAATACCTGGAGTTACCTGGAGCGGCTCGACCAGTACGTCGAGTACTATCCTTCGGGGACGACGGCCACCATGGAAGAGCTCGGCGAGGGGAGCCGGGCAATGCTGGCGTCGAGCATGGGATGGGACATGAACCCGAGGTACTTGGGGACCGTGCCGGCTGACTTCGAGGTCCTGACCCTCGAAAACACGACCCTGATCTCCGATGGCCACTACGCGACTATCCCTGACGGCATCGACGCCGAACGGCTCGCCGTGGCACTGGACCTCATCTCCTATGTGCTGCAACGGGATCAGCAGGCGTTGACCTACGATAACGGGTACTTCTACCCCGGACCAGCGGTGAGGGGCGTGACGCTGGACATGGCGCCGGAGGAGAGTCAGGAGGCCATAGCCTCGGTCGAGCGGCCGCAGTTCGACCAGCTCATCGATACCCTCCCGGTGGAGACGCAGCTCGACGCGACGGCCTTGGTGAGGGCGTTCGAAATCTGGGACGAGCGTGTCGGCGGCAGCAAGGTCGAGGGATGATCGGAGTAGGGTGATGGTCGAACGTACGGAGGAAGCACAGAGAAAGTCCGCCGCGGAGCGTCCCGAGCCGCACATAAGGCGTATCTGGGTCAAGAACCTCAGTAAACGCTTCGGTGACCTGGTAGCGCTCAAGGACTTCGAACTCGAGGTGGAGGGCGGTGAATTCATCGGCCTGCTTGGCCCCTCGGGGTGCGGCAAGACCACAGCCTTGAACTGCTTCGCCGGCCTACTAGCGCCGGATGCTGGGGACATCGAGCTCGACGGGGAGAGCATCCTAAGCGTGCCCTCGGAGCGCCGCCGCTTTGGGATGGTATTCCAGAACTACGCCCTCTTTCCTCACCTCTCCATAGCCCGCAACGTATCGTTTGGGCTCGAGATGGAGGGAGTGGGGAAGACGGAGGTCCGGGAGCGGGTCGAGGAGGTGCTCTCCCTTGTGCATCTCGAAGAGCACCGTGACAAGTACCCGGCGCAGCTCTCCGGCGGCCAGCAGCAGCGGGTGGCGCTCGCCAGGGCCGTGGTCACGAGGCCCAGGATCATCCTGATGGACGAACCCCTCAGCAACCTCGATGCCAAGCTGCGACTGGAGATGCGAACGGAGATCCGTCGCCTCCACCAGACCTTAGGCCTAACCACGATCTACGTCACCCACGACCAGGAGGAGGCCCTCTCCCTCTCGGACCGGGTGGTACTGATGCGGGATGGCACTATCCAGCAGGTCGGTCCTCCTAAAGAAGTGTACGCGGAGCCTGCGAGCGCCTACGCGGCGAACTTCCTCGGTTATCGGAATCTCCTGCCCGTGAAGGTGACTGCGGCAGAAGGGGAGCACGCGAGGGTCGCTACGCAAGCAGGCGTCGAGATCTCGGGCACCCTCCGGGATCACCTCTCCCCGGGTGAAGACGCCGTCGCGGCGATCCGGCCGGAGGATGTCTCTGTTGTTCCTCCCGACCGCAAGGAGCAGGGCGCATTCTCAGGCACGGTGGAGCTGGCCGAGTTCCTTGGCCGCGACTCGGAGCTCAGCGTACCTGGCGAGCTAGGGGAGCCCCTTATAGCCAGGACGACCGGGGACTGGAAAGTAGGAAGCAAGGTCTCCCTACAACTGCCACCGGAGCGGCTCTTCGTCTTCACCAAGGAGGGCTGAGCGGTGTCGAAAATGATGTCTCGCTGGGGGATAGACAGAAACCTCCTCTTACTGCTGGGGCCGGCCTTGGTGCTGGTGGTGGCGCTCTTCGTCTGGCCGTTCCTGTACGGTATAGGGGTCTCTCTAACACCCGGTCCCGGTAGAGAGGGGTTCCTCTCCAACTACGCGGCGTTTCTCGGCGACGTCCGAGAGAGAGCTTCCATCTGGAACACCTTGTGGATAGCCATCCCCGTAACCATCGCCAACGTGCTGGTCGCGGTCCCGATCGCCTACCGGATGCGGCGCCCCTTAAAGGGGCAGCGGCCGATATCTGCGGTCTTCGTCGTGCCGATGTCGCTCGGCGTCGTTCTGGTGGCCGAAGGCATGCTGACCTTCTTCGGGCCGGCCGGCTGGTTCAACAAGGTGCTCCTGACCCTCGGGGTCGTAAACGAGCCCCTCCAACTCGTTCACAACTACATTGGGGTGCTCATCTCGCTCTTCATCGCCGAGTTTCCTGTGGTGTTCTTGATCCTTTTGGGCTACGCCTCCGGGATAGATCCGAACCTGGAGAGAGCTGGGCGCATGCTCGGGGCGGGTGCCTGGCAACGCTTTTCGAGGATAACGCTGCCCCTCATGATGCCGGGGGTAGCCATAGCGGCGGCGCTCTCGTTCGTGGCTACGTTCGCCGTGTTCCCCTCGGCGGTCTTGGTCGGTGAGCCGGCCGGCGCGACCCGGGTCATCGCGCTCGCCGCTTGGCAAGCCGCCTACGAACGCTTCGACTTCGGCGAGGCCTCGGCGATAGCTATAACCATGGCCGCCATAGAGCTGGTGTGCGTAGCGGCGATCCTGTTAGGCCGCTCGCGCCTGTACCGGGGACCGACCGGCGGAGGGAAGGGCTGATGGGCGAGAAAAGAAGAGGCATCACGGCCGATCTCTCGGGTTGGCTGGTGTACGCGGCGGTCACGCTCTTTGTCCTCATGGTGGGTAGTATCTTCCTCACGGTGCTACTAAACTCTTTCGCCTCCTCGTGGTTCGGAGGGTGGCTGCCAGACGAGTACACGGGCAAATGGTACGCGTTCGCGGTCAACGAGTTCAGCTTGTGGAGGGTTTTACTCGTCACGCTCATCGTAGCGCTAAGTGTTACCGCGATCAGTCTTGTCGTGGGCGTGCCCGCTGCCTACGCCCTCGCCCGGCGGCGATTTCGGGGCAAGAGCCTGGTCCTCGGGCTCCTGATTCTGCCACTCTTGGTCCCCCCGATCACTTACGGCATACCCCTGGCGACGATGCTCTACGAGTACCAGATGGCTGGCACGGTCGCCGGGGTGATTTTGGCGAACCTCGCACCGGCGCTACCTTTCGTCGTCCTGATCATGACCCCCTTTATCGAGCAGATAGACCCTAACCTTGAGCGCGCCGCCCGCATGATGGGCGCCCCCACCCTGAAGGTGTTCACCCGCGTACTCTTGCCGCTAGCTGTACCTGGGCTACTCGCCGCGGGCCTCCTCGTCCTCGTACGAACGGTCGCCATGTTCGAGCTAACGTTCCTGACCGCAGGCGCCGGCAGCCAGACGCTGGTCGTCGCCCTCTACTACGCGGCGTTTTCGGCCGGCATCCGGCCCGGCCAATCGATAGACGCGATGGCCGTGATCTACATGGCCACTACCCTCGTCCTGCTGATAGCTGCCCTCCGGTTCGTCAACCCGACCAACATGGTCATGAGGGTCAGGTAATAGCGTGCCGGTCACGGGCCTCATCTCGGATATACGGGCGACGTCGGTAGCCGTGCCGCTGGAGGCGCCCATCCGCCACGCCCACGGCGCCCACTGGGGCCGCTTCGTCCGCACCATCGTGGAGGTCGAGACTGATGAGGGGTTAGTGGGTCTAGGGGAAATGGGCGGCGGCGGGGAGTCGGCAGAGGCTGCGGTCGAGGCGATGAAGTCGTACCTGCTCGGCCACGACCCGGCGAACCTCGAGGAGATGCGCTGGAAGATAGCTAACCCCACCGCCGGTCTCTACAACACGCGAACCCAGGTTCACGCCGCTATAGAGTTCGCCTGCTTGGATATCCTCGGGATAGCCACCGGCATGAGGGTCTGTGATCTCCTGGGCGGCTCTCTGCGCAAGTCCGTCCCCTTCGCCAGCTACCTCTTCTACCGCTACCAGAATGAGGAGGCTGGGGTCGGTGGAGAGGAGAGCCCCGAGGAGATGGTGGCCCATGCGCAGGACCTCGCGGACCGGTGCGGTTTCAAGACCCACAAGCTGAAAGGCGGGGTTTACCCTCCGGAGCACGACGTGGAGGTGCTGCGGGCACTCGCCGGCGCGTTTCCAGAGGCGTCCCTGAGGCTGGATCCGAACGGCGTCTGGTCCGTGGAGCAGTCCATAAAGGTCGCTCGTCGGATAGAGGATCTGAACAACGATTACCTCGAAGACCCGACGTGGGGGATGGAGGGAATGGCGCGGGTACGAGAGAAGATCTCGATCCCAACCTCTACGAACCAGATCGTCGTCAACTTCGAGCAGCTCGCAACGGCCATCCGGCTGCGGGCGGTGGATGTGGTGCTGCTCGACACCACCTTCTGGGGCGGGCTGCGGCAGGCGTACCTGGCAGGGAAGGTCTGCGAGACGTTCCAAACAGGCGTCGCGGTACACTCCAGCGGGGAGTTGGGCGTGCAACTCGCGACGATGCTTCACCTTGGGGCGGCCCTGCCTAACCTGGTATTCGCCGCTGACGCCCACTACCACCATCTGATGGACGACGTCGTAGAGGGTGGCATGTTCACGTACTCGGACGGCGAGATCCCGATCCCGATAGGACCGGGGCTCGGGGTGACGTTGGACCGCGACAAGCTTGCAGAGTACTCGGAACTCTACGAAAAGCTCGGCGGCTACCCCTACGACCGGGACCCCGGGCGCCCCGGATGGTACTCGACGGCGCCCAACCGCAGGTACGCCGAGCCGAAGGGGAAGGCGCGCCGCGGGATCGGACGCGGGATCAGCACCTCGGCGTGATCCCCGCCGACATCTAACTTAGAGGAGGTGCCATGAGCAGCACGCCGAAAGCCTCTAGTCTAGAGACCCTACGAGGGCTGGACGTAGCGCCTCGCTCGGTGACCTCCGCAAGTGGCGCTGAGCTCGGCATCGCGCGGACCGACGACGGCGAGCGGCTGGTCGCGATGGCCCCTAAAGGCTCCCTCTTCTTCGGGGACCTCGAAGGGAAGACCCAAGGTCACCACGACGGCCGCACCCTCTTGCTGGGTCCCTTGAGCACCCATAACGCCGCTGCCATACGGGAGGCGCTGCCGTGGCTCCGTCCTCGGTTGCTGGGCCTGCAAACGTCCACGGGTTTTGGCGACCGGCTGGGTCTGGCGACCCCGGGACACGTACGAGCCTTGAGGACAGTCGGTGGGGGCATTGCCCCGATCTTCGCCCAGCAGTCCATTCGCGAGATGCAGCGCACCGGCCGCACGCCGCAAGAGGTTATGGACGATGCTACCTGGGGCGTCTTCGCCGAGGGTTGGCGAGAAGGGTTTGGCGCCGACGCCGACCACCTCAAGACCTTCGAGGACGTGAATGCCTGCGTCGCCGCCGGCTATACCTTCTTCACCTTCGACCCCGGTGAACGGGTCGACGATCAGGCGGAGGGCGTGGACGCTCGCACGCTTCGCGGCGCTCTGGACGGGCTGCCGTGGGAGGAACTGGAGGACAGCTTCGAGAACCTCAAGCGGCGCTACCCGGAGCGGCTCACGGCCGAGGGGTACGAGGTTACTCTGGGCGAGGAGGCCCTCGCGCGTGCCGCCGTGAAGTACGGTCGGGCCGTGGCCCACGTCGCAAGTATGTATCGCTACCTGGAGGAGGCGATGGGGGGAAGGCCCTTCGAGGTCGAGGTCTCGGTCGACGAGACGGAGACGTCCACGACCCACGCCCAGCACGCCTACGTGGTGGGAGAGTTAAGTCGCCTCGGGGTGCGCTTCGTGAGCCTCGCGCCGCGCTATGTCGGGCGCTTCGAGAAGGGCGTGGACTACATTGGGGACATCGGAGGGTTCGAGAGGGACTTCGCGGTCCACGCGGCCCTTGCCCGTGCGGCTTCGTCCAACGGACCGTACAAGCTCAGCCTGCACTCCGGCTCGGACAAGCCCTCCATCTACGGGCCTGCCGTTCGACAAACTCGGGGGCTCGTGCATCTCAAGACCGCCGGCACGAGCTACCTGGAGGGCTTGAGGACAGTCGCCGTGCTCGACCCGGCTCTGTTTCGGGAGATCTATACCTTCGCCCGGCAGCGGTATGGTGAGGACCGGCTAAGCTACCACGTCTCGGCGAGCCTGAGGAGCGCGGCCTCGCTGAGAGGGTACGCCGACGACGAGCTGTCCGAGCTGCTGGAGCGGTTCGACGAGCGGGAGATCCTGCACGTCACCTTCGGCTCGGTGCTGACGGAGGCACGCTTGCGTCAGCGTCTGTACGCCCTGCTGCGAGCCCACCCCGAGTACTACGCGACGAACCTCGAGTCGCACTTCGTGAAGCACCTGAGGCCTTTTAAGCAAGGAGACTAGAACCGTGATCAAACCGTGGACCCTCGATCCCGACCGCCTCTTCGATCCGGAGCCCTCCAGGCGCGGCGTGGCCCGCGAGCTGTACGAGGTCGTGGCAGACCTTCCGCTCGTGTGTCCCCACGGGCACGTCCCGCCCGTGCTCCTCGCCGACCCGGACGCCTCCTTGGGCACTCCCGCGGAGCTCTTCGTCGTCCCCGACCATTACGTCTTTCGCATGCTCTACAGTCAAGGCGTAGCGATGGAGGACCTCGGAGTGCCGGCTCGTGACGGGAGGCCGGTCGAGACAGATCACCGCCGAATCTGGCAGCGTTTCGCCGAAAACTTTCACCTCTTCCGCGGTACCCCCACCGGCCTCTGGCTCCAGGACGAGCTCGTCAACCTCTTCGGGGTTGAGGAGAAGTTGACCGGCGAGAGCGCGCAAAGGATCTACGACCACATCGAAGGGAAGCTCTCTAGCCCCGAGTTTGCTCCCCGCACCCTCTTCGAGCGCTTCAACGTTGAGGTGCTTTGCACCACCGATGCCGCCACCGACACCCTGGCGCAACACAAGAAGCTGCGTGACGAGGGCTGGGGCGAGAGGGTCCGCCCGACTTTCCGGCCCGACGCGCTCGTGAACCTCGATGCGGAGGGCTGGCGAGACGGCGTGAAGAAGCTCTCCGAGGTTTCCGGTGTGGAAGTCACGGACTACCTCTCCTTCGTCGAAGCGCTGGTGGAGCGGCGAGCTTTCTTTAAGGAGGTGGGGGCCGTCGCTACCGACCACGCGGCCCTGACGCCTCGTGCGGAGCGTCTCCCCGACGCCGAGGTGGAGGGGATTTTCGCCCGCGCCCTACGCGGCAAGGCAGGCGGGAACGACGCTGCCCGCTTCACGGCGCATATGCTGGTGGAGCTGGCGCGCATGAGCGTCGAGGACGGGATGGTGATGCAGTTGCACGTCGGCAGCCTCCGTAACCACAATGAGACCGTGTTCGGCCGATTCGGGATCGATATGGGAGCGGACATTCCTGTGGCGACGGAGTGGACGAGGAACCTCGGGCCTCTCCTGAACGAGTACGGGAACGACCTGCGCTTCCGACTCGTGGTCTACACCCTCGACGAGTCCACCTACTCGCGCGAGCTTGCCCCCCTGGCCGGCCATTACCCTGGGCTCTCTCTCGGAGCACCCTGGTGGTTCTTCGACAGCCCGCTCGGGATGCAGCGGTACCTCGACGCAGTCGTGGAGACCGCCGGTGTTGGCAACCTCGCCGGCTTCAACGATGACACGAGGGCCTTCGCGAGCATCCCGGCACGCCACGACGTGTGGCGCAGGGTGGTGAGTGATTGGCTCGCCGGCCTCGTTACTACCGGCGTGGTCGGTGACGAGGACGCTCGCGAGATGGCCTGGGACCTCGCCTACGGACAAGCAAAGAGTACCTACCGCCTCGGGGAGATTGCATGACAGCGGAGACGGGCACGCAAGCTTCCCTAGAGCGCCTCTTCTCCTTGTCGGGCAAAGTTGCCGTCGTCACCGGCGCAACGGGGGTTCTCGGCGGAGCGATGGCGCGGGGACTCGCGCGGGTCGGCGCCAGGGTCGGAGTGCTCGGCCGGCGCGAGGAGAGGGCCGAGGAGGTCGCGCGGGAGATCTTAGGCTCCGGCGGCGAGGCGATGCCCTTGCTGGCCGACGTACTGAACGAGGAGCAGCTACGGGCTGCCCGGGAAGCAGTACTGAACCGTTGGGGTCGGATGAATATCTTGGTGAACGCCGCCGGTGGGAACGTTCCGGGGGCCACCTTGAGTGGCGACGCGACGATCTTTGACCTGCCGCAGGAGGCCTTTGGGGAAGTCTTCGACCTGAATCTGGTCGGGACGTTGCTCCCTATTCAAATCTTCGGCGAGGCGATGACGCATGAGACGGGGGGCTGCGTCGTCAACGTCTCCTCCATGGCAGCTGGAAGGGCGATCACCCGGGTGGCGGGCTACTCGGCTGCCAAGGCTGCGGTCGAGAACCTAACCCGTTGGCTGGCTGTGGACCTCGCCCGGCGGTATGGCAGCATAAGGGTCAATGCTGTCGCACCCGGCTTCTTCCTCGGGGAGCAGAACCGGGCGCTACTCGTGAACGCAGACGGAAGCCTCACCGAGCGGGGCCGCGCCATCATCGAGCACACCCCGGTGGGGCGCTTCGGGGAGCCGGAGGAGCTCACCGGCACGGTGATCTGGTTGTGCTCTCCGGCGGCGAACTTCGTCAACGGAGTGGTGGTGCCCGTGGACGGTGGCTTCAGCGCCTTCAGCGGGGTGTAGCGTGCGACCTAGGCTACACAGACCACCGGGTTGCTCCGGCTCGTGGTCCCATCCGAGCGGCGGTCCCGATGACCCTCGCCGATGATGAGGCCCTGTTCGAAGCTGCGTGGCGAGTTCTCAAACCCGAGGGTATCAAGGAAGGACGCCTGCTGATAGTAGAAAATACCCTGCACCTCAAGCAGTTGTGGCTTTCCGAGGTACTCTTGGAAGAGGTGGAGGCCCGAGAGGACGTCGAAGCCGTCGGTGAGCCGTCCCTTTGGAGTTCGACTCCGGAAGTCACCTGGTACTTTAAATCGACCCATATAACCTTATGAGCGGCAACGACGGCGAGGCGGGAGGGAGAGCCCTGTGAATACCCTAGATGTTGTGATCCGAAGCGGAGGTCGTTTTGTTCTCTAACGAGGTGGCGTGGGTTACGGGCAGCAGCACCGGTATCGGGCGGGCAATCACTTTGGGCTTCGCCCGAGAGGGCTGCCGCGTGGTAGTGCACTACAACAGCAGCGAGGATAAAGCGCAGGAGGTTGCGGAGCGGGTCGCTGAGCTCGGTGGGGAAGCCTTGCTGGTGAAGGGCGACGTGTCGGACTCCGGAGACGTTCGGAGGATGACCGGAGAGGTTGAGGACCGCTACGGGCGGATCGACGTGCTGGTGAACAACGCAGGGTCATTGATTGAACGCCGCACCCTCGAGGAGATGACCGAGGACCTTTGGGACCGCGTAATGGAGGTCAACCTCAAATCCGTTTACCTCTGTTCGCAGGCTGTGTTGCCGCTGATGAAGCGACAGGAGAAAGGGAGGATCATCAACGTGACCTCCGTCGCTGCCCGTAACGGTGGCGGGCCCGGCTCGGCAGCCTACGCGACGGCCAAGGGCGGCGTGAGCACTCTTACGCGGGCGATGGCCAAGGAGCTGGTTGCCGACGGCGTGCTGGTCAACGGCATCGCACCAGGGGTTATAGCAACGCCGTTCCACGAACGGTTCACACCTCCCGAGGTACGGGACCAGATCGCGCAAGGAATACCCCTAGGGCGCGAGGGTACGGCGGAGGAAATGGTCGGGGCGGTACTATTTCTAGCTTCTTCCGCTGCGGACTACCTAGTGGGGGAGATCATAGAGATCAACGGCGGGCTTCTTATGAGCTAGCTGGGCCCGAGCAAAGAAAGGGGACAGGGGCGACGACAGAACAGACTGATTCCGGCGATCAGTTCGACTCCACCGCCTCCGACGGAGGTCCAGATACCCGGGCCGTTACCGCATCGGAGCTACGTCGCGTGGTTATCGGAGCGCTCGTGGGCACGGCGCTCGAGTGGTACGACTTCTTCATATACGGCACGGCCGCTGCGCTCGTGTTCGGCCAGTTGTTCTTCCCCGAGGCGGAA
>DATDKT010000296.1:0-5599 GCA_036519775.1 Rubrobacteraceae bacterium
TCGGATTGAACAAATAGAGGAACCCCAAAGCACCTACTGCCATCAAGACGAACGCAAATGACAACAGCCGTTCTCTAGCTTCGACCATAACCGCGACTCAGCTTCCGACTAGAGGAGTTGGAGAAATACAAGGAAAAACCAAAAAGCTATCCCAAATCCGAAGGAGAGCCAGGCCCAAGTCTTAGCGTTCTGAGACGATTGAAGAGCACCCGCACGGTCCCCTGCCGCGAGTTTGCCATTGACTTGTGCTGCGAACACTATCGAAACGATGCCGAAAGGCAGGCAACAGAACAAAGTCGTAAGAATCGCTGGAGCCAGGTAGTTCGGCACCGAGGCTTGACCCTGGGGTTGTGGAGGCGACGGAACGTCTACGCTTGGCGTATTGATTGCCTGTAGAGCATTGCCACAATTTGCGCAGTAGCTGGCATTGTCGCTGTTCTGGGCGCCGCAGTTAGGACAATACACGAAGCTCCTTCCTCCTTTACGTGGTTGCATCTCCACGAACCTCAGTCATGCGTACTCATTATGCGTTGCCCCGTCCGCTCCACACAACACTCTATGAGGTCCTTCACGACAGCGACTTACAAAAGTGAAAAGGCGGCGCCCCGAAAGACGCCGCCCCTTAAGGTACCCATCTTGGGGAGACCTTACATCATGCCGCCCATGCCACCACCGGGCATCGCGGGGGTCTCCTCCTCGGGCTCGGCCACGACGACATCGGTGGTGACGATGAGGCTGCCGATGGAGGCCGCGTTCTGCAACGCGCTCCTCGTTACCATCGCCGGGTCAACCACACCCGCGGAGACCAGATCCTCATATTCGCCCGTAAGCGCGTTGAATCCGGTGGAGCCGCCCTGGGTACGGACCTTGTCTACCACGATAGAGCCGTCGGCGCCCGCGTTCACCGCGATCTGCCTTATCGGCTCCTCCAAAGCCCGGTGCACGATCCTCACTCCCGTACGCTCGTCGCCGTCCAAAGAGTCGAGTAGGTCGGCCACGGGTGCCTGAGCGTGCAGAAGAGCGACGCCGCCGCCGGGCACGATGCCCTCTTCGAGGGCCGCGCGGGTCGCGCTGAGGGCGTCCTCTACACGGTGCTTCTTCTCCTTGAGCTCCGTCTCGGTCGCGGCGCCCACCCGGATGACGGCCACGCCGCCGGAGAGCTTGGCGAGCCGCTCCTGGAGCTTCTCGCGGTCGAAGTCCGAGTCGGTGGTCTCGACCTCGGCCCGGATCTGGTTTATGCGGCCCTGGATCCTCTCGGTGTCGCCGTCGCCGTCCACAATGGTGGTATTGTCCTTGGTGATAACGACCCGGCGGGCACGCCCGAGCTGGTTTAGCTGGGTGTTCTCGAGTCTCAGACCCAACTCCTCGGTGATGACCTCGCCGCCGGTGAGGATGGCGATGTCCTCCATCTGCCTCTTGCGCCGGTCGCCGAAGCCCGGAGCCTTCACCGCCGCGGCGGTGAACGTGCCGCGCAGCTTGTTGACGATCAGGGTGGCAAGCGCCTCGCCCTCTACGTCCTCGGAGATAATGAGGAGCGGGCGGTTGCTCTGCATGACCTGGTTGAGGATCGGCAACACGTCCT
Source organism: Rubrobacteraceae bacterium (assembly GCA_036519775.1). GTDB lineage: Bacteria > Actinomycetota > Rubrobacteria > Rubrobacterales > Rubrobacteraceae > Rubrobacter_F. The sequence goes on from DATDKT010000296.1 coordinate 1,583, forward strand.
GGACGTTCCCGATCTTCTGGTTGGCGATGAGGATGTACGGATCGTCGAGGACGGCCTCCATCCGCTCCTGATCTGTCACGAAGTACGGGGAGAGGTAGCCCTTATCGAACTGCATGCCCTCGGTGAACTCCAGGTCCATCCCGAAGGTCTGCGACTCCTCGACGTTGACCACACCGTCTTTGCCAACCTTGTCGATGGCCTCGGCGATAACGTTGCCGATCTCATCCGAGCGCGCGGAGATGGCACCGACGCGCGCGATCTCGTCTTTGCCGCCGATCTCCTTGGCCTGGTCTCTTATGGCCTCGGCCGCCGCCTCGACCGCCTTGTCGATACCGGCCCTGAGGATGACCGGGTTCGCGCCCGCGGCCACGTTCTTGAGGCCCTCGCGCACGATGGTCTGCGCCAGAATCGTCGCCGTGGTCGTCCCGTCGCCCGCGACGTCGTTGGTCTTGGTCGCGACCTCCTTGACGAGCTGGGCACCCTGGTTCTCGAAGATGTCCTCTAGCTCGATCTCACGCGCAATCGTTACGCCGTCGTTGGTGATGGTCGGCGAACCGAACTTCTTGTCCAATACCACGTACTGGCCCTTGGGACCAAGCGTTACCTTGACCGCGTCGGCGAGCTTGTTTACGCCCGTCTCTAGCGCCCGACGTGCCTCGGTGTCGAACCTAAGCTCCTTGTGCGCCACTCGAAAACCTCCTCTGCTAAACTACAGTTCGCCTACAAAATACCGCTTTTCGGCACTCTCACAATGAGAGTGCCGACGTCCGAAGTATATTCCGGATGGGATTACAATTCAAATATTATGAGCGTGTTCCGCACCGACCGAATACCGAGCCTGAGCCGTATACCGAAGGAGTTGGGCCGCGAGGAGCGGTTCTGCGAGAGATGCGGCGAGGCCAGTACGCATATTCTGTACCGGGTGCCGAAGAAGGTGCTCTTACTCTACCTCAAGGACCACCCCAAGAACGTACACGCTACGTGTATAAAGTGCGCTCGGAGCACCGCGCTTACCGGCGAAGAACGCGAGCGAGCGTTGGAGAACCGCTGACGTGGTTCTCACTGTTATCTATCGGCTTTCAGCAAACAGCTTTTCTAGAGGCTAAGGACTAGCCGCACGTAGAGACTAACGCTCTCTGTCTATCGTTAGTGGTCGTATTGTTAGTGGGGTCGTATTGCCGCCTGAGTGGTTCCAACCGTTCCCATTCGTCCTCTTGACGGAGACGACGGTGCCGACCATAATAGCGAACTCCGGCGTCCGGCCAGCATAACGGCCACGGCGAACAAAATATAGGACACCCTCGCGAATCTAGAACCCGGCGGCAAGCTTCTACCCCTCCACGCTATCCCGTGAGCTCGAGATAGCCGGACGATAACCTAATCACCATACTCTACAGAGCGGTCGTCCGTTGAGGGATCTTCTTCGCTAGACGCTTTGAGCATTGAAGCTCAAATAGTCCGGGTAGGGAACGGCGGGCGTGGTCGCGGCGGCGGCTCCGATCATGGCAGCGTTGTCGGTGCACAGCTCGGGCGGCGGGACGACGAGCTTCGTCCCGAGCCCCTCGCACTCCCTCTCCAGCCTCTGACGCAAGGAGGCGTTGGCGGCCACACCCCCGACGACCACGAGGGCCGGGGCGTCGTAAAGCTCCGCCGCCCGCAGGAGCTTGCGCGAGAGCGCCTCGACGACGGCGGACTCGTAACCCGCGGCGAGGTGCGGCAGCTCTTTCCATACCCCGTCCTCGTCCAGCGCTTTCAGCTTGTAGAGGAGGCTGGTCTTGAGGCCGGAGAAGCTGAAGTCGAGGTTGCTCTTCTCTTTGAGGGCGACGGGGAAATCGTAACGCGAAGGGTCCCCGTCTCGAGCGGCCTTTGAGATAGCGGGACCGCCGGGGAAGCCCAAGCCAAGCATGCGAGCACCCTTGTCGAGCGCCTCGCCGGCTGCGTCGTCTAGAGTCTGCCCGAGGAGGTCCATGCCATCTCCGGTCACGGAGTAGAGGGCAGTATGGCCGCCGGAGGCGATAAGGGCGACGAAGGGCGGCTCTAGCTCGCGGTCAGCGAGATAGGCGGCGGCGACGTGACCTTCGAGGTGGTTCACGGGGATCAGGGGGAGCTTCCGTGCAAAGGCCAGGCCCTTGGCGCTCGAGAGGCCGACGAGGAGTGCCCCGATCAAGCCGGGTCTCACCGTGACGGCGACGCACTCTATCTGATCAAGCGCCGTACCGGCGTCGGCTAGAGCCTTCTCCACGACAGCGTCGAGACGCTCGAGGTGGGCGCGGGAGGCCACCTCGGGAACGACGCCACCGTAGCGTTCGTGCTCCGTCTGGGTGTGGACGACGTTGGAGAAGGCGCGGCGTCCGCCGGGTTCGAGGACGGCGGCGCAGGTATCGTCGCAGGAGGTTTCGATAGCTAAAATCACTCCGTGATTTTAGAGCATCTCAGCACGTCAGCACCCCAGCTTGTTGGCTTTCGCTCCGCAGACCGCCGAGGCGTTCTACTTAACGGTGACACGGGCTCCCGATGGGACGCTTGCGCGCATAGCGACTTCATTAGCTGCCCGCCTTGCTGACGGACCGACTAGCTGACAAGCTATACTAGCTCCATGCGTACTTTCTCGCTGCTCTTCGCTTTTATAGCGCTGGTGCTGCTGGCGCAGTTTTTGATCTACGTGATTCGCGGCCCGGTAGATCCATTTATCGTGACCGTCATCTTCGTGAGCTTTCTGGTCTGTCTAGCACCGGCCCTCTACCTGCTAAAACCTTTCGAGGGCAGAGACGCCCTCCGGCGGCGCCGGGAGGCCCGCAAGGAGCGCGAGCGTCGTCGGAAAGCTACCGGCGACTCTTCGCGAGATCGAGGGTCATGACCAGCGCGTCCTCGTCGCCATAGTAGCGGGGACGGACACCAGTCTCGGTGAAGCCCAGAGAGCGGTAGAGCGCGCGGGCCTCCAGGTTACTCGGGCGCACCTCCAGGTAGACGCGACTCGCGCCGGCCGAGGCCGGGTCTGCCAAGGCGGCCTCGACGAGGACCTGGGCGAAGCCCCGCCGTCGTCGTTCGGGGCGTACCGCGAGCGTCATGACGTGTGCCTCATCGAAGATCAGCTTAAGTCCTACGTGACCGGAGATGGCGCCGCCCGCTTCGAGGACCACGTACAGGCCAAACGGACTGGAAAGCTCCTCGCGCCAGATCTCCTCGCTCCACGGCTTCGGGAGACTCCTCCGGTCGGTCTCCATCACCTCCGGCAGGTCCGAAAGGCGCATCGGGCGCACAGATAGCTCTGGCCCCGGCTCTGTCAAGCCTTGCTCCAGGGGTTCAGGTCCCTCCTCGCCTCGGCGTCCGGCTCACGGACGTAGAGCGGCACCACCTCGCGGGCGGGAACGGATGTGAGATCCGCCGAGAGAACGTGACCCACAGCCGTTACCTGATGCAGCGGCGAGGCGTCAGGCGGTACGCGCCCGAGACCGGAGAGCGCCTCTCTGTAACGCACTGCGCCGTCGCCGACGAGAAGCGTACGCTCCTCCACCGGCGCGAGCATCGCAGGAAGCTCCTCCGGCGCGTAGCACAATATCTCCCCACGCGCGCCGTCGTCTCCGAAACGTTGGGCGAAGACCTGGCGGCGCTTGGCGTCGAGCACGGCGAGGACCTCGGGTTCCACCGCGCCCAACAAGGCCGGGGCGGCCAGGGCGGCCAGCGTCGAATTCGTGGAGAGCGCAGCACCGGTCGCGAGTGAGAGCGCGCGACCGGCGGCCAGGGTGATACGTATACCCGTGAAAGTACCGGGACCTACCCCGACCAGGATGCGCTCCACCTCACTCAAATCCGTCCCGGCGAGGTCGAGAGCGGCGTGGGCCGCCGGGAGCAACGTCTCCGAGGCGCCACGGGAAGGGATAGAGATCTCCGCGAGCACCTCCCGCCCGCCCTCTCCCGCGCGGGCGATAACGACCGTAACGACCCCCGTCGAAGAGTCAAGGGCCAGTATCAGCACGGCTTCGAGGAGAGCCGCGCCGCCAGAGGCCCCGAGAGCCG
>DATDKT010000297.1:0-10880 GCA_036519775.1 Rubrobacteraceae bacterium
CCGAACTGCTGACCTCGCAGATCGAGGCCATCAGCCCCATCTGCCGCACGCTCGCGGAGGTGCGCGCCGAGATCTCGAGGCTCCGGCGCGAGGTTAAGGAGGCGGCGGAGGAGGAGGGCGGCCGGATCGCCGCAGCGAGCACACATCCCTTTTCGCACTGGCGGGAGCAGCGCACCACGCCCAAGGAGCGCTACAAGAGCGTTATGGAGAGCTACCGGCGGCTGGCCCAGGAGGAGGTCGTGTTCGGCTTCCACGTGCACGTCGGCTTGAGCGACCGCGAGGCGGCGGTGGGGGTGATGAACCGGCTGCGCGTGTGGCTGGCGCCGATGCTCGCGCTCTCGGCCAACTCACCTTTCTGGCTCGGAGACGACACCGGCTACGCTAGCTACCGCACACAGGTCTGGGGCCGTCTGCCGGCGTCGGGGCCGCCGGGGCATTTCGAGTCGCGCGCCGAGCACGACGCCCTGGTGGAGACCCTGGTGGCTAGCGGAGTAGCGGCGGACCCGACCAAGATCTACTGGGACGCACGGCTGCCGGAGAAGCTCGAGACGGTCGAGATCAGGGTGATGGACGTGTGCAGCAGGGTGGACGAGGCCGTGATGACGGCGGGCCTCTCGCGCGCGCTGGTGCGCGCCTGCCACGAGCGGGCCGAGCGCGAGGAGACGTACCCGAAGACGCGTCCGGAGCTTCTGCGCGCCGCCCACTGGCTCGCCTCGCGGGACGGGCTGGACGCGAAACTCTTGGACGTGGAAGCCGAGCATGCCGTCCCGGCTCGGGAGATGATCGAGAAGCTGCTCGCCTTCACACGCCCGGCTTTAGAGGAGGCCGGGGACTGGGAGGAGGTCTCGGCGCTCGTGCGCGAGACTCTGGAGCGGGGCAACGGCGCAGACCGCCAGCGCCAGGCGTACGAGCGAACGGGACGGCTCGAAGACGTCGTCGACATGCTGATCGAGGAGACGGTGCAAGGCTTCTGACAGACGGTGCTCGGCCGGGTCAGGCGCCGAGCAAGCGGTCGAACGCCCCGGCGATCTCTTGTTTGCCTGTGCCAGATCGGAGCAGCAAGGAGAGGAAGAGGCGTGCCTTTGGGCCGTCGAGCATCCCCGCGTTGATGAGACCGCGTTCCAGTAGGTCCGTCTCGGAGCCGGTGAAGCCGTAGGTGTTCCTTAGAACCTCCCCACTACCGGTGCGCGACGCCAGGACGACCGGCATCTCTCCGGCAAGATTCCCTAAAGGCTCGACCATCACCGAAGGTACGTGTCCGGCGCCGAAAGCTTCAATCACAAGCCCCTCGTACCCCGACCGCCCGATAGTTGAAAGAAGGCGTCCGTCGTCTCCAAGGGCGACAGTGTAGAGGGCAACATGACGGTCTTGGGTCTCTGATGGGAGGGCGATGTGATGGCCCCCTACAGGACGAGTGGCGACCCTCACGGTGCCCTCGGCGATCCAACCTATCGGTCCGGTGAGCGGGGAGCGAAAGGTCGCGGGGTTCGACGTATGGGTCTTCTGCGCGAAGCGGGCGGCGTGGATCTCGTCGTTCAGGACGACTACCGTGCCAACCCCGCGGGCCGCCTCGCTGATCGCGACTTGCACGGAGGCCAGGAGGTTAGCCGGGCCCTCGGCCCCCGGAAGAGTCGGGTTGCGCATTGCGCCCGTTACAACTACTGGGGCATCCGTGTCGACGAGAAGATCCAGAACAAAGGCCGTCTCTTCTATGGTGTCGGTCCCCTGAGTTACCACGACGCCCTCGTAGCCCTCGTCGATGCGGCCTTTGATCTCCGCAGAGAGCTCGATCAGATCATCGAGGGCTAGTTCCGAACCAGGCACCTGTCTAAAAGACTCAGCTGAAACCTCGGCGACCTTCGCTATCTCGGGCACGTCCTCGACTAGCGCTTCACCGGTCAGCGAGGGCTCGACCCCGGAGCCACCCCTTTGGGTCGCGGAGATGGTGCCGCCTAAAGAGAGTACCGTCACTTTCGGAAGGGCCACCGCAACTCCTCCTTTCGAAACCCCTCGGACGCCTATGTTACCGACGGCCGAGTCACCCTTCAACGCGCGGGACGCTAAGGCGGTTCACATAGTAACTCCGGCCCTTTAGCGTGAGAGCACGGTTGCTATACAATCCAGGTGGAAAGGCAAAGGGTGAAAGGTGGAAGATGGTGGCCGAAAAGGAGATATTCTGCGCCTTCGCAGTCGACCTCGACGCCGTCGCTGGTTGGCTTGGATCTTATGGTGGGGAGGACTCGCCGGACGATATCTCGCGGGGCATGTTCGCCGGCGAGGTCGGCACGCCGCGTCTGTTGAGTCTCTTCGAGAAGTACGACATCAAGACCACGTGGATGGTACCCGGGCACTCCATAGAGACGTTCCCCGACCAGTGCAAGGCGATCGTGGACGCCGGGCACGAGATCGGCACCCACGGCTACTCGCACGAGAACCCGGTTGAGATGACGCCGCAGCAGGAGAGAGACGTTATCGAGAGGTGTATAGAGCTGATCGAGAACCTCACCGGCAGGCGGCCGGTCGGTAACTCGGCGCCGTGGTGGGAGCCCTCGGATGCCACCAATGAGATCCTGCTCGAGTACGAGTACAAGTACGACCGCTCGTTACAGCACAACGACTTCACTCCCTACTACGCCCGCAAGGGCGACACGTGGACCAAGGTTGACTACTCGCAACCCGCCACCGAGTGGATGAAGCCACTCGAGCGCGGCGAGGAGATAGACCTGATCAAGATCCCCCCGAACTGGTATCTGGACGACCTGCCGCCAATGATGTTCATCAAGAACGCCCCGAATAGCCACGGCTTCATGAACCCGCGGGACATCGAAGATTTATGGCGCGACCAATTCGACTGGGTTTACCGCGAGATGGACTACGCGGTGTACGGCCTCACCATCCACCCAGACGTCTCGGGCAGGCCACAGAACCTCCTCATGCTGGAGCGCTTGATAGATTACATAAATCGTCACCCTGGCGTAGAGTGGATGACCTTCGAGGAGATCGCTGATGACTTCGCCCGCCGCCAACCTCGGGGTGAATCGGCTAGAGTACAGAGCCTAGAACACCCTTAGACCTTATGTGCGTGCTTTGCAGAGAGTTCGTCTCCCAGCTCCACTGGACGGAGCGGCACATCGAGGACAGAGCCCGTGCGTCCGAGCCTACCGGAGAGCATGGCGAATACCACCGCTTCCGGCGCCGCGACCGTTCCCACCGAGCGAAGGTGATGAACGAGGTACTGCGTCACTACGGCCTTCGGGTCAGCGACTGGGCTGGAAGCAAGTACCTCCTGCGGAACAAGAAGGGACGCTCCGTGTTGGTGCAGGACCTGGGCTCCCTGTGGCCCGCAGCGCAAAGGCTCGCCGGCCGACCGCTCGACCCACTCGACCCTGCTCTGCACGCGGCGCTGCACGAAGCGGTGCGGGGTGAGGCGCCGGTGAACGGGGGCTAAAGCGGCTAAGAAACCGGTAACGGTTGTAACGGGCTTCCTCGGGAGCGGCAAGACCACCCTTCTTTCGAGGGTACTCTCGGCTCAGTCCCTAGCTAATACGGTCGTCCTCGTCAACGAGTTCGGTAAGGTAGGCCTCGACCACCACCTCCTCAGGCGCGCTGACGAGAAGACGGTCCTCCTCAAGAACGGCTGCCTATGCTGCACCACGCGTGAGGATCTCGTCGACGCGCTTCTGGAGCTCTTGGACGAGGAAGCGAGGGGCACAATACCGCCACTGAACCGGGTGGTCGTCGAGACGACCGGCCTCGCGAACCCTGCTCCCATTCTTTTCACCCTCTTTGCCCACCCCGTTTTGCAGCACCACTATTACGTGGACCTCGTAATCTGCACGGTCGATGCCGTCAACGGGGAGATGCACCTCGATCGCAACCCCGAGTCGACCAAGCAAGTCGCGGCGGCCGATGTGATCGTCCTGACCAAAACGGATGTGGCAAAGGCCGGCGTGCCCAACGTCTTGCGCAGCAGGCTCGGCGGTATCAACCCCTCCGCCCGCATCGTCGAGGCCCCCTTCGGGGAGGTGGATCCCACCGATCTCTTCCACCCCACGGCCGACCTTTCACCGATCAGCTCGCCTAACGGTGCAAAGGCGCCCAAGGTGGGTCCCGGAAACCCCGGGCCGGGGTATGGATACGCTCGCCACGTATCCCGGACGCATTCGACCTCTTTGACCTTCGACGGCCCCGTAAACTGGGCGGCCTTCGGTGTCTGGTTCAGCATGCTACTCCATGCCCGAGGCGAGGAGGTTTTGCGCGTAAAGGGCCTTCTCGACGTCGGAGAGGCAGGGCCCGTCCTGCTCAACGGCGTCCAGCACGTCATACACCCCCCGGACCACCTCGAGGAGTGGCCTGAGGAGGACCGGTGCTCACGCGTCGTCTTGATAACGAGGGACATCCTCTCTGAGGAGTTGCTGGCCTCGCTGGAGGCATTCCGGTGCATAGTCGGAGCGGTGCCGCGCCTGCTCGAAGCGAACGCACCCGTATAAATTAAAAGCAGCCTCGAGGTCTGGCGTGATGTTGCACCTGTACTCTACAGCGGTACGCAGTTTCCCGTAGGTTGAGAACCTAGGCTACCAGCGTAAGGCTCAGCCGTCCTCTTCTTCAAGGAGTTGGAGAGCCGTACCCGACAAGATCGCATCGCGCTCCTCGCTCGTCACAGGCCGGGCACAGCCTCAACGGTGGCCAGGGGGTCCTCCTCACCCATGTCGAAGGGGGCGTCGGAGCCGAGGGTGATCCGCTCCGCCCCGACGAGGTCCGCGAGGTAGCGAAGCGCCCGAGGATTGAAGGTGAGGGTGTCGAAGAACAGCCCGCGCAACAACTCCGACGACGCCGTTTGCGTGTTCGCCCGCGTTTCGGGCCGCACCCGGTGCCCGTGCTCCAGTCGGCCGATCTGGTAGGGTGTGAATCCGCCCCGTGGGCGACGCACAGCTTCAAGCTTGGCAGCTCCTCCAACAGCCCGCTGAACATCAGGTTGGCGATCGTGAGCGTGGAGTCGTACGGGTTCTCGAGCAGGTTGGTGAGGTAGTAGTCCTCGAGACCTTGCTTTGCCCCCACAGAGTAGGGGTGGGCGAGTATGAGGACACCCAGCTCGCTGGCCCGCTCCAGTAATGGCCTAAAGGCCACGTCGGCGAGCTGCGCGCCCTCGACGGAGGTTCCGACCTCTACCGCCCGAAACCCATAGGCCGAGACTACTCGTTCGAGCTCCGCGATCGCCGCTTCGGTGTACTGCATCGGCACACTTGCCGTCCCACGGAAACGAGCGGGTTTTGTGGAGACCAGTTCGCCGATACCATCGTTGACGAGCCGCGCTATGTGAGCCCCGGTTTTGGCGTCAGCCCAGTAGTAGAAAAGGGGAGGGGGCGGTGAGAGGACCGAGATATCGAGCCCTTTACCGTCCATAGCTTGCAGCTTGGTCGCGGGGTCTACGAACTCCTCGAACAGCGGGTACGCGTAGCCCTGGTCGTGAACCACGTGCCTCTCTTTTCCTTTGCCTTCTATTCGGGCTGAGAAGCCCGTTGGATCGGCCTCGATAGCCTCGATCACGCTGGGTGGAATGGCGTGGCTGTGGATGTCGACCGTCGACACAGCTAGCTGTAGCGTTTGCCGGTTACGTCCTCGACGAACCAGTCGAAGGGCTCTTCGGAGAGGTTGACGATGATGTTCTGAGTCTGCGTGTACTCGTGGTAGGCTTCGATCCCGTTCTCGCGTCCGATACCGCTCATCTTGAACCCGCCCCAGGGGGAGGCCGGGTCGATTCGGTGATGATCATTGATCCAGATCACGCCGATCTCCAGCTGGTGCGCAACGCGGTGCGCCCTGCCTACGTCGTTGGTCCAGATCGCCCCGGCGAGCCCGAACTCGGTCGCGTTGGCTAAGCTAACGGCCTCTTCTTCAGTGTCGAACGGTATAACGCAGACGACGGGGCCGAAGATCTCCTCCTGCGCGACCCGCATCTCGTTTTTGACATCGGCGAAGACCGTCGGAGGGTAGAAGTAGCCCTTGTCGTACGGAGGGTCGGTGATGCGGCGCCCACCGGCGACAAGGCTGGCACCCTCCTCGACCCCGATCTCGACGTACTCCTCGACGCGGTTGAGCTGCTTCTCCGAGACCAATGGCCCCATCTGGGTCGCCGAGTCGTGGGGGTCACCGAGCGTTATCCTCTTCGCCCTCTCCGCCAACTTCTCCACAAACTCGTTGTAGATGGATCGGTGCACGAGCGCTCTAGCACCCTGCACGCACGTCTGACCCCCCGCGACGAACGAGGCGAACAGGGCGCCGCTTACGGCGTTGTCGACATCGGTGTCCTCGAAGATGAGGCTTGACGCCTTACCGCCGAGTTCGGCGCCGACGCGCGCGAGGTTCTTTCCCGCGATGGAGGCCACTGCTTTGCCGGTCTCGGTGCCACCGGTAAGGTCTACCTTGCGGATGCCCGGATGCGACGTGAGGGCAAGCCCAGCCGTGGAGCCGAAGCCGGGCACGACGTTGTAGACACCGTCGGGGAGCCCCGCCTCACTGAGAACATCACCCAGCATGATCGGCGTGAGCGGGGCCACCTCGCTCGGCTTCGTCACGATGGTGTTCCCGCCGGCGAGCGCCGGGGCGACTTTCTTGGTGAGTATCAGGAGGGGGTGGTTCCAGGGGGTGACGTGACCCACCACGCCGAGCGGGACGCGCCTCGTGTAATTCAGGTAGTTTCCACCGAACGGCGGGACCGTGTCCTCGTGGGTGCGGGCTAGTGCCCCGAAGTACGCGTACCACTCCGGCAGGCGGGCGAGCTGAGCTGACATCTCGCGGTAGGCTCGGCCGGTCTGGTCCACCTCGATGCGGACGAACTCGTCGAGCCTCTCCGCGAGGATCTCTGCGGCGCGGGAGAGGATGTTGCTTCGTTCTTCGCCGCTGGTCTTACCCCACGTCCGGAAGGCCTTCTCGGCGACCCCAACGGCCCCGTCGATGTCCTTTTTATCCCCTTCAGAGACTAGGGCGATGGCCTCGCCCCTGGCGGGGTTCTCGACCTCAAACGTCTTGCCCGAGGCCGAGGGGACGTGCTCGCCACCGACGAACATCTGGTAGACGGGCAGGTCGCTCATACGGTAACCCCCTTCAAGGTATCGACGACCTCGTCGCTCGTCATAGCCCAGCCGAAGGCCGCTCGTATACACTTGATGGCTGCCTCGTGCAACTCCGGGCCGTCCATGGTATCCACGCAGTCCTCCACCACGAAGACCGCGTAGTCCCGGCTGCAGGCGGTCGTCGCCGTGGAGAGGACGCAACTGTTCGTGTTCACCCCGGTGAGGAGTACGGTGTTGACGCCGTGCTTGCGCAGCACGAAGTCTAGGTCGGTGGCGACGAAGCAGTTGTAACGCTTTTTGGTATCAACTACCCAGTCTCGCTCCTTATCCCACAGAACCGGGATGATTTCGCACCCCGGAGAACCTTCGATGTTGTGTCGCTCCACGTTTTTGCGTGTCGCGTCCGGATCGTCAGCGCGGGTGCGCCAAAACGGGTTCGTGCGGATCTCGTTCACGTCGCGGTACTTCGTAACCAGGTGGACGATCGGGATCTCAACCTCCCGGCACCGATCGAAAAACCGGCGGTTCGCCTCGATTACCTGCCGCTCCACTCCAGAGGGCACGGGCATGGTGGCAACTCCCGGATCGAGATGGCCCCGGTGAAGGTCGATCGCGATAACCGCCGCCCTGGTCTCGTCAACCCCAAACGGCATAGCTCCTCCTTTCATAAGCCGCAAGATTGCGACGGTTGCTGAAGATGAAATCTCCAACCCCTCTCATTCCCACGGCACGAAACACCTGTATCGATTATAGATTAAAATAAATTACGAGATCCTTTTGGGGAAAGGAGCATAAATGTCCGAACGGTTGATCCACGAGATCACGGAGGATCACGAACCTCACTACGAACCCTTTGGCTGGCATCACTGGCCTCAACATCCCTGGATGTCCTACCAGTTCCGCCGCGCCCTGGGGGAGACCCAAGAGGGTGGCGGAGCTATCTCCGAGTGCTTTCAGGCCGCGAGTCGCATGGTCCCTGGGGACGAGGAGAGCTGGCACCAAGAATGGCTGCGCGTGGCCGAGCGTAATCACTCTCGGGGGGACGAAGCTGAGGGCGCCGGGCACTTTCAGACGGCAAAGAATTGCTGGATGCGAGCGATCGACTATTACCGCTCAGCGGAGTTCTGGCTCGCCGGGGACGATCCGCGTCGTCTTCAGGTCTTCGACAAGCTGGAGGAGTGTTCGCAGAAGGCCGGAAGGTACTTTATCCCGCCCATGGAGACCGTGCAGGTACCGTACGAGAACGGGACACACCTCTACGCCTACTTTCTTCGGGCGCCTTACCAAGTCGAGAAGCAGCCGGTCTTGATCGCCTTCGGCGGCCTGGACTCTTTCAAGGACGAGCTGTTCTTCATGGTGGCACGCGGCGCGATGACGCGAGGCATCTCTTGCCTGCTGGTCGACGGCCCGGGGCAGGGGGGGACGCTCCGGCGAGAGGGTATACACAATCGCTACGACTATGAGGTGCCGGTAGGATACTGCATCGACTATCTTGAGACCCGCGACGACGTCGATCTGGGCCGCGTCGCCGTCTGTGGGACCAGCCTCGGCGGTTACTATGCTGCGCGGGCCGCCTCTTTTGAGCACCGCCTCGCGGCGGCGATCTCTCACGGTGCGATCTGGAGCGTGAACGAGCTCTGGGGTGATGCGGGAGAGGAGCACGGCCTGGCCGGGCACATTAAGTGGGTCTTCGGCACGTCGACCATGGAGGACGCACTCAAAAAGGGCGAGGACTTCAAACTGGAGGGGGTGCTCGGCAACATGAAGTGCCCCTACCTGATCGTACACGGAGGTCACGATGTTCTCGGTGTAAGGCAGGCCAACACGGTATACGAGCACGCCAGGGAGTCCGGGGTCGACGTAACGATAAAATTTCTTACCGAGGAGGAAACCGGCGCCGAGCATTGCCAGCACGACAACCCCACGATCGGCGAGGAGTACATGTTCGACTGGCTCGCCAGGCGCTTCGGCATCGACGAGGGGGCCTTGCTAGGTGTGCGAACGGCGTCCCGCTAAAGAGTACCTCGTGAACGTACAGCTAGAAGAACGCACCGCACCCAAGATGGGGCCGCGGGGCCGCTTCCTGGTCCTCAAGGAGGAAAGATGACGCAACGAGCGCAGGCTGCGACCGTCCCGAAAACCTACGATAGGACTACCCTTCCCGTGGCCCTGGTGATGCTGATCTTGGTCGCGGCCTCCTACGTGATAAACGCCATGGACCGGCAGGTCTTCTCCGTCGTGCTGCCCCCCATAAGGGAGGACTTCAGCTTTTCGCTGGCCCAGGGCGGTTTCCTGGCGACCATCTTCACCCTCGGGATCGGCCTCGCCGGGGTGCCGTCCGGATACCTCCTAGATCGCTACTCCCGTAAGGTCGTGATGCTCGTTGGCATCGCGATCTACTCGGTCTTTACCATCTTGACCGCCCTGGCGCTGGGTTTCCTGGATATGACCCTCTACCGCGCGATCACCGGTATAGGCGAGTCCATGCAGAACGCCGCCTTGTTCTCGGCCGTGGGCGCCTACTTCTACAGTCGCCGGGCGATGGCGCTGGGGACGCTCAACTTTGCCTACGGGCTCGGCTCGTTCTTCGGCCCGCTCTTCGGGGGTGTCATGCTGCAGTCGACGGGGTCGTGGAAGCTTCCGTTCTACGTGTACGGCATCTTGGGCCTAGTGTTTATCGGCATAATCGGATTCTTCGTGACCAGGCGATTTACGGAACAAGAAGAACCGCCCAGTGTGGCCGCCGCCAGCATCGACGAGCGTATGCCCGAGCGGCTGCTCAACAGGAACTTGATCGTAGGCATAATCACCGCGGCGATCGTGGGTACCTCGATGTACGGGTACCTGGGCCTCTACCCGACCTTTCTGCAGGAGAACCTCGGCTTCACGCCGACCCAGGCCGGGTTCGCGCTCAGCATGTTCGGTCTCGGGGCGCTTATGGGCATCCCTGCAGGGTACCTTGGCGATCGCTTCCCCCAGCGGTGGGTGATAATCGGAGCTTTGGTTGGCGCGATGTTGACCGGATATATCCTATTCAACCTCATCACCACCCCCGCACAGCACAACGTCTTCTCCTTTCTCGAGGGCATGTTCGCCAGCGGATTCCTCTTCGTGAACGTCTACTCGCTCATGCAGCGATCGGTCAAGACGACCATCATCGGAAGGGCGTCAGGCGCCTTTATCACCAGTCTGTACGTGCCGTCAGCACTCGCTGGCTACCTGTTCGCCTTCCTGGTGGGAAGGATCGACTGGGGCGGGGCGGCAATAGTTCAGCTCGTGCTCATACCCCTGATCGGGATTGTGGCGATGTTGTTCTTGGACCCCTCCAGGATAAACACAATCCGCTCCGACCGGCCACACTGACGAGGCCTGCCCAACCGCCTAGCGGGGGTTGACTTGGGGCGTACACCCCCGCTGGTAATGCCCTTGCAGGCTTCGGGCCTGCCACGACCTCTACACAACGTCTTGGCCGAGTAGGGGCACCTAAAAAGGAGGTAGAAGGTGAAGTTTGATTGCGAGATAGCTAACGCGACCCTCGTGGGGCGCAACGGTCGGTATCGAGGCACGATCGCCATCAGCGGTGAGCGGGTAGCAGGCATCCTTGAGGAGCCCTCAGGGAATGCCGCTCGCACGATAGATGCTGAGGGGCTCGTGGCTCTACCTGGTATGGTCGATCAGCACGTCCACTTTATGGACCCCGGAGACAACGCGCGCGAAGACTTCATCCGCGGCTCCAGCGCGGCGGCGGTCGGGGGGGTAACCACCGTGGTGGAGCACACCCACAGCAACCCGGTCCTCACCGCGGAG
>DATDKT010000298.1:0-3067 GCA_036519775.1 Rubrobacteraceae bacterium
CGGCATCAGCGGAGTCCTACTGGCCCTGATCGTACTGGGGGCGGCCTACCTGTTGCCCGGGGGACCCTCGGGTGCCGGCTTCCTTCTGGTCGCGGGGCTGATGGTCTACATCGCCTCCTTCGCCGCTAGTCTCGGGATAGCCATCTGGCTGCTCAACTCCGAGGTGTATCCCCTCGAGGTGAGGGGAAAAGGGGCAGCGGCCGGGGCTTTCACCCACTGGGTGCTCGACTTCGTCATCGCCTCGACGGTGCTGACTCTGATCGCCACCATCACGCCCACCGGCATGTTCTGGTTCTACGGGCTCTTTGCCATCTTGGGGATCGTCTTCGTGTTGAGGAGGGTGCCCGAGACTAAGGGTAAAACCCTCGAGGAAGTCTCTGAAGAGCTTGCCAGTAGAGCTGCCTGAACGAGCTACTTTGGGTGCTTAGCGGATAATAGGCGCCAAGCTAGGGCGGAGGGGACGCCAAGGGCGATGGAGTAGCGAGCTTCGGCTCACCTAGGCATCGGAGAGATTTCGATTTGCAGCCGGAAGCGCTGCGACTCGCCAGGGGCGAGATGGATCACGCGCCCCTCCGCCTCCTCCCTCTGGTACCCACCAACCCGGCAGGTCGCCGGCTCGAGACCGACCACATAGGTCCCTTCGCCGGTCATGGTCCACTGCACAAACTGGGGCAACTGCTCTGGACGGAAGCGCACCGAGAGGGCTATCCCTCCCTCGAGCGACGGATTTTCGAGACGTGCTTCGGCCCACCCTTGCGCGTCCGCCCGCGGACGGTGGTAGAAGACGCGCTCGCGAAACCCCGGCGTCGGGGCCGCGAACGTATCCCAATCCTTAAGCCCCTTGTGAGCCTCGGCGTCCCGCGGCTCCGGCGGCTCCCCGGGGTGTCCGGGCCCCACGAGGCGTGCCGTCTCGTCCAGGAGGGGCCAGCCGAGGTTGATGTGGTAGAGGAGCATCAGGGGCTCCGGGCGGTAGCCCTCGTTGCGAACGGTGTCCTCGATCCGCACACGGGGCTCGCCGATGCAGGCGGAGATCGTGCGCGTAAGGACCAGGTCTGCTCCGAACACCTTGCTTTCGCGCACTTCTGCGCGCGCTTGGAGGAGGCAGTTCTCCCCTTCCCACCGGACCTCGCGCGCGAGGAGCGCGGCGGGTGTGTTGGAGATCCTGCCGTGCAGCCCAAGCTCCTCCCCACCCCTCTCAGACGGCTCGCCGACGTTCTGGAGCCCGCAGGTGACGAGCAGCCCTCCTCCGAACGACCGGAGCCAACCCTCCCCCTGAAGCTCCCGGAAGTGAGGCGCCACCGCGCCGGTCGGTGAGACCCAAGCCAGCGGCACTCCCCGGTACTCGGCCGCGCCGAGATCCATCCCTCGGTCGCAGAGCACGTCGAGGGAGAGGCTGCCGCCCGTCCTGAGCCTGAGCGCACGCACCCCGCGTGCAGGGCCATCGTCGAAGACGAACGGTTGGATGCCGGCCACCTGCTCCAATCCCCCGACCCGCTGGTACAGCTGCTGACGAGCCAAGGCCTTGCCGTAGAGATCCATGCTGACCACCTCCCTACCTCGAACGACGCCCCCGGAGTAGAATACCCCCATCGAGGCCGGGACGTGAAAAGGGTGATCCCGGGTAGCGGGACGGAGGAGCGATGCTAACCTATCCGATCAAGCTGACCTACCACGTTCGCTCCTACTACTTCGGAGAGCGTCTGATCCCCGAGATGCTCGGCAAGAGGGACGCGCCCGAGGGCATCGTGGCTGAGACTTGGGAGATCAGCGACTACCGGGAGACCACGGGACATATCGCCAACGGCGAGTACGCAGGACGCACGCTCCACGACCTCGTGCAAGAGTTCCCGGACGAGCTCGTGGGACGGGATTGGAGTGGTCCGCACTTCCCGATCCTGCTCAAGTTCCTCGACGCCTCGCACATGCTCCCCGTCCACCTACACGCCGACGACGAGACCGCCCGAAGTAAGCACGGCGAGCCCCACGGTAAGACCGAGGCGTGGCACATCCTGTGGGCCGAGCCGGGCGCGACGATTCTGGCCGGCATAAAGGACGACCCCACGCGAGAGGAGCTCTTTGCTGCCTTCAAGGCCCAGGACTACGACTCGGTGATGCCACGGCACGAAGTCCGGGCGGGCGACACCGTCTACGTGCCGGGCGGGGTCCTCCACACCTTCGGTCCGGGCATCCTGATCGCCGAGGTCCAGCAGACCTCGGATCTCGGCCAGTTCGTGATGCCCACCGACCTATACAACAACCGCCTGAGCGAAGAGGAGTGGGACGCCAACATAGAAGCTACCCTCGACGAGCTGAAGACCGACTACCTGCCGCGCCCGAATTCCGGTCTCGCCCTGCAAGACGGCCCCAACCGCCGCGTCCTTTGCTGCGCCGGACCGCACTTCGCCCTCGAGAGGTGGACGCTTTTTGAGCCCCACGCGGAGCCATCCCACCCGGAGCGCATCGTCACTCTCTCCAACGTCGGAGGGTCGTCGGTGAACATCGAGTACGAGGGACGATCCGAGACGCTCGGACGGGCCGAGAGCTGCATCCTGCCGGCGGCCATCGGGGAGGTGAGGATCGTCCCCGGTGCTGCGGGGGAGGCGAGCCTCGTGACCTGCTACGTCCCGGATCTGCGCCGGGATGTGATAGCGCCACTGCGGGAGGCCGGCTACTCCGACGAGGAGATACGGGCTTTGGGAGAGGTTGCCGGTTAGCCGGTACGGACGGAGGTGAAGTCGTGGGGAAGATAGTGACCCTGGGCGAGGTGGTGGCAGACGTCTACCGGGAGGAGGCACCCTCCAAGGTGGAGATGCCATTCACCGCTCGTCCCGGCGGGGCGCCGGCGAACGTGGCGGTCGCCGCCGCGAAGCTCGGGGCGGAGGCGGCGTTCGTGGGGAGGTTGGGCGACGACCTTTTCGGGGAATTTATACTGCGAGCCCTGGAAGCCGTGGGAGTGGAAACCTCGGCGGTCTTGCGCCAACCGCCGCCCACGCGCACGACGCTGGCGTTCGTGGAGGTGTCGCAGGACGGCGACAGGGAGTTCACCTTCTACCGCTCGGTCCCGGCG
>DATDKT010000299.1:0-11887 GCA_036519775.1 Rubrobacteraceae bacterium
CGTTTGCTTCCAAACAGCACATCGCGTGCCTCCTCGTCGAGGTCTTCGATCGGGCGTCTGAGCTCCTCCCCCACTTCCATCGCCCGCTGGACCGCAGAGCGCAAGCCTACCCTCTCGTACCAGCGCCTGAGGTTTGGGTAATCCTCCATACTCTGCCCTTGCCTCCCGTGGGACGCCGTCCACGGGTA
This sequence comes from Rubrobacteraceae bacterium, assembly GCA_036519775.1. Taxonomy (GTDB): domain Bacteria; phylum Actinomycetota; class Rubrobacteria; order Rubrobacterales; family Rubrobacteraceae; genus Rubrobacter_F. Next base: position 189 of record DATDKT010000299.1, read on the forward strand.
GATGGCCATGTCCACGATCGAATACTCCTCGCCGGCAAAGTAGCTGGTTTCGAAGAGGCGCGCGTCCATGACCCCGTACAGTCGTGCGGCCTCGTTGGTGTAGCGATCTATGGCGTAGGGGAGCTTTTCAGGTGCGTACCCCCGGAAGTGGTGGGCCTGGCCAAGCATGGGTCCCACGTGGGCCATCTGGAACATCAGCCACTGCAAGGCGATGTACTTCTCGCGGGGGGAGGTTGGCCAAAACTTGCCAGTCTTTTCGGCCAGGTAAATCATAATCGCTCCCGACTCGAACACGGAGATAGGCTCCCCGTCCGGGCCTTCAGGGTCTACGATGGCCGGCATCTTGTTGTTGGGGCTTATCCTGAGGAACTCCTCGTCGAACTGGTCCCCCGCGGTGATATCGATGGGTACCAGGTCATACGGCAACCCCGCCTCTTCCAAAAAGAGGGCGACCTTCTTGCCGTTGGGGGTTGGCCAATAATAAAGGTTGATCGGTTGCGGCATTCCTCGTCGCTCCTCATCCGTGTTTTCGACTACCTTAGCACGTACCCACCCGCGCGAAGCGCACCTCTCTCGCGCCGTCAGTCAGCAAGCTACGGATCGTTGCCTCGGGGCATTGCGAATCTTTGAAGGATGGCTCTTTTGCCGCCGCTCGGCGGTTTGCGACTCCGTTAAGCTAGCCGTACTGATAGAATTCGCGCTCGCTCTTGCGCCCCAGCCGCCCGGCGGGCACGTACCGCTTCAAGAGCGGGCAGGACCGATACTTGCTGTCGCCAAAGCCCTCGTGCAAGCCCTCCATAACATGTAGGCAGGTGTCGAGGCCGATCAGGTCAGCGAGCAGCAATACCATCGACACCCAATGAAAGGAAAGCTAGATTTAGAGCAAGTGAGTAGCGCATTGAGGCCCATCGATATGGTTGCGACCTTGACGAGAACCCTCCTGTCGTGAGTTTAAGAACTTTATCTTGGCGTGTATAAAAAGACCTTATATTGAGGACTACTGAGCACAAACGAGCTAAAGATGAGTTACGAAAAAGTGAAGCACGCTACCGCGCCGTCGTAAATACAGCTTCCGATGCGATCATAACCATTACACCTGATGGGATGATCCGCTCGTTCAATCGTGGCGCGGAACGCATCTTCGGCTATAGAGCAGAGGAAGTCATAGGACAGCTGTTTACACTTATAATGCCGGAACGCTTCCGAGAACAGTGCATGCTCGGGCTACAACGTTACCTGGAAACACATGAATCACACGTTATAGGTAGCACAACTGAACTTATAGGGTTGCGCAATGAGGGTAGCGAGTTTCCAGTCGAACTCTCTCTCGGCGAGGTACACGAAGCCGGGGAGCGGTTGTTTGCAGCAATCATCCGTGACATTACCGAGCGCAAGCGATCTGAGGAGGCACTACGACGGTTAAGCCGTCAGAACGAAATGGTTCTGAATTCGGCGGGTGAAGGAATTTTTGGTCTGGACCTGCAGGGGAAGACCACGTTTATAAACCCAGCTGCAGCACACATGACAGGATGGGACATCGAAGAACTATTAGGCCAACGTCTACACGACTTTCTGCACCACTCAAGATCAGACGGGACTCCCTATCCCCAAGAAGAGTGCCCGATCTATGCAGCCTTCAAAACCGGGGCCACGCTTAGCAGGGACAACGAAGTGTTCTGGAGAAAAGACGGTACGCATTTTCCTGTTGAGTATGTCAGTACTCCGATCATTGAGGGCGACAAGATATTGGGCGCAGTAGTTACCTTCAAGGATATAACTGAGCGCAAGGCTCTGGAGCAGAAACTGCAGTATCAGGCATTTCATGATCCCCTCACTGATCTGCCGAACCGAGCATTGTTCATGGACCGTCTCGAACACGCCTTGACTCGCGCAGATCGGCTAGAAACTAAGGTTGCGGTATTGTTTACGGACTTGGATAACTTCAAGGTTGTAAACGACAGCCTTGGGCATAAGGCAGGAGATCAATTACTCATAGCAGTAGCCGACCGTTTGAAGACTTGCCTGCGGCCTGAAGATACCGTTGCGCGTCTCGGTGGAGATGAGTTCACAATCTTGCTTGAGGGCGTTGCCGGTGTAAGTGATGCAGCTAAGGTTGCAGAACGGATTGCAGAGGAACTGCAGCCTCCTTTTGTTCTCGAGGCACAAGAGGTATTTGCTACCACCAGTACCGGGATTGCTATCAGTAGTTCTGCTCAGGAGCAACCGACAGATCTCCTGCGACAGGCGGACCTGGCAATGTACCGAGCCAAGAGTAAAGGCAAAGCTTGTTTTGAGATGTTCGAGCCCATCATGAGCATTGAGGCTCTAGAGCGCTTGGAATTGGAGACCGAGCTTAGACGCGCCCTCGGGAGGGAGGAGTTCAGAGTCTACTATCAGCCAGAGATACTGCTAGAGCGTGGCGAGATTGTTGGGATGGAGGCGTTAGTACGCTGGGAGCACTCAGAGCGCGGGCTGTTACTTCCCCAAGAGTTCCTTTCAATCGCCGAAGAGAGCAACCTTATCCTCTCGATTGGGCAGTGGGTACTCAAAGAAGCTTGCAACCAGTTGCGTACATGGCAAGAGCAGTACCCCAGCACCGCGCCCTTGGTGATAGGTGTAAACCTTTCCACAAGAGAGTTCTTCCAGCCTAGTCTGATTGCAGAGATCTTGCGTGAGACTGGGGTAGATCCACAGAGTTTGCAGCTGGAGATTACGGAGGGGGCCGTAGCGTATAACCATGCACAAAACGCCAACAATATGCTACGGGACCTGAAGGCATTAGGTGTACAGCTCGCGATCGATGACTTCGGCATGGGCTACTCTTCCCTGTCTTACCTCAAACGGTTTCCGGTAAACGTCTTGAAGATCGACCGCTCATTCGTTAGAGAACTCGGGAAAGACCTCAAAGATACGAAGATCGTGGCGGCAATAATCCATCTCGCACGTGCTTTAGACCTAAAGGTGATCGCTGAGGGAGTAGAAACTGCTGAACAAGTAGAACAATTGCGGAAGATGGGATGCGACTTGGCTCAAGGCTACTATTTCTCGGAACCACTACCGAGTGAAGCGGTATCGGCTCTTCTACAGCAGCAGCGTTCATAGGTGCTGATTTGGGCTTTCTAGCGGAAGCAACTTTATCCACCTGACCGAATACCGGGTTCTGGAAACGGAACTCAGCTTCTTTAAGATTTTTCTGTATAGCGTACGTAAGATGCCGATGCGGCGCAGACAGCCAGGCGAACGCTGCAAGGGCCGAACATCTACTACGCCTTCTTGAATTTCGAAGACTTCTCGAGTTCAAGCTAGGTATCGAACCCTGTATGTCTGCCTACCATTCCCGGCCGTTCGTCCCGGTCACTGTCAAATGGTTCTGGTCTTGCATCATGACTTTTCTCTGTAATGAAGTTGCACCTGCAAAGCACGGATTTAGAGAAGCTGCCGGAGAAGAATTCGAACCTAGACTAACTGATCCACTAGAGTCAGTTTCCAAACATCCGTGGTTGTTCACCGCTGTTCAGAAAGGTGTCTTTTTGAGCCAGATTCCCGGAGCTGACGTTTCTGGTTGTTCCCCGTTGTTCGCTCCCGTAACTGTCAAATCTCTGTCTAACTGTTTATCGGACCGCGGACATGCCTAGGCGTTCCGGATTAGTACTTAAGGCTGCGTAAACGTCCGTGGCAACTTCTATCTGCTGCCCGCGTTTGAAGTCAATCGACCATACTTGCGTGCCGCACATACTGCTGCGGCTCCCACCGGCAAAGCGTCTTGTCGAAGAGCCAGACAGCTAATTCTAGCTCTGCTAACGGCTTGACCATCGCCATACTCTTCGGAATCCTTCAGCTCTTAGCAATCCGCCGCCACTGAAGGAAACGAAATAGCGCCGCTCTTTGTTGTCGCGTACAGCTCGATGCTGGCACGCGCGAGCTGGCCCCGAACTAGCTTGCAACTAGCCCTTTATAGCACCTCTTGTTAGGGCATTTACGATGTAACGCTGGAGCAAAACGAAGACAGCGACGACCGGTGCTATAGCGATCATGCTGGCTGCCGACAGGTAGTGCAGGGTTATGGCGTCCGTGTTCGACTGCAGGTTCACGAGCCCAACAGAGACCGGGTACAAGTCGACGTCGTCCAGCAGAATGTAAGGCACGACGAACTGGGACCAGCTAAGGACTGCGGCCAGTATCGCCGCCGTGGCTACGCCGGGGGCGCAGACCGGCAGGAGTATCCTCGAGAGCACCTGCCAGCGCGAGGCGCCGTCTACTATCGCAGCCTCGTCCATCTCGTAGGGAATGGTGTCGAAGTACCCTTTCAGAAACCAAGTCGTAAACGGTAGCACGACCGCCGAGTAGACCACCACCAGGCCGAGGTAGTTGTTCAAGAGGCCAAGCTCCACGAACAGCCTGTAGAGTGGGATCGAGATCACCACTGGCGAGATCATCTGGAACACGAGCACAACCATGAGGGACGGTTTCTTATAGCGGAAGGTGTACCTGGAGAACCCGTAGGCGGCCAGAACCGCGACGAGGAGTGTGAAGACGACCGTGAGGAGAACTATGAGTGCCGAGTTAAACAGGTAGCGGACGATCGGGGTGTTGTTGAAAACGTAAGCGTAGTTCTCGAACCGGGGGTCGAGCGGGAACCAGACTGGCCGCGCCGCGAAGAGCTGCTGCACTGACTTTAACGATGTGGAGAGGACCCAGAAGATTGGGAACAGAAAGAACAGGGTACTGACCAAGTAGACTAGGTATAAACTCGCCCTGGTCAGCCTCTCACTTCTAGCCTTGCTCACCCTACCCGACCTCCTCGTTCCGCTCCAGAATCCTTATGTAAACGAAGGTCATGATCAGGTTTATGGTCAGCAGCAGCACGGCCGTTGCAGCTCCCTGCCCCAGGTTGAACTGCTGAAATATCTGATTGTAGATGCTCAGAGCGACTACCTCGGTACTCCGTCCCGGGCCGCCACCCGTCAGGGCGAGCACCATGTCGAAGGTGTTGAAGGTCTCGATCGAGACCACTACCAGATCTATAAACAGAATAGGGGCGAGCAGGGGCAACACTACGTGGGTCAATCTCTGCCAGGCGTTTGCCCCGTCCACTTTGGCGGCCTCCATCACGTCCTCGGGGAGGGTCTGCAGCCCGGCGTAGAGCAGGATCATGCTAAAAGCCGTTCCCCGCCAGATGTTCGTAATTGTCACGGAGGCGAGTGCGACTTGCGGGTCCGTGAGAAAGGGAACAGAGAGGCCGATCGAGCCAAGGACGTAGTTCAGGATGCCCGCCGCGGACTGCTCGTAGAGGATGCTCCAGATAATGCCGATGATCACACCGGGAATCACCCAGGCGGAGAGCACCGCCGTGCGGGTGACGATAGAGGTCCTCATGCCCCTTTTGGCGCCCTGATCCACGGCGAGGGCTATCAGGAAGCCTAATAGCATCTGAAAGACCACACTGAAACAAACAAATATCGCGGTGACCTTCAGCATGTTCGCAAAGTACGGCGACCGGAACAACGATAGATAGGACTCCAAGGTGTAAGAGTACTCTCCGCCCACCAGACTGGCGTCGGTGAAGCTCAGCCGGGCTATCTCAAAGATCGGGTAGATGAAGGTCGAGCCGAGGATGGCCGCGAGGGGCAAAAGCCACGGAAGAGGAGAGTCGAGGAACGTCCCGGACCAGGCCCTCCTCCCGGCCGTGCTCTTCGTAGCCAGCACGTTGCCCTACTAACCCTGTACGGAGCTTACGGCGGTTTCGAGAGCCTGCTCCGGAGATGCTTCCCCGGAGACTACCTGCCCTACCGCAACCTGCAGCGCCGTGGATATGTCCTGGTATGACTCCGCTGCCGGACGGTTACGGGCGTACCTGTTCAGGTGATCTCTGAAGGTGTCCGTGTACTCGTTCCCCTGATAATCGGAGAGATCGAACACGGACTCGCGCGGCGGCAGGTAGCCACCTACGTTGCACCACCCGGCCATCCCCGCATCGTCTACGAAGCCGTACTTCAAGAAGTCCACGCCGACCTCCTGCTTCGCCTCGTCCTCGGTGAAGACGCCCCAGATCCAGCCGCCAGCGGTCGTGGAGTGGGTGTCGCCGCCCTCCATAGAGGGTATGGGCGCAACGTCCCACTGCGAAACGAACTCCTCCGCCCCGATTATCTCCTTCAGGAGGCCAACCTGCCAGTTGCCGCCGAGGAACATCACTGTCTGGCCGGAGGCGACATCCCCGTTTAGGTCCGTCTCCTGACCGAACTCAGTGACCCGGTCGGGGGTGATGCCCGACTCGACGCACTCCTGGATGAAACCCAACGAGTCGAGCATCGCTTCCCGGTTTTCGCCCTCGCCGAAGACGGGGTTGCCCTCCCCGTCGACCAGTTCGCCGCCCTGCGCCCAGAAGTAGGGAAACAGGGAGGTAGTTACGGTGGCCTCGTCCCTGCCGGCGGGGAAAAGATAGGGGGTCAGGTTCTCGTCCTCGCTCAGGAGGTCCCGACCCGTTTGCAGCAGTTCCTCCCAGGAAGATGGCGGGGTCGGGATCAGATCCCTCCGGAAGTACATTACCCGAACGTCCGTGGTGAACTGCATGCCCCTCACCTCGCCGTCCGGCCCGGTTATGCCCTCCCTGATGAACGGGAAGTAGTCGTCTAGAGAAATGTCACCTAGATAATTACTCACGGGCCGCACGTACTCATAGAACCGCGGGAAGATATAAGAGTCAACCATCGCGAGATCCGGGGCACGACCCTGGGAGGCCTGCTCCAGCAGGAGCGCCATCGCCTCGGTCACGTTGGAGGAAGTAACGAGGGGGTCTATAGTGTACCCACTCGACTCCTCCCAACTCGAGATGGCGTTCCGTATGTACTCGACCCGGTTCTCGTCGGGGGCCTGCAGCGAGTAACCGGGGATCGCCTGCCACCCTATGGTGGCATCAGACTCACCCTCCCCGCCGCAACCGACGCTCCCCAGAAGCACCGCACCGGCTACCCCCGCGCCGCCGAGCCTCAAAAACTCTCGGCGGCTTATCGCCCTCTTCGCTATGGCCACAAGCTCCTCCTTCCCCTACGAAATTCTACCCGCTTTCCCGCCGCCCTTCTTGCTCGCGAAGCCGGGTCGGAGGGGTTAGCTCCTCGACGAAAAAGGGCGACAGTCGCCGCTTCTCAACGATCGTTAGATTGAAAGCTTATCTATGTAAGGCTTAAATAGCTTCTCAAGGCACGTTGACAGTGTATTTATACAATGCACACAGAGGATTAGAGCAAGTTTGGCCACCTCTACATTTTCCCTGCAAAACAAAAGATTCTGGGAGCTGCCGGACTAGGATTCGAACCTAGACTAACTGATCCAGAGTCAGCCCTTCACTGTCTGAGCTCCCTCTATGAGGAGGAGGAACCTGGTTCACCTCGTTTCTGAAGTCGTATCGGGATCTGCGCCTCAATACTTAACTACCCGCTGGGTTGCGAGACAGTCTGGGCTAGACACTCGTGTGTGTCGACAACGTGAGCCCCCGGTCCTTCGCCGACCTATGCCCACCACCTCCCTCGCTAAGTTCTGGTTATCTCCCACAAATTCATCTCGTCGTCGCTTTCTTTCAACACCGCTCGGAATACCACCTCAGGGAGGGATGAGGTTTCTGTATTTTGGAAACGGTATACACGTGCTGGTTCTCGCTAATCGCTCTCTATCTAACAACGTCCATCTGCTCCAGGATAGCGGCGCAGAGGGGACTGCTCACGTCGAGAAAGCCATCTATGGCTGAGAAGTGATCCTTGCCCAGCTGCGATAGGTGCTCTCCTCGAAGGCCTCTCGACCTCCAAGCCTCCAGGAAGTCGTCCGACTGCCGACGCAGCTCTGGCGTCTCTTCGCCCCCGTAGGTCACGAGCAGCGCCGGAGCCTCGTCGGGGACACGGAGTATCGGGCTGTTTCGCAAGACCTCCCCCCAGGTCAGCTGCAGTTTGGGTTGCAGGTAGGTGTAGGGGAAGGGCCGAAGGTCGAAGAGGCCGCTGATCGGGCAGCCGCCCTTGATGATGTCGGCGGGCAGCCCGTAGTCGCCCTCCCAGTCGGTGAGCGTGAGCATCGCTGTCAGGTGTCCACCCGCAGAGTGGCCGGATACGTAGATCCGCGTGCGGTCGCCACCGAAGGCCTCGGCGTTGTTGTAGAGCCAGGCGACGGCCGCCCGGCTCTGGCGCACGATCTCCTCGAGGGTCACCTTGGGACACAGGGCATAGTTGATGACGACGGTGGTGACGCCCGCGGAGACCGGGCCGCTGGCGACGAAGCTGAAATCCTTACTGCTGAAGGTATGCCAGTATCCGCCGTGGATGAAGACCAGGATGGGAGCCCCCGACCGCGCAGCGGGGAAGATGTCGAGGCGCTCGTCCAGCGTGGGCCCGAACGGGACGTCGAGCTGGCATTCGAGCTGCTCGCGGGTCTTTTCGCTCTGCTCTTGGTAGAACCGCTCGTAGGCCGGAAAGTCGGGCACGGACTCCCGCAGGTTGTACTGTTCGTCCAGCTCTTCTTGAGTCGAGAAACCGCGGTAGAGCACCATACCTCCTTCGCCGCCGGGGCTGTCCCGCGTTTCCCTCAACAAGGGTGTCCCGCACGGCCAAACCCTTCTCCCCGGTTCAAGGGCCCCGAACGCTTGCTAGGGTCCACCGTACACTACGCTCAAGGCTCAGGCTAGCTAGACTGCGTGCGTTCGCCCTGGTCTTCCTAACCGGGGTCATGTATTTCCTGTTTCTTCGTTGGCGCTCGACACAAGCTTCGAGAGCGTAAACCGAGAGAGTTTCCGCAGGTCTCTCGCCGGAGCGTGATCTCCTGGACAATAGCGTCAGGTAGTGGGACGATGGTGCAATGTTGGCGGAACTAAGCAGGCTCTCGGCAACCGGGGCAGCCGGCAAGATTCGCTCGGGTGAGATCTCCTCCGAGGAGCTCGTTTGGGCATGTCTAGACCGGATCGAACGACGGGAACCTACCGTCCACGCCTGGACGTTTCTTGACCCCGAGCTGGCTCTCGTACAGGCCCGAAGGTGCGACGCCTCGGAGACCAGAAGCCCGCTTCACGGCGTTCCTGTAGCTGTCAAGGATCAGTTCGACACCGCCGATATGCCGACCGGGTACGGCTCACCTATCTATGAGGGCCACCGGCCCGTGGCCGACGCGGGGTCCGTTGCCCGCCTCCGGGAGGCCGGGGCGGTCATTCTGGGGAAGACCAAGCTCACGGAGTTCGCGCTCTACCATCCGACGAGCACCACCAACCCCTTAGATCCGGCCCGCACACCAGGGGGATCTTCCAGCGGCTCGGCCGCCGCGGTTGCTGACTATATGGTTCCGGTCGCGACCGGCACGCAGACCGTGGGCTCGATCATCCGTCCGGCCTCCTATTGTGGGATCTTTGGATACAAACCCACCTTCGGCTCGGTCTCTCGCTCGGGAGTTCTCCCCCTTTGCGCCTCGCTCGACCACGTTGGCTTTTTTGCACGTACGGTCGAAGACCTTGAGCTGTTCACGAAAGTGATCACCGGCACGCACCCGCACCGCCCGTCTATCCGTACGGCGCAGCCAACCGGCTTCGGTCTTCGTCACCCGGACGAATTTGAGAGACCACGAATCGCCTTCGTAAGGACTCCTCAGTGGTCCGAGTTGGACGTAAGTATCCGCACCCGACTCGAGAAAGCCGCCGCACGACTCGGCGAGGCCGGTGCCGTGGTCGATGAGACCTCACTTCCCGGCAAGTTCGGTGGCCTCGTCGAGGCCCAGAACACCATCCTCGAGGTCGAACTCTCCTGCGCTCTCTCTTACGAATTCGAGAACTACCCGGATCGGATATCCGACCTCTTGCGTGGTGTCATCGAGCAGGGTAACTCCGTCGGGATGGAGAGATACTTGGAGGCGCGGAAGCTGGCGGCGGAGTGTCGCTGGGAGTCGGTCGGGCTATTCCACGACCACGATGTTCTGCTGGCGCCCAGCGTGAGGGGCGAGGCGCCGGTGGGCTTAGAGTCCACTGGGGATCCGCTCTTCTGCCGGATGTGGACGCTGCTCGGGCTTCCTTGCGTCTCACTCCCCGGCATTCATGGGCCGGACGGGCTCCCGCTCGGGGCGCAGATCATCGGGCCGATGTACGGAGACGGTCTGGCCTTAAGCGTGGCAGACTGGGCGTCGCAGCGGCTTTGAGACACCGCTCTTCTATAGCAGCACTAGCGGCGTTATGAGGGTGAAGGAAGGGCCCTTGAGGATCTGTAGGCGCTAGGGGTACCTCTTCATTCTCTGGGAAAGTCACTGCGCACTCGCGGAGGGTACTCAGCTAGCACACCCCTATTCGTCCACAGCGCGTAGCCCAGCACCAGCAAGACCAGACCAAAGAACATGTTCCCAAACAATGTTAGGACTAACGAAACGGGTAGAGACAAGAGGAGCAACACGCCGTACCACCACGTAAATACCCCCGCTTGTAAGGTAGCAGCGCCGAAGAGTACCCACCCGACGAGCAGGCTCAAGCTCCCCACCGGAGACACAAGCCACAAAAGGGCCGAGCTACCCGCCAAGAAGACTACCAAACCCAAGACCTGAGCCAGGGACGCCACAACGACCGCGTAGAAACCCACCCGCCCCATACCTCCGTAGCTCGCTTTCTGCAGCTCATGGAGGTTTATCAACCCCATAACCAAAAGCAGGAGCGCGACTACGTACAACGCGAAGTAGCTGCGCCCGGCACCTGTTATCGGATCAGCTACGCTAAAGGCTACGAAGTTTGACCCTATCCACACCACGCCGCTACTCACAAGACTTATGGCGCCCCATCGAACGATGTCCGAAGACAACACCGCTGCTGCCCTCTCCGCTTGCTTGTAACTCTCGCTATCTAATAATGGCACGTAGCAAAGGCTCGTGCACCCCGAGACCGAGCACCCTTACTATAAGGGGCTTGCGCCTAGAGAGCTAGGAAGCGGTTGCCGCTATTCACCGAGCTGCCGAGAAGAGATGTTCTCGGAAGTTGCCAATACTGCCCGTTCTCGAAAACCGGGCTTCCGGTGTTTGTACTTATCGAAAACTCAGAGGCACGAAAAGAGCCGGGCTGCCACGCTTAGGCCTTTCTAGATCCGTGGCGGTACGCTAACGGGCCTCTTATCGCTTACTCATCTCCTCTATGCTCCCACATGTAGGTTGTGGCGGACTCGGCTCCTACCACCAGAAGGTAGATGCTCGTAACCAAAAACCCACCCAGAGGCCAAACGACCAAACCCTCGACCAAGTAGGCGGCGAGGGTTACTGCTCCGATCGCAAGCCCCACAGAGAGGAAGTGGAGGCTTCCCCACAGGAGGGGGTGGCCCCTTTCTTGGTCTAAGTGCCCCGGTATGCCACCATAGGCGAGGGCTCCAACGAAGGCGAAGCCTAGCACGGCTCCCCCCACGAATGTGAGGGCGGCAAGTGTCTTCGGGATACCGTGCACGCTTACAAGCGCCGCTCCCGCGGCCCATATCGACAACGTGTAACCGTAGGGGGCCGCGGCGGACCCAACGACGGCACGGAGACTCTTTCGGTAGTGGGCAAGTAGCATGATCTCTCCTAACAGGACCCTTTACTTTGCGACGTAGTAGGTATTCTAGGCAGCCCACGCACGGCGGGGCCACGAACAAACGTTTCGAAGGAACTTGTCACGCGCTCGTAACCCTACAGAGCTAGGAAACGGGTTGCCTCTTCTATTCACCGAGCTGCCG
>DATDKT010000300.1:0-14945 GCA_036519775.1 Rubrobacteraceae bacterium
CCACGACCGGCGGCGATGCCGTCGCGGTCGTGGGAGGCGCGGGCGCCCGGCTCATCGGCGGTGGTCTGCTCGTCCGCAGGATCTTTCGGTAGTTTCGGGTAGGAACGGGGCCGGGGCCCTAGCTTCGCCGGGCTCCGGTCCATTGTTTGGCCTAGCCCTTGTACGGCAACTTATCTCACACGAATCTCGTGAAAGGAGCCTTTCAGTGGATGTACTGCGCATCGTAGCGGCGATTCTTCTCCCGCCGCTGGGGGTGTTCTTGCAGGTGGGGATTGGCAAGCACTTCTGGATTAACATTCTCTTGACTATCCTCGGCTATATCCCGGGCATCATCCACGCGGTGTGGGTCATAGCGAAGTACTGACGACCCGTGGCCGAGTTGGGAGAGGTACTGTGCGCCTAGGGCCTTCGGGACCCGTATCCCGGCTAGAAAGCCCCTCGGCAAGGGTTTGCAGAGGATAGGGTCACGCGGGAGCGCCGGCTCGAACGGCGCTAAACTGACGGTACGAAACTTCGAGAACAGGAGGCGGCTTTATGGGCTCCGTGCTGGAGGGTAAAGTGGCGATGGTGACCGGCGCGAGTCAGGGATTGGGTAGAGCCCTCGCCCTTGCCTATGCGCGTGAAGGAGCTATGCTCGTCATCAACTCCCGCAACTACGAGAGCATCCGCGACGTGGTAGAGGAGATCCGCGGCCTGGGTGTGGAGGTACTCGGTATCGGAGCGGACGTAACGAGCTCTTCTGATGTCGAGGATCTCGTAGACGTAGCGGTCGAACATTACGACAGGATAGACGTGCTCGTGAACAATGCGGGGCTTCTAGGTCCGCGCGTGGCGATAGAGGAGTACCCCGAGGACGAGTGGCGCAGGGTGCTGGACGCGAACCTCACCGGCCCGTTCCTGCTGTCGAAGGCCGCGATCCCATACATGAGGGAGGGCGCTTCGATCGTCAACGTAACGAGCGGCGTCAGTATCGAGGGACGGGCGGAGTGGGGCGCCTACTCGGTCAGCAAGTTCGGCATGGAGGGCCTCACCCAGATCCTGGCCGCCGAGCTAAAGGACCGCGGCATCCGCGTAAACTCCGTGGACCCCGGCGGCATGCGCACCGGTATGCGCGCCGTCGCCTACCCCGACGAAGACCCCACAACCCGTATAACCCCTGAAGAGAATACCGCCGTCTTCCTCTACCTCGCCTCCAACGAGTCCAGAGACGTTACCGGGGAACGCTTCAAGGCGCAGGAGTTTCAGTCGACCCGCTGACCAGCCGGTGCTGGACCTCGTTGGATCTTACCTCGTTGGATCTTATTTGTTTATAGACCTTATAAAGGTAACGATAAAGACGGCGGAGACGAGCATCAGGCCGCCGGCGGCGAAGAGACACAGGCCGACGAGGAATATCGCGCCCGTGCTCGCTTGGTCCCAAGCGTCGGTGGCCCAGACAAAGGCGAAGAGCGAGGCGAAGAAGGTCAGGAGGATCAGGATCATGCCGCCGGGGAGATCCCGGATTTGGGTGGCCGTCTTCTCGACGATGTAGGGCAGCTTTGCCTTCGGGTAACCGGTCCTGCGCACGTTCTCCAGGATGCTCCTGAACTCGGGCTCGCCCGCGAGTCCGATGACCCGCGAGAGGTAGTAGGCCTCCCTCGGCGACTTGCCCAAGCGCAGCAACTCGAGGTAGTTACGACGGTACAATTCGACCGCCCCCGAGTGCGGGGAGGCGAGTTGCTTTAAGAAGGCATGGGTGTCGAGGCGCGCCGTATAGCGGCGGACCTCTTCCCGGGAGGCGCGGCCCTGACCCTCGTTGTTGCGGCGGCGTGAGATCTCCGCGACCTCCATAAAGAACATCTCACGGGAGAATTCCAAGGCGCTCTGACGCTCGCGGCGTCTGGAGGAGATCTCCGTGCGTATCCCGCGCGCGCGGTACTCCTCGCGCCTCAGGCGATAGACGTGCTCCTGGTAATAGTCCCGCTCGGGGAGCGTCGCGGCGGAATCACGCAACCGGTATGCCTCATCGAGCGTCTTCGGGATCTTCTTCTCTTCCATAGCTCTCTAGGTGTACCCTAAAACCTTCGCCCGCCTACCTATCCGCCTATCCTCGGGATGAAAATAATACCACGCACGCCCCCGAGCATAACTCCCTGACGCCTTTACTCGAGCTCCCGTCCGGCTTCTCCGGCACCGGGCTCCCAGAGAGCATAGAAGATCCCCCCGCCCCGAACCCGCACCTCCAGATGCCCGCCCTCGGCAAGCTCTTTGAGCATTCCGTCCGCCTCCGCCACCGTCAGCGAGGTCTCCATCGCTGCTCGGGCCGGTGTTAGCTCCCCCTCCCGCCGCAACGCCTCCAGAAGCTCCCGCTCCCTGCTGTTCATCGCCTCCGGAAGCTCCGTCGAGCTCTCGGAGAGACCCGCGATACCCTTAACCAGGAGCCCGAAGGCTGGGAATACCACCCAGAAGAAGGTGAACCAGATCCACCAGACATTCGTGAACGCAAAGAGGAAGACTCCCGCCAAAGCCACCGGTACGATGACCGCGAGCGAGGTCGTGACCTGCGCCTTTGGGCTCATCCTCTCCGCCTCCATCCCGAAAAAGTCGTCGTCGGATCGACCGCGGGGGCTTTGCCCGCGGCGAGGCTCTAAATCGTGATCCGGTCTCCTATCCACAGGCACTCCTGACACAAATATAACAGCACGGGACGTACCAAACCACGCCCGACGCAACACGGCCGGTCTTAAATGCTAACCTCTCGGAAAGCCGGACGGAGGATGAGAAGCATGAGCATAGACAGGCGCGTCGAGGACTCGAAGGACTACCTTTTGGAGGAGCTCGAGGAGTTCCTGCGAATGCCGTCGGTCTCGGCGCAAGGAGGCGACGAAGGGAGCTTCCGCGGGTGTGCCGAGTGGGTTCGGGCCAAACTCGAAGAGGCCGGGGCCGAGGCGCAGCTCATGGAGACGGAGGGACATCCGGTCATCTTCGCGGAGATGGGCGGAGCCGGAGACGGCGACAGGACGCTCCTCTCCTACGGTCACTACGACGTGCAGCCGCCCGAGCCCCTGGAGCTGTGGGAGAGCGACCCGTTCGAGCCTGAGGTGAGAGACGGCGTCCTTTTCGCCCGCGGCGTGGCCGACGACAAGGGTGACGTGATGGCCCGCATACAGGCTTTGAGGGTTTACCAAGAGGAGTGCGGCCCCCTGCCCTTCAAGCTGAAGTTCCTCATCGAAGGCGAGGAAGAGGTCGGGAGTCCCAACCTGCCCGCCTTCGTCCGCCGGAACGAGGAGCTTCTGGCCGCCGACGCCTGCCTCTGGGAAGGCTCGATGAAGGACGAGTCAGGGCGGCCCATGATCTTCTGCGGCACCAAAGGTCTCCTCTACGTCGAGCTGCGTGCGAAGGGCGCCTCGCACGACCTGCACAGCATGTACGGCGGGCTCGCGCCGAACCCGGCCTGGCGGCTCGTGCAGGCGCTACGCACCATAAAGGACGAAAACGGGGAGATAACGCTGCATGGCCTCGACGAGCTGGTAGAAGCCCCCTCCAAAGACGACCTCGAAGCGATAGAAGAGATCGCCTTCGACCAAGCCGCCCTACAGAAGTCCTGGGGCATAACCCACTTGGACCGCGGCCTCACCGGCAAAGAGGCCCTCAAGGAGTACCTCCTCCGGCCCACGGCGAACATCGCCGGCATACAGTCCGGCTACACGGATCCTGGCGCGAAGACTATAGTTCCGTCCGAAGCGTTCGTAAAGATGGACTTTCGGCTCGTCGCCGGACAGAGCCCGGGAGCGGTATTGGAGCTGCTGCGCGAGCACCTCTACCGGCGCGGTTTCTCCGATATAGAGGTCGTAGACCTGCATGGGGTCGAGGCGGCGAAGACCCCGCTGAATTCGCCGGTGGTCCGCGCGGCCGTCGAGACGTGGAAGGATACCGGCGCGAAAGAAGCGGTCGTCTACCCGACCATCGGGGGGAGCGGGCCGACCTCGCTAATTGCCACCGAGCTCGGCATACCTACCGTTATGACCGGGGCCATAGTAAATCCCGAGAGTCGCATCCACGCCCCCAACGAGTCGGCCCGGCTCGACGACTACTTCGAGTCGATCTCCTACTTCACCCGCTTCTTCGAGAGGTTTGCCGCGTGATGGAGAGCGCCCATAAAGGACTCGAGCTCCCGGAGCGCGTCCGGCAAAGCCTGGCGGCGGCCGTCGCCGAGCGGGGCGTTCAGGCGCGCATAATCTCCGTAGGAGAACGCGGGTCTATGCGCCCTCCGCAGGGTCACCTCGTAGTCACCGGGAAGAGAGAGGAGATAGAAGCCGTCCGCGGCCCGTCTAGGATAGTGCGCCGCCTGGAGTTCTATAAAACCCACTACGGCCCCGTCGTCCGCCTCGCTTTCTCCATCTATCCTGGGAGCGGCGAACCCCTGAACGGTGCTACCCTCCTCAACGTCGCCCAGGTCAGTGGCGACACGACCTTGAGCGGCCTCGGCCGTCAGAAGACACTGTACATGCACTTCTACCACGCTGGGGACGAGGACCTCACCTACGCCTTCTCCAAGGAGATTCCCAACGCCCCCGAGCAGCGGGCCGAGGCGAAGAAGATCCTCAAGATGGCCCGCGACGCCTACTCCGGGACCCCCGAGGAGCGCCGGAGCCTCCGTTGGGCGGTGGGTCTCGCGGAGAAGCAGTTCGAGCTACCCGTACCTGAACCTGAAGACGAGGCATAGCTTTTACGCATAGTCTTACTGAAAAATCCTGCGTATACTGCGTCAAATGCTAGCGGGAAGCACGTCGAAGGATTTCGTAGCAAAGATAAGTGATGCCTTGAGCGGTGCCGAGCGCAGAGGCATTTATGTAACCGCCGGGGCGGGGTCTTGCGACATGGAGGCCCAACAGTTCTCCCGCCACTCCGTGGAGGAAGAAGAGCCGGTCCCCACGGGACGACCGCATCACCTGGAGGAGCCGCCGGGGCCGCGGGATCTCGGTAACCACGACGGCACATCTCGGTTGTGCTATTTCCTCGACGGCGTGCAGAGCTCGCGTGAGCTAGGACGCGTAGAGATGGCCCCCGTTATCGTCGCGACCGTAGCCGCCGCGATCGTCAACCGCTGCGACCGCCGGTTCTCACGCATGCCCATAGAGAGCCCCCCGACCGTGGTGCAGGCTGTGATCCTGCCCCGCAGCGCCGGAGACGCGAGGGTCGAAGCGTTCTGGGAACTACTGCTCAAGGCGGGATTCTCGGAACTCGGTCCGGACGAGGTCCCCTCCTACCCGCACCTGGTCCTCGACTCCGCGGAGTATATGGCAGAGGCAGACCCCTCCGACTACGTCGGGATGAGGGAGAGAGCTCGTGTGCGGGTCCGGGCACTGCGGGAGCGGCTGGAGGGAGGGATGATGCGCCGTTGGGAGCTGGACAACCGGACCCTGGAAGACTCCGACGCCTGGATCGCGGTGGACGGGCAGCTCAAAGACATCAGAGAGTCGAACCGGCGGGCCATCGGCCTCGTAAAGAGCGTGGCGCGTCCGGAGTTCGTGGGCAAAGACGTCGGGATGCTGCTGGACCTGGAGCCGGGGATGCGAACGACCAGCTTCGTCCCGGATTGGCAGCTACGCCGCGACCCGAGCGAGCGGCGCACCTCCTGGTACCTGAGAATGTGGCCACCGCAAAGAGGAGCGGACGCCCTCGGTTCGCTCATGCGCGTCGAAGCACCGCGCGACATGGAGCCGGACATAGTGGATGAGATCTCGCGTTGGATTCTCGCCGAGCGGGCGCCGCTGGCGAAGCCGGATCCCAGGTGGCCGGCGATGGTCTACCCGATCCACTACATCGAGAAGATCCTAAAACCCCTCGTGCAGGGCTCCGAGCGGGCCTACACGCGGCTGGAGCGTCAACTGGCATCGAACGGGAGGAACTAGATGCTACACCCAGACTACCTGGACATCGACTCCGGCCCCATCGGCCGCGTCGTAACCAGCGAGGACAACCCCGCCACCGCCCACGAGTTCTACTTCTGGACCGCGGAGACCGACACAGCCCAGAACCTGGACATCGGTCACATCGTCGCCGCCGAGGCCGAAGACGCGACCGCCATCGCCGTCCTCGACGACCCGCGCCGCTACTCCGACCTTCAGTCCTTTCTCGACGACTTCTACGCCTACGACGGCGACCCGGCGCTGGAAGCCCTGAGCGAGCGCGTCGAGATCCTGGTCTTCCGCGCCCGCGTCCTCGCCACGAAACACCGCGACGAGCGTAAGAAGAGCAAGCGTCCCGTCCGCACCGGCCCCGTCTTCTTCGCCACGAGCGCCGCCATCGAGTACGCGCTCGGCACCGAAGACTTCGCCGGCCACCGCATCCCCATGCTCCTGCACGAGAACGGCAACGAAAAGAACGGGAGTCCACAGCGCACCCCGCTCTACGTTGACGGCGACTACCTGCTTGGTCCCGAGGCCGGCCACCTCAACATCACCGGCATGAGCGGCCTCTCCACCAAGACGAGCCATGCTCTCTTCACAATCGCGAGCACCTTCCAGACCGTAAAGGACAAGAAGGTCGCCGCTCTGATGTTCAACGTGAAGGGCGCGGACCTCCTCTTCCTAGACAAGCCGGTCGAGGTGGACAGAGAGGACGATACCGAGCTTGCCGAGCGTTACGAGAAGGCTGGTCAAAGAGGCCTGCCGCGCGAGGACCGCGAGATGTACGCCTCGCTCGGGCTAGAGATTCAACCATTTGAGAACCTCCGCATCTTCGCGCCACTCTCCTTCGGCAAGGACCGGGGCGAGCGGAAGGTTCACGCGTCTGACCTGCGGGCGAAGGAGCTCAACACCCTGCGCCACGCTCGCGGGGAAGACTCTTGTGTCTATCCCATCGTGTGGGACCTCGAAGACGTGCTGCCGCACGCGGGGCGCATCTTCGATCCGGCGGACATGGACGACAAATTCAAGGGCTTCGTCGAGTACCTACGGGACCGGCAGGTGCGGACCATGAACGCCTTTCACGCGGAGGTAGACGAGGCCTTTGCGTACTTCGAGGAGACCGAGAGCTCCTACTGGAACGGCCACCACCAGGCGACGGTTGCCAAGGTTCGCAACCGCTTCGGCATACTTCCGAGCAAGTGCGCCGGACTCCTCGTGCACGGCAGGGTCGAGTACGACGGCTCGCCGGAGGTGGACGGCCCCTTCGAGGACCGGGAGATGCGCGTCGTAGACATCTCGCACCTCTCCGGCGTGCCCCAGGACCTCGTCGTCACGAAGGTCATAAACAGCGTGTGGGAGATGGCCGAGCAGGGCCGCCTCGGCGTCGACAAGCTCATCATCTTTATAGACGAGCTAAACAAGTACGCCCCCTCCGGGTCTCGTACCTCCTCCCTCAAGGACACACTAGTAGACATCTCCGCTCGCGGACGCCACCTGAACCTCACGCTCTTCGGGGCACAGCAGTTCCGCAGCAAGGTGGACGACGAGGTAGTCGGCAACGCCGCCACGAGCCTCTACGGACGTATCGGTGACGAGGAGCTAACTAATTCCAGCTACCGATCCTTCTCCTCCACCACCCGCGAGGAGCTACTGCAACTCGAAAAAGGCCGCCTCCTCCTGCGCCACGCTCACTACGCCGTCCCCGTCTTCGGTACCTTTCCGCGCCCGATGGTCCTCATGGGCAAGCAGGGCACGGACATCTTCGGCGAGCACCGCCAGGACGCCGCGACCTCCGTCCTTGCCATCATGCGCGGCCTCATAAAGACCGGCAAGCCACCGGCTATCACCGCCATCCGCGGTGACATAGAGGGCGTCCCGGAGGAGCAGGTCTTCGAGGCTCTG
The DNA here is from genome assembly GCA_036519775.1 of Rubrobacteraceae bacterium. Classification (GTDB taxonomy): domain Bacteria; phylum Actinomycetota; class Rubrobacteria; order Rubrobacterales; family Rubrobacteraceae; genus Rubrobacter_F. The sequence goes on from DATDKT010000300.1 coordinate 7,794, forward strand.
GACGCCGTGCAGGCTGCCCACCGCACCGGCCACGGCGCCGCCGACCCCTACAAGAACTTTCGCTGGAACCTCAGCCGTGGCAACCGCCCCTCCAGGAGGCGCGAGACCTCGCACATACTCTCCGGTCTGGACCGGATGAGGGATTAACTCGAAGGCAAAGACGGGCATTTTGCGACAACTCGGCTTAAAGAAGAGTATAGATATAGTCCTGATCGACGGTCGTGCTGACAATAAACCATCTGGTTCTAAGGCGTGAACTACGCAGTGCTCCAGCTAAAATAGCGTAGGCTTTGATAAAGAAAGGATTTCAGGAATATAGTCCGCATAGCCCACATCTCAGATACGCACTTGGGGTATACCCGGTATGCGAAGCTCTGCCCGGAGACCAACCGCAATCAGCGGGAGGTGGACGTGCAGGAGGCGTACAGGAGGGCAGTGGACGCCAGCTTGGAGCGGGATGTGGACCTCGTGATCCACTCGGGCGACGTCTTCGACTCAGTGCGTCCAGCAACGCACGTGATCATCGGTTTCCTGAAGCAGACGGCCCGCATCACGATGCACGCCGGCATCCCCTACCTCGTCGCCGCCGGCAACCACGAGACGCCACGACTTCGGACGACCTATGCCGCCCTAGAGTACGCGAACCTGGTCAACGCTATCTCCGCGCACGGCTTCGACCTGGACTACGAGCTGGTCGAGGTCGGCGACGTTGGCGTGGGCGTTACGCTGGTACCGCACGGGGCGGTCTTCGGGACCGGGGCCGTTACTCCGGAGCGGGGCGCAGACGTGAACATTCTCGTGACGCACGGGATGGTGCCGGGGCTGGAGGCGAAGCAGCATGAGATGGGTGAGGCGAACCTACAATCGAACATGATCGAGGGCGGCTTCGACTACGTCGCCCTCGGCCATTACCACGAGTTTCACGAACACAAGCCGAACGCCTTCTACGCCGGGGCCACGGAGCGCTTCGGCTTCGGAGAGGTAAACTCGAAGCCGGGGCTCGCCATCGTCGAGTTCGAGAACGGCGGGCTCAGGAGCGTCGAGCACGTCGAGATAGACGCACGGCCGATGCTGGACCTGCCGAAGATCTCCGCCCACCACATGGACTCCTCGGAGCTTACCGAGGCCGTCCGGGAGCGTACGGAGGGAGTGGACCTCGACGGCGCGATCGTGCGCCTGCGGGTCTACGACCTGCGGCGCGGGGTAGCCAGCGGCGTGGACCGCGCCCTCTTGCGCGACCTGCAACGCCGCTGCCTGAACTTCAGCCTGGAGGTCCACGCCGAGGAGCTGCCAGAGGAGCGGGAGAGCGGCCCGGTCTCGGCGGTCTTCGGGCCGTTGGAGGAAGAGTTCACGGAGTTCGTGAAGGCGCGGCGGGAGCGTGGCGAGTTGGAAGAGAAGTTCGCCGCGGAGTTCCTGGAGAAGGGGCGTGGCTATCTCGCACGGTCGGCCAGCGAGGAAGGTGCTGCGTGAACCTGGAGCGGCTCTACATAGAGAACTACAAGCAGCTCCGGGAGCCGGTGGAGCTGCTGCCGCCGGAAGGGGCCATCGGGGTCGTCGGGAGGAACGGCTCGGGGAAGTCCACGCTCTTCGAGAGCATCTTGTGGGCGTTCTTCGGGTCGAGGGGCGGCGGTCCGCGGTTCCAGAACGAGTTGATCCCCTGGAGCGGCGGCTCGGCGAAGGACCCGACGGTCGTGGAGGTCACGCTCGCGGTCGGAGGAGACTCCTACACAGTACAGCGCGGGCTCAAGAGCAACAGCACGACGGCGGAGGCGCTGGACTCCTCGGGGAAGGCTATCGTCACCGGCACGACCGACGTTACGCGGTGGGTCGAGGAGCACCTGCTGCAGATGGACCGGACGGCGTTCGAGGCGACGTTCTACGCGAAGCAGAAGGAGCTCAAGTTCTTCGCCCAGGACGACGGCATTGGACGGGTCCGCAAGATCTCGAAGATGCTCGGCATCAGTCGCGTTGAGGACGCCCAGAAGCTCCTGCGCGACGACCGCAACGACCTCCGTACCGAGGCCCGCCTAATAGAATCCCGCCTCGCCGAAGCAGACGAGGACTCCTTGAAGCAGCAGCTCGAAGAGTTTCAGGCGGAGCTAAAGCGTCTGGAGGAGGAGCTGCAGCGCATCTCCGGCGAGTACGAGGCCGCGCAGGCGGAGTTGGATATCGCCCGTCAGGCCCGCAGTGCTTTGGACGCCGCCCACCGCAAGCATACGAAGCTTGCGAACACCTTGCAGGAGGCCGAGGCCGAACGTCGCCGCGCCGGCGACCGGATCGAGGAGTCCGAGCGAGACCTGGCCGAGATCTCCTTTGCCGAGGAGGAGCTGAAGAAGCTAAAGCCCCAGGTAGCCCGGCTGCCGGAGCTCGAAGCGAAGCTGGAGCGCCTGGAGGAGGACCGGCGGCGCGTCGAGCAGCGCGACCGGGACCGTAAGGAGTTGCGCGCCACCCAGAAGCGCGTGGCGGACATCGAGTCCGAGGTCTCCAACACACTGGAGGAGCTCGACGGGATGGGTAGCCCGTTGCCGGGCTGGGACGGGCTCTTCGATCTGGACGGTGCTGAGCTTCTCTCGGAGACGATGGCGGCGCTGGAGAGGGCAGAAGAGGAGCTGGAACAGGCCGAGGGGCATTTGCGCGAGCTTAGAGAGATCGAGGCTGCGCACGCCGAGCACCGGCGCGGCGAGGATGAGGTGTGGGAGGCCCGCGAGCGGTGCGTGGAGGCCCAGCGAGAGTGCGAGCGTCTCTCGGAGGAGCTGGAGACCCTCTCGGCAAGCGAGGACCTGGAGGCACGGGAGCGCGAGCTGCGCGAAGAGGAAGAGAAGCTGCGCGAGCTAGCGGCGGCCCGGCGGGGCGCGGCCTCCGCCAACGAGCGCGAGGCTAAGAACGTGGACCGGGCACGGGAGGCAATCGAGAGCGGCGCCGAGGAACACTGCCCCACCTGCCACCGCGAGTTCGAGAGCGGCGAGTTCGACGAGATAGTGGATACGCTGAACCGCCAGGCCGCAGCCCTCCGGCGACTCGCGGCAAAGGCGACGGAGGAAGCCGACAAGCACGTCGCCGACGCCGACGCTGCGGAGGAGAAACTACAGAAGGTTGCGACGCGTCTCCACCGCTGGCGCGAGCTGCGCGAGGCGCTAGTCCGGGCCGAGAGCGCCACCACCGACCGGCGGGAGGTCCTGAAGCAGGTCGTCGAGCGCCAGCGGGATCTCGCGGCGCGACTAGACGGATCTTACGCTCCCACCGAGACAGACCTGGAAGACGCTCAGACCCGGTGCACCTACCTGCGAGGCCTGCGCGACACCCTGCCCGGCGTGCGGAGCCTGGTGCGCGAGCACTCCGGGTTGTGCGAACGGGCCGAGGAGCTGGTCCCCGAGCTGGAGAGCCTCGCCGGCGTCTCCTATGATCCGGACCTTCACCGCGAGCGACGGGAGGAGAAAACGCGCCTGGAGCGCGTGCAGGGCCGGACGGAGGAGCTGGAGCGGCGAATCGGCACCCGCTCGGAGGTCGAGCGCGCGCTGGGGGAGGCCCGGCGCAAGGCTCGTAAGGCGAGCGAGGAGGCGGAGAGGCTAAAGACCGAGATCTCGGCTCTCGGCTTCGACGAGGAAGAGTACGACGCCGCCGGGGAGCGCGTAACGGTCGCGGAGGAGAAGGCCTCCCGGTTGCGCGACGCGCAAGAGCACACCGGCGGCGAGTGGAGAGACGCCGACCACCGCATCGAGCGCGTAAACACGGACCTGAAGCGGTTCGAAGCCGACCGGAAGCTCGCCAACGAGCGAGCAGCCGGGGCGGCGCGGATGGACGAGATGGATAAGCTCTTCACCGAGTTCTTCCGCGGCCTCACGGCAAGGGTACGGCCTATGCTGGAGGTAGAGGCCTCGAACCTGGTGCGCGAGCTGACGGATGGGCGCTACGAGAGGATGGAGTTCGACGAGAACTACCGGGTGAGGCTCCTCGACCGCTTCGACGATTCGTACGCCATCGAGCGGTTCTCAGGCGGCGAGGCCGACGTGGCGAGTTTGTCGGCCAGGATCGCGCTCTCCAAAATCATCGCCGCCCGTGGCTCGGAGGCGCTCGGGTTCCTCGTCCTGGACGAGGTCTTCGGTAGCCTGGACGCCGAGCGGCGCAACAACGTGCTGCTCGCCCTGGAGCGTCTGAAGCGATCGTTCGGTCAGATCTTCATCATCTCCCACGTCGGCGACGTACAGGAGTCCGCCCTGCTGGACGAGCTGTGGATGATCGAGGAAGATGAAGACGACAAGAGCACCGTCCGGCGCGTGGAGCAAGACCCCGTGGTACCGGCGGAAGCGCTGAACAACGCCATCTCCGGGCTGTAGAGCAGAAGCCTTAGTGGAGACGCCAAAGAGAGCCCCGGAAAACACCTGGTCCGCCAAGTTCACCCTCGTAGGCCCCGCGGGCGAACCGGTAGACCTCGCCCGCACGTTCCACTCCCACGGCCTCGCCGCCCTCCCGCCGATGCGGCCCGACACACAGGCGCCTCTCCTCGAAGCAACCCTCCCTCTGAACGGAAGCACGCCACGGACCGTCTGGATCTCCCAGGGCAGGCCAGGCTATGGAATCGTGGAAGCCGTCGGCATATCGCTGGGGTCCGAAGAAGTTGAGCTCATGGCCGCGGTAAGACAGGTTCTCCGGCTGGATGAGGACCTCTCCGGCTTCTACGAGCGGGCCGCGGGAGATCCGGAGCTGGCGTGGGCAACGAGGGGCGCGGGGCGCATGATCCGGAGCGCCACCGTCTTCGAGGAGGTGATAAAGACCATCTGCACCACCAACTGCGCGTGGTCGGCCACCACCAGGATGGTAAGCGCCCTAGTTGAACATCTCGGCGAGAAAGCCCCCGGCGCACCCGAGGCCGGTCCCACAGGACGAGCCTTCCCAACCGTCCGGGCGATGGCCGAGGCCGGAGAAGAATTCTACAAGGACGTGGTACGCGCCGGATACCGTGGCAGGTACATGCTGGCCCTGGCTCGTTCGGTCGCGGAGGGTTCGGTAGATCTCGAAGCGCTCGACGCGCCCCGTGAGGAGCTCCCTGATGACGAACTGGAGAAGAGGCTGCTGGCATTGCCAGGTATAGGGCCGTACGCCGCATCCCACGTCATGATGATGCTCGGCCGGTACTCTCGGCTCATCCTCGACTCCTGGACACGCCCGAAGTACGCGCGGCTCATCGGGCGATCTGCCACCGACGCGGAGATAGTAGAACGCTTCTCCAGCTATGGGTCCTACGCAGGACTGGCCTTCTGGCTCTACCTCACGCGCGGCTGGATCGAGGAGCCCGAGGACGTGCCAGACGCCGTTAGCGAAGCGTAGCTCCTCAGACCTCCACCGTCACGACTTCCGGCCCCAGCCGCTCAGCTAAATCTACGACCGAAACCGCTTCCATATCCGCGAGCCGGAATGCCGCCCCGCCAGAGCCGGAAGCGACCTCGACCTTGAGGGTAGCAAGCCCCAGACGTCGCTGGAACGGGGAGACAGAGTAACCGCGGGACTGTAGCCTGCTTCGCGAAGCGACGACCGTAGTGCGCGCCAGGCGCCGGAACCGGAGGACGAGCCGGTCACCGTCGAAGCTATTACCCGCCGCCCAGTGGCGCAAGAGGCCGTAGAGAGCGGCCGGTAGCGCGAAGAGCAGAACCGAAAGGCCCCAGGGGAAGAAAAAGATGACCACCGGCGCGGAGACCAACAGCACCGGCAACGCCGCCCGGAAGGCGTAGCGTCGCCGCGCGCAAGCCGGCAGGGGTTCCAGGTCTTCGAGTGGGGCGGCGAAACTGGGAGCAGCGGCCCGCACAAACTCCTCAGCCTCCTTGCGAGGCAAGAGCGGGAAGAGGATGGTCGAGACGCCTCTCTCCTCGGCGAAGCCCGCGCTCTCTACACGCACGGCTGCGAGGCCAAAAGGCTGGCGCAAGACGCCCTCGACTACCTTTACGGCCTGGATGCGGGCGAGCGGCACTGTCGTCTCGTAACGGCTGAGGAGACCGCGCTTTATGTGGAGGTACTTCCCGTCAGCCGAGCGTGAAAGAGTGAAGCCCGCGTGGGCGAGCACGGTCCCCAGAATGGCGAGCATCCAGGCAAACAGGACGAAAGCGAGGACGAGCAGGAGGATCGCGGAGACGGTTCGAGGGAGCAGGGCCTCGGAGAAGCGTTCCGCCAGATCTCTTGGCAACAGCTGGTCTACCGTCTGCGAAACACCGACGACGACCGAGACGGCTATCCCGATCTGACCGCTCGTCATCCCCGCAACGAACAGGTTGCGAACGGAGAGTCTGCGGAGCACGGTCGGGGAAGGCTCCTCTTGGAGAACCTCGCCGACTTCCCCAGACGCCCGCCGCGTTCGGGTCAGCTCCTCGCGGAGGATACGAGCATCGTTCCGGGAGAGGGCGGGGAGTGAGATCTCCGGCTCCTCTCCGCCCCCCGCTGCCTCGACCCGCACCTCGACCACCCCGAAGAGGCGCTGCACGATGCCCTGCACCGTGTTCACGCTCTGGATGCGCTCCAGCGGCAGCGAACGCTCGCTCTTCTGCAAGACACCCCGCTTTAGATGGAACGCCCCACCCGACACCCGGTAGGTCGTCGCCCGCCAGGAGAGCACGCCCCAGACCGCGCTGAAGGCGGAGATCATCACCGCGATCAGGAGAACGAGGAGCAGGGTCCGCATACCGAACTGGCCGTTGATTAGAGCAGCGATCCCCGGAAATGCAGCGGCCCCGATCCAACGCCGTATCGTCCCAAGTGCGGCCAGCAACATCCCGACCGGGTGGAGACGACGCTCCCCGAAGTCCTCAGCCGCGCTAGAGTTCATCCGCCGTTCGGGTGAGCTCGGCGATCCGGTCACGCACCTCGGCGGCCGTGTCTTTGGCAAGCTGTGGGATCTCGTTCGGTCCGGCGGCAGTGTAGAAAACCACCGTCGAGAGTCCCAGGCGCCGCTGCAAAGGCCCGCGTCGGGTGTCCACGTGCTGCACCCGCGCCATCGGCACCAGCGTCCGCGTAACTCGCACGAGCCCCCGCTGCAGATCCACCTCCAGAGGCCGTATCTCGTAACGCCACCGCCGCCACAACAAAGTCGGCAGCACGCCCACCAACAGGACGGCCAACGCGAGAGCCCCGAGCACCGGCAAAACTGCGAGGTAGAGCGCCGCGTCT
>DATDKT010000301.1:0-15604 GCA_036519775.1 Rubrobacteraceae bacterium
ACCCTCGAGGACGTCTTCCTCAAGCTCACGGGCCGGAGTTTGGTGGACTAATGGGCCTCGTGAGACTTCCTTCTCCGCGCGGGGCGTTCAGGGTCTGGCAGCGTAACGCGACCATCTTCCGCAAGTACTGGAAGACCATCATGCTCCCGAACCTCTTCGAGCCCCTCCTGTACCTGACGGCTCTGGGTTTGGGGCTCGGGGCGTTCATCCGAGAGGGTGGCATGGACGGGCTCACTTACACCCAGTACATAGCGCCGGGACTCCTGGCGAGCAACGCTATGTTCGCAGCCTCCTTCGAGAGCACCTTCAACACGTTCATCCGTTTGAAGATCGGACGCATCTACGACGCCATCGTGTCCACACCGGTAAACGCCGAGGACATCGTCGCGGGAGAATACCTGTGGGCGGGGACGCGAGCAGCGCTCTACGGGACGGCGTTTCTGGGGGTGCTCACCGTTTTGGGGTTCGTTCTCTCGCCAGAGGCGCTCTTGATCTCTTCCCCCTGGGCGCTGCTCATCCCGCCGGTTTTGCTCATCATCGGCGTCATGTTTAGCGTCATGGGGACGCTGTTCACGAGCCTGATAGGGAGTATAGACCTCTACTCCTATTATTTTACGCTCGTGGTCACGCCCCTGTTCCTCTTCTCCGGCATCTTCTTCCCAATCAAGGACTTCCCCTCCCCGGTGCCTGAGATAGCCTGGTTCACCCCCCTGTATCACGCGGTGAACATCTGCCGGTCTCTGGCCACTGGGCCATCCCCAGGCATGCTAGTGGACGTTGTGTGGGTCCTGGTCTTCACGGGCGTCCTGGCGCTCCTCCCGATCCACTTTATGCGAAAGAGGCTTATCAGCTGAAAAGCCGTCAGCTTTCAGCCACAAGCTATCAGCAAAGGTCTTGTGCCACTCAACCTTTAATCGCCCACGAATCGTTGCGCTAATTTCAGGCGTCGTCCTCGATATACGGCTGCGCAATTTACTGTTTTGCTGACCGCTGAAAGCTGGGCGCTGACGGCTTACAATTGCTGGATGTTGGAGAGCCATTTTGTCGTGCGTCCGGCGGAGACTCGGGATGACGAAGCCATCGCCGGTCTCGTGGTCGAAGGGTTCGTGGACAAGTTCCGCCCGGTCTTCGGGCGCCGGATGGACCGATCGGTCAAGATCATGGAGAAGTGGGTGAGCCTGGAGCACTCGTTAGGCGGGGTCCGCTCTCTGGTGCTTGAAGCCTCCGGCCCGGCGGATATCGCCGCCAGCGTCGGCATCCGCACCGGTGGCTCTGACGAAGACGCCCTCGCGCAGGGCCTCTGGAAGGTTCTGCGACGGAACCTGGGCTTCGCACGCGCCTGTTGGGCTGCGACCCTGCTCTCCTACCCCCGTTACGCCGCCACTTCCTCCGAAGCCTACGTCGAACGCCTCGTCGTCACCCACGAGCACCGCCAACGAGGGATGGCTCGCGCCTTGCTAAACGCGGCGGAGGCCGTGGTGCGTGAGGCCGGCAAGGAGACCGTGGGCCTCCACGTCAGCGGTGGCAACCTCCCAGCCCTCAAGCTCTACGAGGCCTACGGCTACGAAGAGAGCTCCCGGCAGCGCTCGCTCCTCACCGGCTACTTTCTCGGCATCCGCGAGTGGCTGTATCTGCGGAAAAAGCTTTGATCTATCCGACATCCGGCATGGGTGGTTCGCGGAGGGTCGGGTCGGGTTGGGCGTTCTCCGTAGGCACCGCTTCCTCCTCGACGATGATAGGCTGCGAGAGGATCCAGAGGCTGGAGATAGTGTAAAGAACCATCAGCGCCAGCATGGGGAGCTGACTCCGGAGTGCCTTCCGGCGGTCTCCGAACAAGCGTAGCGCGCCCAGGTGCGCCAGGTAAACGGCGAGGACGTGACCGACCACGATCAGGGCGACCTGCGAGTACCAGACGAAGGCCGCCCCCACGAGGCCCGGGTTCACCTCGTATCTAGCGGTGCCGAAGAGGTCCCAGCCCCACCCGAACGGATCCGAGAGGTGGTGGACTACCTCCTGTCCCTGGACGAGCAAGAGCGTGTAGTAGTGCGCGACTTGATAAGCAATAGCGATGGGCACGAGCGAGTAAACGTAGACGTCGGCCAGAGAAGCCAACCGGAGCCTCCCCTTCCCCCCGCCAAAGAGCTGGCTGAGCTTGACGAAGCTTAGATATGCTGCAAAAAAGAGCGGCGGCAGCAGCACCAGTCCCAGTGTCGGGGGCATGGAGGTGGCCCTCCGCAGCTCGCTCCACAGAGGGGTCTCCATAAGACCGTCGAAGGCGACCCCCGCAAGCACCAGGATCACGAAGAACACACCTCCCGGAGGCACGGGCTCGGCACGCGCCAGCCCGACGGCCCACGGACGCAGGTTTAGCTCGCGATCCTCCGGCGCGGCCTTGTCGAAGCATTCGTAGCAGTTCACGCAATCGCCCTGAGCAGCACCGCACCCGTCAGAACAAGCCCGGCAGAGCCTCCGGTCCTCGACCCGCGCCTCGGTCGGCGCGAACCTCGCCAGAAGGCCGAAGAAGACCGAGAATACCTCCCCCCGCCGCAGCCACACCTCCTTCCCGTAGACGGTCATGCCGCCCCAGGTAAGGACCGAGTAGTTGAGGGCCAGAACGGCTATGTAGAGCGGCGTCGGTGAGCCCCAGAAGACGTTCTCCACCCAGACGAATACGGCATAGAGCGCCACCGCCGGCCAGACGCCCAAAGCGGCCGGGTAGGTTTCACGGAGTTCGAGGCCGTCCCCGAGCCTGAGCCGGCGGACGAGCGCCTCGGTCCACTCGAAGAGGACCTTCCAAGGGTTCACGAGCGGCCAGAGGTTGCCCACAAACGCCACGAAAAAGCCGAAGCCGACCCACCAGACGACCCAGACAAACGTCGGAGCGAAGTTCGAGGCCGGTACCTGCCGCCCGAAGAAGCCACTGAGGAGGACAAGAGAAAAGAGCCCGACCGAGAGCAGCCGCAGCCCGAGCAGCAGCGCCTTGCTCGTCAGCACCACTCGCAGCGGTCCAATCCTCAGGAGGTCGAAACGAGGGTACCGGTACGCTGCCTCTCCTCCGGCCCGCCGTCCGCCGCCGAGCAGGCTGATCGGCGCGAAAGAGACCAGCACCGTCGCGCCCGCGCCGTAGAGGTACAGCCAGAGCGGAAGCGGAAGGTCATAGCTTACCCCGAGCCCGTGGGCGAAAGTCGGGGAAGCAGTGAGCGGTAAGAGAAGGAGTACCGCGAGAGTCAGGACAAAGGCGCGTCGCACGCAGCCGCTCCTCTAGCGCGGCTGCACGAGGAGCGCGCCCAGCGCGGTCTCCGTCTCGTGGTCTTCGATCTCGAACCGCCCGGATATCTCCGCCTCGAACGAGAGAACGGTCTCCTCGCCCGGCAAGACCTCCTCTTCGAGATCGTAGCCGTGGAGATGGACCTCCAAGGGGCTACCCGAGGTCAACCGGAGCGTCACCTGGTCCCCCTCTTCGACGCTCACCTCGACGGGGCTCATGGCGCCGTTCTCGATCGCGACGTCGTAGGCACGCTCTTGCGGCTCGTCGGCGGGAGTAGCGGTGCCGGAGGTGGTCGTACCGGGGCGCAGCGCGAAGAACAAACCGACGAGGCCGATCATAACCAGTGCGACCATCATCAGAGTTCTATTCACTAAGCTTTTACCTGCCCCCTCGGCCAGACGGCTCTGCTCGAACACTGTTCGCTGCTTCGACGTGCTCAGTCTAGTATCTACGTCGAGTGGCTTCCAGACCGAGCGGCCCGGCGAGGTGGGACTTAGATTAGGGACGGCGGTCGTCGTCCGGGGTTTCGCCCTCCGAGGCTTCGGGCCCTGGGGCTTCGGGCTCCGACGCTTCGGGCTCTGCGTCCACGGCGCTTTCCTTCCGATCGAGACTTCCCGTCTCGCCGGAACGATCCCAAGGCTGGAGCTCTTTCAGCTCGGGCCAGTCGAACAGGTTTGACGGTGTCTCGATTATTGGAGTACCCGCGTCGCCTTTATTCCGGTTCCGGGGACGTCCTTCCTCGCTGTCGCCCTCTGTCTCTTCAGGGGCGCCGAGGCGGCCTTCGGAGTCTTCAGCCTCTTCACCGCGGGGCGGATACCGGTCATCCTGCTCACGGACGATGTCCGAAGGGGTACCAGGCTCCGCGTCATCGTCGAGTCCCGCGCTTTCGAGTTCCGCGGCGCCGGGCGCGGGACGCGCAGAGAGGCCCGGTTTCTCGGGTGTTTCCGCAGCGTCGAGGTCTTCCCCGGCCATCTCCTCCTGGGGCTCGCCGCGGGTGTCGAGGTAGCGGGAGTCGCCGGTCAGGAAGGCGAGGACCTGGGCGTCGAACTCGCCGGCGCGCTCGAGCATTGGCAGATGCCCGCACTCGCCCAGGAAGACGACCTCGGCTGGGACGGTCCGGGTCCAGTCGTCCGTAGCACGGGGGTCGACGATCTTGTCCTCCTCGCCAGCGATGATGAGGACGGGGACTTTTACGATACCGGCCTGTCGGACAAGCCTACCGCGGGAGATCTCACGCTGCATCACGCTCAAGGTCTTGCTGACCGCTGCCGGAGTGGATCTACCCGCGTCGTCTACCACTTCGTCGGTGAGGTCTTCCGCGTCGAGGACGAATGAGCGCATCCAGAGCCTGCGCAAGGGTCGGAAGAACCTCCCCAGCGTATAGAAGAGAGGTCCTACGACGGGCAGGGTGGCCAACCAGAGAAGGGTCGGAAGGTCTACCTGGTCTTCGTCGGCAGGTGTGGCCACGAGGACCAGCCGTCCCACCACGTCGGGATGATCGGCGGCGAGCTTCATGGCCATCGTTCCTCCGACGTCGTGTCCGATTACGGCGACCCGCGAGAGGCCGAAGTGAGCACAGAATGCGTACAAGAGACGGCTACCGTAGCGGATGCCATAGCCCGAGATAGGCTTGTCCGAGTCACCGAAGCCCGTAAGGTCCAGGGTGTAAACGGTGAAACGCTGCGCTAGACGTCTCGCGAGCCGCCTCCACATCCCGGAGGAAGAGAGCCAGCCGTGCACGAGCAAGACCGGCGGTCCTCCACCTGTGACGCTGTACCGGATCCAGTTCCCTTCGAGCTCCAGGTACTCGGTGTCGCGAGCACTATCTACCTCATGGGTCGTCCGCGAGAGCGCCGCCGAGCTCGCGACCAACAGGCCAACAAGCAGCAGGCTCACGATAAGAATTGCACTCATGTACGCAATGATAATACAAACAGCTCACCCGAACACGAAACGGGTTTTTAGTTTGCCTTCAGGAACGAGAGGTCGTTTTCGGCTCCTCGCGCCCGCCCTCGGGCCCGCCCTGATCTTCGTCCCCCTGATCGGGCAACTCGGCAGCCCTGGTGACGGAGCGAAGCCTGAAGACTTGACGTAGAGCTCGTCGAGCAGGACGGTCACGACCGCCGCGGTTGGGACGGCGAGGATGACGCCCGCGAGCCCCAAAAGGTCACCCATGGCCAAGATGGCCAAGATCACTACGACCGGGTGGAGGCGCACGCTGCGGGCCATGACCATCGGCGAGATGACGTGAGCCTCTATCTGGTGGATCGCCACGTAGACGATCACGACGACCAGAGCCAGCGTCGGAGCATCGGTGAAAGCGGCCAGGATCGGGGGCACGGCGGCGAGGATCGGTCCGAAGAAAGGCACTATCTCCAAAGCGCCGGTGAGGACGGCGAAGGTGAAAGCGTACTCGACGCCCAGGGCCGCGAGTCCTATCCAGGTGAGGACGAAAACTAGGGCCATCGCCGCGATCTGGCCCATGATCCAACCAGAGACCCGCACCCGGATGAGCTGCAGTATCTCCTCGACCCTTCCCCTCTTCTCCACTGGGAAGAGCGCGAGCACCCCGTTCACCAAAGGACGCGGGTTCGAGACCATGTAAAGCGCCATCACCACGGCCGCAACGGCCTGCAAGAGAAAGCCGGCTCCGCGAGTAGTAAGAGTATAGAGTTCTCCGGCCCTCTGTATAACCTCTTGGATCGCGTCGGTGAGGTTCAGGCTCGCGACCCCACTACCGGTAAAGCCCAAACTCGGATGGCTCACGGCCAGGTCCGCGGCGTACTGCTGAACGCTCTGGACCACACCGGGAGCCTGGGCCAGAAAGTCGCTGCCCTGCGCCGAGAGCAGCGGCAGGACGATGTAGCCCAGGAGCCCGAACCCTACGAGCACGCACGCTAGGACTACGAGCAGCGCCACAAAGCGCGGGAACCTCAGACGCACGAGGAGGTTCACCGCCGGGTCCAGGATGAGGGCTATGATCAGCGCCAGGGCCAGGACCTCGATGACGCCGACGAGCTCGTAGAGCAAGAGCCCGCCGGCCGCGATCAGGCCGAGGGCGAGCGCGAACCGCATCGGCTGAAAGAGGCTCCGGCTCACCGGAGGCGCCCGGTCTTTAGCGGCCCCAGCGGCTGCTCACGACCCGCCGGATGATTATGGAGGCTATGACCGTCGACGCCAGCGAGAAGCCAGCCTTTACGAACGCCTCCTTGACGTCGTCACTGACGCCACGCTCTTCGGGTTCGTCGAGGAACCTGTCGGCGAAGCGGCTCGCCAAGAAGTAAGCGATCCCGCTCGCCATGATCGTGATCGCCCTTTTCTGCGTCTCGTCGTTCACGCTCGCTCCTCCCTGCTCTCCATCTCTAGCAGCAACCGCCGATCTCGCCGTCCGCGCGTAACGCCGCGGACAATCCGGCTAGAAGGATTCTATCGCTAAACGGGGGTGACGACCGGAGCAGTACCGTTCGTCCCTCTAGCTAACCTTGCGGCTTTGCAGGACGCCGCCTAAACGGTAGAGCCTACCCAACTGGGCACGCAGAGCGTCACGGCAGCAGAAATCGGCATAGCAGTCCACGCAATAGAGAACCTCGTCAGGACGTCCCGGATGCAGGTCGTATTCCATCATGAAGTCCAAAAGCTCCCGAAAATCTTCGCCAACCTGATCTACGAACTCCGAGAACGAGATCTTGCCAGAGATCAAACGCTCACACGCTTCGGGCATCTCGAGCTTCCCCAACCGACGGTTGGTGTGCCTGACTATGAGCCCCGGGATGATCTCCTCGACGCCCAACTCCTCCTTGGCCAATATAGTCCCTTTCTAGCCCCAAGAGACGGTTGTTCCCTACAGATCCCCTATTTCTACTGGTCCGGTAACCCCTAAGCCGGTCCGTAGCATAGAGTCTACGACAGTCAGAGTCGTTTTGTAAAGCATCTGTAAGTATTCTTGCGTCCCGAAGTGCGTCCGAAGGCTATACTCGCCCTCGAATGACAGGAGAAACGACAGCGTGACGCAGCAACTCAGCGAAGCAAAGGTCTTCCCCACCGGGGCTCGCATGGTCGTCGTGGGCGCCGGGTTCGCCGGGGGCTCGTTCTTGCAGAACCTGCCGCCCGCGCTACGAAGGCCGGGCGAGATACTCCTCGTGGACCGTGAAGAGGAACACGAGTTTATACCCCTGATCCACGAGGTCGCCGTCGGACGCATTCACCCCGATAGCATCCGCACCCCAATAGTACCTGACGGCAAAGCTCACTATGGTTTCCTGCGAGCCAAAGCGACTGGGCTGGACCTCGAGAACACCACCCTTCTCACCTCCTCCGGAGCCATAAGGTACCGCTACCTCGTCCTCGCACCCGGCAGCGTCGCCGTCTCTCCCCCTAAAGGATTCTCAGATCGCTTCCAGACCTTCTGGAGCCTCGCTGACGCGCTCCGGCTGAGGAACGCACTGAACGGAGCCTGGCAGGCGGCCGTGCGCCGAGAGAGCCTTCCAGCAGGCGGGCTCACGGTCGCCGTTGTAGGCGGCGGGGCGACGGGAGTCGAGTTAGCCGCCGAGGTAGCCGGTCTCTTCGGCTATTTAAAGAGACGCGTCCCCCGCGCCCCCGTCGGGGAGCCGCGGGTCATGCTCCTCGAAGCGACGGACCGGCTTATGGACTGGCTCGACCCTTACTTCCACGAGGTGGCGCTGGAGGAGCTTGCCCGCCTCGGGGTCAGGGTCCGGCTGAACGCGCCGGTGACTGCGGCTAACGAGGAGGGCGTCGAAGTCCACGGCGAGTGGCTGCCGGCGGCGACACGCGTATGGACTACGGGAATCCGGGCGAACCCACTCGTCGAGGAGCTGCCTGGAGAGCACGACGATATGGGGCGGGTTCGCGTGAGCGAGCACCTGACGCTCCCCGACTACCCGGAGGTCTACATTCTAGGAGACAGCGGCGTCTACGAGCACTCACGCCTCGGTCCCCTACCTCCTACCGCATCCGTCGCGGTGCAGCAGGGCCCTTATGCCGCCCGCGACATCGAACGGAGGCTGCAGGGCGCCCCTGAGAAGAGGCGCCGGCCCTTTGAGTTCTTCGACCGGGGCTACGTGGTCAGCCTTGGGCCTGAGAGCGCTGTAGCGGATCCCCTGAGCGTAAAGCTTAGAGGCCGCGTCGCCCAGGGACTGTACAGGAGCATCTTTCTGTACTACATGAAGAGCCGTCGCGGGCGTCTCTTGACTGGGGCCGACTGGGCGATGGAGCGCACGCTGGGGCGCGTCGGGTTTGAGTTCAGCCGTCAGCCCTCGACCGTCAGCCGTCAGCAAGAAAGCTCGTAGCTTCTCAAGTCTCGACCGGCATTTGGCAGACGAGGTGCTTCTCGACGATATCGGGCGCGTCCTCCGGTTTGACGCGGGTATACCAGACGTCGTCCGGGAAGACGAAGACGACCGGTCCCTCCTCGTGGCGGCGGGTGCAGGCATTGCGCAGCACGGCCGACGGTGAGAGACCCAGCCGTACGACCTCTTCGCGGAAAGCTTCGAAGAGTTCCCCTCCGCCCTTGGCACCGCACCTGCCCTCCCCCGGCGTGGCGCACACGAAGATCTGTCGGAAACCTTCCACGCGCATATTTTATGCTGCGCCCAGCCTTTATCCAAAAGCTGACCGGCTAAAACAACAACGGCGCTGAGATCCCGGTCTCCAGCTCCTGCTTGCTGGCGCGGCGGGCCATGCCACTCTCTTCGGCCGCCTCCGCGACCGTCTCGGCGACGGAGGGGGCGACGCGCTCGTCGAAGACGCTTGGGATGATGTAGTCCCCGGAGAGGCTCTCTTCGGGGACCACGCCGGCAATCGCTCGGGCGGCGGCGAGTTTCATCTCTTCGTTGATCTCGCGGGCCCTGACGTCCAGGGCGCCCCGGAAGATGCCCGGGAAGCAGAGGACGTTGTTGATCTGGTTCGGGTAGTCGCTACGGCCGGTGGCCATGATTCGGGCCTTGCCAAGCGCGAGCTCGGGCATGATCTCCGGAACGGGGTTGGCCATCGCGAAGATTATAGGGTCTTTAGCCATGGAGCCGAGGTGCTCCGCGGTGAGCACCCCCGGCACGGAGAGCCCCAGGAAGAGGTCCGCGGCCATCACGGCCTCGCCGAGACCGCCGGTCCTCCCCTCGGGGTTCGTGTTCTCGGCGAACCACCTCTTGGAGGCGTTCAACCCATCGCGGCCGTTGTGGACGATGCCGCTAGAGTCGCAACCGACAACGTTCCTGACCCCGGCGGCGAGCAGGATCTTCGCGCACGCCACACCCGCGGCCCCGATCCCGTTGACAACGACCTTCAGGTCCTTCATCTCCTTACCGATTATCTTAAGCGAGTTGATCAGGGCCGCCAAAACCACAACCGCCGTCCCGTGCTGGTCGTCGTGGAATACGGGCACGTCGAGCTCCGCCTTGAGGCGCTCCTCGATCTCGAAACACCTTGGCGCCGAGATGTCTTCCAGGTTGATCCCACCAAACCCCGGCGCTAGGCGCACGATGGTCTCCACGATCTCGTCTGTATCCTTGGTGTCCAGGCAAACGGGGAAGGCATCCACGCCCCCGAATTCCTTGAAGAGCATCGCCTTGCCCTCCATCACCGGCATCGCCGCCCGGGGCCCTATATCCCCGAGTCCCAAGACGGCCGTCCCGTCCGAGACGACCGCGACGGTGTTTCGCTTGATCGTCAGGTTAAAAGCCCGCTCCGGGTCCTCGGCTATGGCGCGGCAGACCCGCGCCACGCCGGGGGTGTAGGCCATCGAGAGATCGTCGCGCGTCCTTACAGGCATCTTCGAGCGCACCTCGACCTTCCCCCCGAGGTGCATGAGAAAAGTGCGGTCGGAGATGTTCACCACGTGCGTCTGCGGCAGGACTTCTACAGCCTCGACTATCTGTCGTCCGTGCTCGGAGTCGCGGGCGTTCACCGTTATGTCCCGGGTGCTCAACTCGCGCCCCATCCGAACGATATCCACCGCCCCGATCATACCCTCCGCGCCGCCGATGGCCGTCAAGACCCGGCCCAAAGACCCCGCCCGGTTCGGGAACTCCACCCTCAACGTCATGCTGTAGCTCGCACTGGGTATCGTTTCCACAGTCCAATCCCCTCGATCCTAACGTTCGTCCTAGGTGTTGATTCTATTCTAGTCCTCCGCCGCGAGTAAGCGGACCGCTACACGGGAAGGTACTCCGGGTTCTCGGGGAGATCTTCACCGGGCAAGGCGTCGCGGCGAGCGAGGAACCAACGGCCAAGAAGGGAGTTAGAGCCGGCCTCTTCGGTGGCTTTAGTAAGGCCCGCGCGCAACTCGCCCAGGAGGATCGGGCGTTCTCCGTAGGGGACCATCTCTAGCTCGGCAGCCAGAGCAGCGTCGACGAACTCGCCCCACGGTCTTGCCGCCGGACTCTCTAGCTCGGGGAGCGCGGCGAAGGCGGCTTTTACTTCCTCCGCGAGCGGAACGGGTCCCATAACCTCCACGCGGTTCGCATCCACCTCGCCCGCGTACTCGGAGAGATAGCGGCGGGCGGCGAAGAGGAGAAGCCTGCTGGAGACGGTGCGCTTGGCCCAGGAGGCGGCGACGGCCTCCCAGTCTACGAAGGATGCGCCGTAGAGCCCTTCAAGGTCCATGTGGAGCTTTATATCACTGCCGGGGGGGTCCAGACTCGTATCCGTATCGCCGGCGTACTTCATCGGCGGAGGAGACGGGTGTCCTGGCGGACGGGGAGGAGCCGGCGGGGTTCACCGCGTAGCCCCGGCTGAGGGGGACGAACTCGCGCCGGTCGGAACGCGGGAAGTCGAGGACCGGGTCTTCGGTGGTGGCCTCGGCCATGTACGCAGACCAGATGTCCATGGGCAATGTCTCGCCGTTTACGACGTCCTCCCCGTGCACGTCGAGCATGGGCGTCCGGGCCTCCGGGTAGCCGACCCAGACGGCGGTCGAGAGCCTCGGCGTGTAGCCGATGTACCAGGCGTCGGCGAACTCCTCGCTCGTGCCGGTCTTGCCGGCGGAGGGACGCCCTATCTCGCGGTCGAGGTTATGGTAGAGACTGGCCGTGCCCCCCAGGACGACCCTCCTCAAGACCTCCGTGGCGGCAGCGGCTTGGTTGCCAGAGAGGACGCGACTACCTTCAACCTTGTGGTCGTAGACGGACTTGCTCTCGCCGAAGCCGGAACGCTCTATCCGCTCTACGGCGTAGGGCTCCCGGTGGATGCCGCTGGCGGCGAAGGTCGCGTAGGCGGAGGCCATCTCGAGCGCGCTCACGCCCGTCCCCAGGCCCCCGATTGCTGTCGCGGGGTAGGGGTCTACCGGGGTGATGACGCCCATGGCCGCGGAGATCTCCGCCACGTTCTCCAACCCCAAGTCCATGGCGAGCTGTACAAAGACCGTGTTGTCCGACTCGGCCATGGCTCGGTCGAGCGGTATTCTGCCCCTCTGTACGCCGTCGTAGTTGCGGACCTGGACCCTCTCCCCCCCGTAGTCGAAGTCCAGGTTCTGCGACAGATAGTACGTGACCTCCGGCGAGACGAACTCCCTGAGCGCGGTCGCGAGCACGAACGGCTTGAAGGAGCTCCCCGGCTGGCGGCGGGCATCCAGGGCCAAGTTGAAGTCGTCTTTCTGGCCGGCCAGGGCCTTTATGGCTCCGTTCTGAGGCTCGACGCTCGCGACAGCGCCGGAGGGGTCGCCGGGTTCGTTTAGGGTCTCCTCTATCGAGTCCACCGCCTCCAGCTGAAGGGTGGGGTCGAGGGTAGTGTAGATATCTAGTCCCCCGCGTTCGAGGACCTCGGATCCGAGCTCCCTCTCGGCCTCCCGGCGCGCCGTCTCTACGAACGGCTCGTAGGCCGAGTCGTCGGGCTCAGCGTCGGGGGCGAACTGAAGAATGACAGCCCCGGCCTGCTCCAGCTCTTCCGAGGAGATCATGGACTGCTCGTACATCATCGCGAGAACCTCGTTGCGCCGCTCGGTCGCGAGCTTGGAGCCCTCCCCGTCTTCCTGGGGAAGGTAGGTCGAGGGGGAATGCAGAAAGCCCGCTAGGGCCGCAGCCTCGTCGAGGCTGAGGTCGGCGGCGCTTTTACCGAAGTAGGTCTCGGCGGCCTCTTCGGCCCCGTAGGCGCCGTCACCAAAGTATACGGTGTTCAGGTAGGCGGTGAGGATCTCATCCTTCGTGTGAGCCCGCTCGTAGGAGAAGGAGAGCGCGGCCTGCTCCAGCCTGCGCCAGGGCGAGATGTTGCCGCGTCGCTCCTCGGAGATGTACAGGTTCTTCATTAGCTGCTCGGTTATTGTCGAGCCGCCCTGGGTGACGTTCAGCGACCTGAGGTCCTCCCACGCGGCCCGCCCGATCCCGGCGAAGTCAGCGCCATAGTGTTCGTAGAACCGCCTATCCTCGACGGCGATGACCGCCTCCGGGAAGTATTCGCCTAAGTCCTCCTCACCTATCGTCCGGCGATTCTCCTCCGCCTTGACCTCGCCCACCCGGTTGCCGCCAGCGTCGTAGACGAAGGAGTTCTGTATGAGGTCTGGGTACTGGCTCTCGAGCTGGTCATCGTAGACGTAGAGAACGTAGGCGTAGAGGCCCGAGACTACGGCGAGCACGCCGACGACGAGGATCAGGGTGAGGTTGAAGAGGAGCCGCAGAAAGCGTAAGGCCCAGCCCAGGCGCCTCCCGGATGTCTTCTTGCCGGGCGCCTCCTTGCCGGGTGCTTTCCTGCCCGTTTCGAACAGCTTTTCCACGAACCTCTGGCCAGTTTATCTCAAAGGAGACTCCCGCGGCGCGCCCTACAACATACCTACCCTACGAACTCCACCTCCACCTTATGCGGTATTACGCCTGCCTCGTGGCCGCGTGAGAGTAGCGCCCGCACGGCCTCCCGGCCGGTCTCGCCGTAGTCCACGGTCCACTCGTTCACGTACATGGAGACGAACCTGTCCGCCTGTTCTCTCGGCAGGTCGCGAGCGTAGTCCAGGGCGTAAGCCAGGGCCTCCTCGCGGTGGTCGAGAGCGTATTGGATGCTGGCCTTTATCAGGCGCGCCACCTCACGGATGGTCTCCTCGCCGAGGTCGCGCCTCACGACGTTGCCGCCCAGTGGCAGGGGCAGGCCCGTTTCGGAGTACCACCACTCTCCGAGGTCCTCAATCAGGCTGAAGCCCTCACTCTCGTGGGTGAGCTGGCCCTCGTGGATCAAGAGCCCCATGTCCGCCCCGCCTCGCGCCACGTGCTCCATTATCTCGTCGAACGGAACCACGACGTGCTCTACCTCGGGCTCGTAGAGCTTCAGGGCCAGAAAGGCCGTCGTCCATTCCCCCGGAATCGCAACCTTCTTCCCTTTGAGGTCCTCGCGCGCAAACGCCTCTCTCGCCACGAGCCGCGGACCGTACCTGTCCCCCATCGAGGAGCCGCTGGCGAGAAGCGCATATCTGGCCGTGAGGTAGGCGTAGGCGTGAATGGAGACCGCCGAGACTTCCAGCTCTCCTTTGAGCGCCCGGCGGTTGAGGCTCTCGATGTCCGAGAGCTCGTGCTCGAAACGGAGATTTCCCGTATTTAGCCTGTCGTTGGCGAGGGCGTAGAACATAAACGCGTCGTCGGAGTCCGGGCTGTGGGCGACCCGAATGGTACCTGCAGGGGCGTCTTGCGCGCGCTCGGTCATAGATCACCATCCATAAGTATCTGTCATGAGAAAGATACCGCAAGGCCTCATCCCTCGCCTGTGAAAGCAGCGTCAGGGCTGCTAGAGTAGCCCCCATGCCTAAACTCTCATGCACCGCGAGGCGCCTCGGCGAGTACGAGAGCCGCACGGAGGAATACGAGCTCGCCTTCACCGTAGACGACACCTCACCAAACGTCTTGCGGGTAAAGTACCAGGCCGCCCGGGCCTACGAGATCAACGCCGCCCTGGAAGCCTGCACCGAAGCCGCCCGCGAAGCCATCGCTAAAGCGCACCCGGACCTCGCAAGAAAGCCTACCGACGAGTCGCTCTTCCAGCTCTCCTGGAAGACGCTGCAGTCGGCCAAGTACGAAGAGGGCGCCCCGAAAACCCGCGCCCTCGAACTGTAGAAACATCTATACTATCGCCCCGCCCGGGGCCATTAGCCAGCCAATCGCACCGGGACCTGGGGCGGGACAGACTCTGCTTCACCCGGGACGCCGCCGACGAAGAACGACTCCGACTCCACCGGCAGGACCAACCTCACCTCGCCGCCGGGGTACCTGACCCCCGCGAGGCTGATCGACCGCCGTATGCTCCGAGCCCTGGCGGTAACCCTGAAACTAGCGGGGCCGGTGCAAACCTCAAGTACTACCTGGATCATCTCCTTCTTCCTCTCTCCTGACCACCTTGGACTCTTCGCCTGTACCAGAAACGCATCAACCGTTCCTACCGGATACATTGAGTTATTTGTCACGATCGCTGTAGGACTTTGCGGAGGCGATCGGTGGGTGCTCTCCCGACCACCTTGCTCTGTGTAGCCGGCCCGCCGCGCCGGTAGGTCAGCGTAGGATAGAAGTGTAAAAATTTTTGCTTAGGGGTTTCGGATGTATAAAGAATAGGGTAATATTAAGTTACGTGAAGATCCTGGACGGATAAGGAGGGGGGCTCCCGATCCGCAAGTCAGTAAAAAGAAGAGCTGGGCGATACGTTCTGGAGGGGGGGTGGTTTTGCCAGCCCGGCCCAGGAGCCGTTCTACTCTGTCCTGCTAGGTCCTGGCGGAGATCGTGTCCCGACCTGGAGGTAGCGTAGATCCGGGATCTAATGAGTACGAAAAGAAGACGAGTACATGGAGGGGAAACTACATGAGGAAGTTGATGTTGTTGGCGGCGCTTTTGGCGATGCTCGCCGTGACCGCTATACCGGCCATAGCCCAGGTAACTCAGGAGGAAGAGCAGGAAGGCGAGAGCGCTGATATTAACCAGGACTTCTCGGTCACTGGCGAGGGTAGCAACAGCAACCAGTGTGCGAACATCCAGGGTGTCGGCAACACCGGAAACACCCAGAACCTGATCGACATAATCCAGTACGACTCCGAGGCTGACGAGTTCGAGTTCGAGGAGGGCGGCTCCACGATTGACGTGAGCCCCACGAACTCGACCGAGTGCACGAGTGAGGTCAACCAGGCCGCGTCTGCTTCCGGCTAGAGACGAGGCTTTAGGAGGAGGCAGGCCCTCTTCAAAGTAGAGAGGCCTGCCTCCAAAGTTAACCGTCCATTACACAGGGAGGTAAGCAAGATGAGGAAGTTGATGATGCTGGCGGCGATGCTGGCGGTGGCCATGCTGGCCGCTTCACCCGCTCTCGCCCAGGACGAGCCGGCGGTCGTGGCTGACGCCAAGGCCAATGAGGCCAAGGCCGGCGGCGCCA
>DATDKT010000302.1:0-5763 GCA_036519775.1 Rubrobacteraceae bacterium
CGAGTTCGAGCATAACGTGAAGCTGGACGTGGAGGCCAGCGTCCGCCAAGGCGTTAAGACGTCCTCGAGGCGCATCCCGAAGAGGCGGGGGCTCAACCTCAAACTACAACGCAACTTTCTGGTAATCCTTGCCGGTCGCTCTTGTCTCCCTACGTCTCTCTTGGGAGGGGTCGGGAGGGGGTAAGCTCCTCGATCAGCGCCTGTGGGGCATTGGGACAAACAGCGTACCTATCCCTTTCGCTCGCAAATGGCAAAAGTCGACCTCAAAGCAACTCGGTGAATGGAGCAGCGAAGGCTCACTCGGCGTGCCCGGACTCTCGGATAGCAGCTCGCTTCTTCTTGTCCTTCAAGGGATGATCGGGACGCAACCATAAAGAGACGTGGGTAGGTTGCATCGTCTCCCGCACTGCCTCTAGGAGATCCTCGCTCAAGGCGTCAAGGTCGGTTTCGTCTCTGAGCTCGGCTGAGAAGGCTTCGAGCGTCTTTCTAGCGTCGTACTTCCTTCTGTAGAAACGCCGGTCTATGAAAGACTGGATGCGGCGCCTCAAGGGGGTGAACATCGCGGCGATCACGAGGGTGGAGGCCACTATGGCGAGTTGGGGCTGCTCCTCCTGTCCAGTGAGCGCGTGGAAGATCGCCTGAGTTGCTGCCACCCCGCCGAGGTACACTAGCACCAACGATGCCGTGAGAGCACCGTAAACCAGCGTGCGGTTGATGACAATGTCGATGTCCCACAATCGATCATGTACGATCGCCACGCCGATCGACAAGGGAATCAGGAGCATAGAACAGTAGTTACCCGCCTGGAGCACAAAGCTGTACGGCGAGCCGAACTGAGCCAACGTTGGAGAGCTATAGAGAATTAGCTGAAGCCCTATAAGTATTAGTAAACTTGTCGCCGTGCCGAAGACTACCCACTTGGTTTGCTGGCGTTGTACCGGATCCGACACACGTCGATAGCGGTAAAGTTGCGAACCTATGCCAACGCACAAGAAGGTTGAAATGATCACAAAGTCGAGCAGTGGCAATGATTTCTCGGTGTTGAATACGGAGTGGGGAAAGAAATAGTAGGCTATCTCGTGCACTGCCCACAAGATGAGTACCCAGCGCGTCCAGCGTGGCACAAACCGTCCGTTAGGGAACAGATACAAGAATAGAGCGAATGACACCGAGCTAAAGATTGCTAATAGGTGAACCGGTAGCCACATAGCAGGATGCTGTTCCGCCAACGTAATAGGACCAGCATCCATAAAGAAAACGGCAAACGTCAGGAGGGTCAAGGATGTAAAGAGGGCCATCCAGTCGTCGGACCTGCGCCAGAAGATAACTACACTAACCGCGACCCATATCACCGCCGAAGCCGCAGAGACCGAGATAAGGTATACAGCGTAGAAGTCAACGGAGACGCCAACTGATTTCAGGTTGGCGCGCATGGTGGTAGGCTTAAGGCCAGGCTCGGCAAAGTTGATAAGCCAGTCATAGTGCGATGGCACACTGGCAAAAAACAGCCCTATGCTGAGCACGGCCACTGCTAGCCACCCTACCCGCACTAAGAAGAGTAGGCGTCCGCTCAGAGCGAGGGACATTGGAGCATCGGGGCTACCTGCGGGCTCAGCTAGTCTACCAGGCTTAGAACTCACGGCTAAAGCATATACTCCTTGTATGCCTTGCTGCAATGTACTATTGCGAGGGCCGGAGATTCATCACCTCGCCAGGCGACGCCCGCTAACTGCGTTTTCCATAGTAATTTCGCGCCCACATATCTTTTCTGACGGCGCTCGTGGTCCCTGCTCGGACGCTGGCCGAGCAAGTCGATCTCGTTCCACATACGCAAGGTATGTTGGAACGTGCTCTTAGTGGAGCGCAAGCTCAAGTTTAGAGTTGCTAGTCCGAAGCTTGTGCTTCCTTGGGCTTGTGAAGTAGTGAAGGCCAGTCGAGCAGCATCTGAAGCTCTTGGCCAGCGGCTATGTGAGGAGAGACGTCAGCTAGGTGGTTCCGAGCTTGCTGCTGATAAAGCCATACTATCAGAGCCGTATAGCGTACAGATCCGGCCGCTGCGAGCAGCTTCCGCACCTCGTCATGGTGCTCTGCAGATTCACGGGCGACTGAAAGTAGCCTCTGCAGTTCCTCTCGTTGTTCTCTACGCAGCGTAGATAAGGCATGAACTATCGGGAACGTACGCTTCCCGTTCAAGAGATCTTGGCTGGCACTCTCGCCCCAGATACCCCACACATCGTTAATCAACTGCTTAGCGATCCCGAAACACAAGCCGAAGGTCGTGTATGACTCGATAGTGAAATTATCTTCAGTCGCAAGGATGGCTCCCGCTCTCGCCAACAAAGCATATGCCGACCCGCTCTTGCGCTCCACCATCGCCCGGCTGTCCTCTAACGATACGTTTTCCAGATTAGGTAAGAGCATATCCTCATGCTGACCAGCAATTATCGTTAGTAGGGTATCTGCGAAGAGGTGAACCAACGCCCAAAGCTTCGCTGGCGGCGTCCCTTGTTGTTGTAGACGAGCGATAGAAAGCTGGGGGAGCGAGCCCAAAAGTGCAGTAACTGCCAAATTACCCTCTGCCGAGTCGCGGTCGTGCCAAGAGGGCGGCAATTCGTGATCGAGGATACTGTCTTGTAGGTCGGCACCGAGGTACAGGAATGTACAAGCGGCGGCTACCGGAAGTGCCGGTCTCTCATCGCCCGCAATTGCAGCATGCACCAGTAGCGGAACGTGGACCGCTGACAGCTCCGGCCAAGCCTCAACGTTCCCCCTGGTGACCCCTAAGTGCACTTCTAGTAGCTCTTTGTGGCTCGGGGGTACCGGAAGCGTTCCGATTAATTCATCAAGGAATGCGAAAACCCGCCGCACCCGCTCACGCATCAGCGCTTTATTGGTATGCAATTATCGCTGATCCCTGGTAGACCCCCAACTTAGGGGCGAAACCAGCGGAAGAAAACCTCTGATTCGATCTGCTCTCTCTCTGATTCGATCTGCTCTCTCAAGCCATCAACGATGTCTTGGTCACTGAGTGTCGCCCTTTCGGCGAAATAGTCGCTTGCTTCGCGCATTTCCTCAGGACTTAAAGCAAACCCGTAGCGCCATAGCGTAGACTCTAGGTTGGTTCTCACTTCACTCAGAAACCCTGGAGCGTATATCGACAAGATGGCCAGCGCCATAAGCGCTTCAGTCCGTCCAAATTCCTCTGGCCCTCCTTGCTGTTCCACCTGAGTCCTTTCTACCTAAATTTTCCGTTAGGATTTCAACTGCCATTTTTCTCTTGGATGTACTTATGTACCGTAGCAGCTTGTTCTTGTCTCCTAATTCACCCTTAGCACCTCCCTTGTGAAGACATCATACCTTTCGAGGAAGGATCAGCGCAAACTCTATTCCAACAGTAGAGTCTGGGGCTCCGCGGCGGGACCCACGAAAAGGAGTGTCCCTGTCTGCTCTTGGGGGACGGCGGGAACTGCTAGGAGCACCACCGGGCCGAGAAGCAGCAGGATCGTTAGCTGCGAACGCACGGCTCGTCTCACATCGATGACCTCCCCACTCTGGGTCTTTGCGCAGGGACTATCTAACAGCTTCAGGGGAGAAACAGTTGGGCGAGCAGATGCACGCGCCTCGCTTCCGGTGTTTCTCGAAGTGACCAAAGTATCGGAGTGACCTGGACTGGCGAAACTAGTTAGGCGCGGCCTCAACAATGTACACCTCAAGCCCGCTAACTCTTTACATAAGAAACGTAACGCCCATCAGAATAAGACAACCTCGCCGGCGGTTCTGGCCCTATCGGGCCGGCTCGGAGCGCCCTCTTCACTTGTCGCCGGGGAATAGATTCTTAAGAACCTCGGCTCCTCAGCCGTGCGTGGGGTGCTCCGGGGGCTCCTCGAGATGATCGCCTAGATCTTTCGCCCGCTCCTCTGCCCGCTCCCGCGCCATGCCTACCTGCCACTCTTCTACACTTTCTTCGTCGTGGGGGACGTCCCTGAGTTCCCTCAATTGCGCGCCTGCCTCGGTCTTCAGAACGGCCTCCAGCGCTTCTTCGATGGGCTCCCCGGTCCGCTCCGCCCGGGCCTTCGCCTGGCGCATCAAGACCTCGTTGGCCATCTCCTCGACGCTTCGATTGTCGCTCACGGTACTCTCCTCTTCCTTGCGGAAACCCTCCCCCAGGGTGAGTATAACCCTGCCCGGTTTCTCAGGGCCAACGGACCGTGGCTCTCCGGCCTTCAAAGGACGCGGATGACCTCTTGGGCGTTTCTTGAGCCTATCGGGGTGGAGCGATGCCCCCTTTCACGCCGGAGCCCAGACTATGCGAACTATGCCTTATCAGAGGTCTCGGAAGTTAGACTCGTGCTACTGAGGCGAGTCTGTGGATTCCTCTTCTCAATCCTCGACTATCTTCAGGCCGTCGATCATCTCGAAGGTGAAGCGCACCACGCCGCTTTCCTTGCCCTTGTGCTCGAAGTAGATGGCCTCCTCGTCGTGGTAGACGAGTACCTCGTTGAAGAGCCCGCTGTTGTAGTAGAGCCCCTCGGCCCACTCGGGCATGGCCTTGTGCCTTATCTTGCACGCTTGCTCGCTCATCTGCGTGGCCTCCTTTTCCGTTGACGTTATAGCTACCCAAGGGGGACAAAGCCCTATTCACCGAAGCGCCTGGAAGGTGCTTTCTGCGAAGTTGCGCCCATGTTTGTTTCCCATCAGACTAGCCCTCTCGTACAACGCAGCGGGGCTGACGAATCCCGCCCTTCATGAGGTCGTGGGTGCCCGTCCTCCACTTCGCGGGAAGAATTCGCGCACAGGGAGCAGCAAACCCGCTAGCGAGAGTACGATGAACACGATCTGGTGGACGTGCTCTTTGCCGGGCGGCAATCGGCCTACGAGGTGCGCGGTCCAGAACACCGGGTAATACCATAAAGCGAACCAAGCCCACCGTTCACGGCGTCTGTAGGCAATCGTGGTGATCAGGAGGCCGAATATCCCCATCCCGATCGACGCCACGCCGATCGCTCGCAGGTATGGCGGGTCACTCGATGTGGGCACCGTAGTGGCGATGAGGCCAAAGATGAGGATGGCGACGCCGATGATCGCGAGCGAGATCCATCCGGTCTTGAACAGGACGCTGGCGCCTTGAGTCATCGGCCCACTTGAGTTTGGTCAATCTCGGTCAGCGGCAAGGCCGTCCAACTAGTAATTATGTCGCTCTGGGCAGCATGAGATGCTGTATAGAGGAGTTTCACCAGACCCGCCCTTTGCAGTGTCCTCCCTTCTACTAACGCTTCCGAGCATGCCACACAACGAAGCCCAGCGCATCTCTAACAAAGGCTATTCACCCAAGTGCGTAGAGAAACTGTCCCAAAAGGGTCGGAGGAGCCTGCTGTGTAGCCTTAAGGAGCACCGAAACGCTACTTTTCGGTCCAGTTTTGCCTCCCTACACGTCCAGAGCGTTGCTCGTACCCCTTTTCGGACAGCTTCAGAAGGTAGATTCTCGGAAGTTCGAGCGTAGAGGGTTCTCGGAACTCCTCCTCTCGCCAAGAACCTCGATGCTTTCAGCAGGCCTTCCTTACCAGGCTTCCACCTGCTCACAGTCGCCTCCCACTACGTCAGCCTTCTCAGCGTAGACGGTATCAGTGCCGGGGCCGCAACTCACCATGTCCTTGACGGCCGGGACGTCCCTCGGCTGGAAGATATCCCCGCCACTCCCCCCGTAGAAGCGATCCACCGAGGTGTCGCTGGCAGTGCCGATAAGGTTGTCCGCTCCAATGCCAC
>DATDKT010000303.1:0-9570 GCA_036519775.1 Rubrobacteraceae bacterium
ACGAGAATTAGCGCGCTCTCTGAGGTGACCATAAACGCATGTGGAACGCCACGTGGAGCCACCGCAACGCCACGCGGGCCGACCCGATGCTCGGTCCCCTCAGCGTACACCAGGATCTCCCCCTCGAGCACGATCAAAGTCTCGTCCAGGTTCGGGTGGCTGTGAAGCGGGGTCGTCTTGCCTTGCATCATCCGGTCCTCTAACAGAACGAACGCCCCGTCGGTCTCCTCTGCTGTGGCCTTCATGGTCATCACCCCTCCGCCAGCGAACCAGAGGCGCTCCCCCTCTCCCTCCCCGCGGATGATCGGCACCGCAGTGCTCATTCCTTCCTCCTCCTTTTGTGCGCCAGAGGCCCACTTAGCCTTTAATGGTACTACTGTACCATATTGGAATTACTAAGTCCATAAAGGAATGTGGTACCATAATGGATATGGAAGTTCCGTATCTACGCAGAGGACGTACCAATCAGAAGGTCCGTACGAGAGACGCCCTGGTCGCAGCCGCCCGGCGGCTCCTTGCCAAGGGCGTGACCCCCGCTCTCGAGGAAGCCGCCGCCGAGGCGTCCATTGGCCGCACCACAGCGTATCGGTACTTCCCGAACAGTCGGGCACTGCTAGCCGCTACATATCCAGAGATCGAGATGGGGTCGCTGCTTGGAGCAGATCCGCCCGAAGACCCGCTGGCACGGCTCGAGATCATGGCCGAGAGCCTGACGCGACAACTCCTTGAGCACGAGCCCGAGTTACGCGCCCAGCTGCGGCTCGCGCTTGAGGGCGAATCTGCGGGCAGCGAGAGCGTGCCGCTGCGGCGGGGGCGACGGATCAGATGGATTGAGGACGCCCTCTCCCCCCTGAGCGAGCGAATGCCGGAGCGCGAGCTGCGGCGGTTGATCTACGGGATTGGCGCCACACTGGGCATCGAGGCGTTAGTATGGTTGACTGACGTGGGAGGGCTTTCCCGCGAGGAGGCGGTGGAGATGATGCGCTCGAACGCGCGCACACTGCTGCGTTCTGCGCTTGAGCGACTAGAGTAGCGACAAGGGCCGGAGCCCCGATAAGGAAGCCCCGGCCTTCTCGTTTCCGAGAACCTTAGGTTAAGGTACTGTGGCATCTCCGGCTTGAGCCGCTACTCTTGTCTAGAGCGGAACCGAATAAAGGAGTGTTAGTGGAAGACGCGTTGGCCTTCTTCGAGCGGGTGTACGGTGAAGTACCGGAGTGGGTACGGACCATGCACGAGCAGAGGCCAGAAGCCTTGAACGACTATCTGACGCTGCGCCGCACGGTCACGGAGAAAGGTGCTCTGTCACGCAAGGAGAAGGAATGGGTACTCGTCGGAGTAAACGCCGCGCGTCGGTACGAGCGAAGCATGCTCTACCATACGAGAGGAGCAGTTGACGCAGGTAGCACTGTCTCGGAGCTAGGGGAGATCCTTCTGCCCTGCATCCTTTCTCGTGGCCTCCCTGCCTGGTTAGAGGGCTACAAAGCGCTTACCTACGCTGAGCAGTATCTGAGCCAGCGCGGCCATGACCGGGATGACCGTGAAGAGGTTACCGAGGCAACTGCCCCATCGATCACGACGGTGGAGGAAGCACTCACCTATTTCTCCAGAGAAGCTGGCGGAGACCAGCCTGAGTGGGTGGGTTTGATGAACGTGTACGCGCCGGGAACTCTGCGGGATTACGCCAACCTGCGAAAACTGGCGCTGGGTGATGGCCTTGTGCCGCGAAAGATGAAAGAGTTGGCACTGGTTGGCATCAACCTCTCTGAACGCTATTCGAATGGCGTCTCGTTGCACGTTACCAGCGCCAGGCGCCTAGGAGCTACGGATGCCGAACTGGCCGATGTCGCCCTTACCTGTGTCCTGACTGCAGGGATCCCCGCCTGGTTTGAGCTAAGCGATCTACTGGCCGCCGATCAAGAGAGTGAATAGACGCAACAGACGCGTGTACCGCCGCTATTATTGAGGTGGTGAGGGTAGCAAGGCCTTGGGAGTCACTAAGATGTAGCCCTACGGTAGCGCAGGCAAGCGGTGCTACGAGGATATCATCCTTCTCTATCCAACCTCCAAAGTTGCTCAACGCACCTTCTATCAGGGCGAAATAAGACTTCACGTCAGGCTACTCGACCCTCGCAACCTCTTTGATGCCGAGAGTGGGAGCCCGAACGAGCGAGAAGTAGCGGACGAGTTGAACCAGGCCTTCTTCATCGTCTGACTAGCATACCCTGCCGCTTGGCAAAGACTGTGGTTCGGAGTTTGCAGGCATGCATATAACCAAAGGGTGAGGAGCTCATCATTATCAGGGTGCTCCTAAAGCCCCTGTATATTATCTGCAATGATGCGCATTTCCTGTTCGTGCTGCTCGCTTTCTGCGCTAATGGGTAGGTTCCACTGTATCTCGCCTACTCTCCCTCTGGTTGTTCCTCAAGTCTCTTCCGTTGCTCTCCCACGCACATGCTCCACGCTTCAGCTCAACTGCTTGCTACCGCTACAGCTGTGTGCCCTGACGCCGGTGGATGCAGCGAAAATTAAAGTTGATTAGATAACGCTCGAGCCTACGCCGACTGTGGGTGTTCTCGGACTGTCCTGCGCATGTTGGGTATCGTCCTCTTCGTGGCCATCGCCGAGCTCGCGCAAGAACCCCGCCACGAACCGCAGCGCCAGCCCGGTCAGAATCGCAGCCGCAATCATCGCGAGCATCATTACCGCCGCCAGCGTATAGATCAGCCACGACAACACTTCATACAATCCACTCACTCTGCCACCTCCCAGTGCCTGAAAACTAGGCTCTTTCAACTTTACGCGTTTTTCGGCCCCGAGGAACTGCGAGTACTCTGGACTTCGGGTTATTGGCCAATTATAGGGGAGGTCGTGGAAGCAGGCGTGTACAGCCTGGTTGCCTGAGCCGCCGACTTTCGGATCGACCGGCGGTTCTTGGATGATTCGAAAATGTCCGCCGTATCCTCCCTCGGCTCGCGCGGTTACTTTCCTCGTGGGGAGGAGGGTGTCAGATCACGCCCTCCCCCGAGAGCCGTTCGATCTCCTCTGGCGAGAGGCCGAGGAGCCCACCGTAGACATCTTCGTTGTGCTCCCCGAGGGGGCCACCGTACCACTCCACCCCGCCGGGTGTCTCGGAGAGCTTCGGCACGAGGCCCGGCATCTTCACAGGCCCGATCCCTTCGACCTCGGCCTCGAGGAACATGTTGCGCGCTTGGTACTGAGGGTCCTCCACGATGTCGGTGACCGAGTAGATCGGGCCGACCGGGACCCCCGCCTCTTCAAGGACGTGGAAGATGTCATCCGACGTGTGTCGCCTGGTCCAGTTCTCGATAAGCTCGTCGAGCTCCTCGGCATGCTCCGTGCGGTTCGCGTTGGTCTGGTAGCGCGGGTCCTCGCCCAGCTCGGGCCGCCCGATCGCCTCCATAAGCCGCTTGAAGATGGCGTCGCTGTTCCCGCCGATGGCCACGTAAGAGCCGTCGCTCGAGCAGTAGGAGTTGCTTGGGGAGATCCCGGGGAGGGAAGCGCCGGTCCGCTCGCGGACGATCCTTGCCACGTCATACTCGGGGATCATGGACTCCATGAGGCTGAAGACCGCCTCGTAGAGCGCCACGTCGACGACCTGGCCTTCACCGTGCCCCCGCACGTCCCGGTCGTGGACCGCCATGAGCGCCCCGATGACGGCGTAGAGCGATGCGAGCGAGTCGCCGAGGCTGATCCCGGCCCGCACTGGGGGCCTGCCCGGCTCGCCGGTGATGTAGCGGATGCCGCCCATTGCCTCGCCGATGTTTGCGAAGCCGGGCCTGTCCTTGTAGGGGCCGTCCTGCCCGTAGCCCGAGACGCGGACCAGGATGAGCCGGGGGTTGATCTCGTGGAGGACCTCCCACCCCAGGCCCAGCTTCTCAAGGCCACCGGGGCGGAAGTTCTCGACGAGGATGTCGGACTCGGCGGCGAGACGTTTAGCCAGGTCGAGACCGTCCGGGTGCCCCAGGTTCAGCGTGACGAGCTTCTTGTTCCGGGACTGGAGCGTCCACCAGAGCGAGGTTTCGGTTCGAGAATCGACGTAGCGCCAGGTCCTCAAGGGATCCCCCGCCCCCGGCCGCTCGACCTTTATGACCTCCGCCCCGAACTCGGCCATGATCCTCGTCGCGAAAGGCCCCGCGATCAGCGACCCGATCTCGAGTATGCGAAGTCCCTCCAACGGCCGCTCGCGGTAGCCATCGTTCGGAGGACCCACGCCGACCATCAGCCCGCCGGCTCACCGGTTGCGCGCCGGCGCTCCTCGGGCGGGACCAGGATCGACCTGCGCCCGATCCTGTCACCTAAGTGGCCGAAGAATATCTCACCTACGGGCCGGGCAAAGAAGCCCACCGCGAACGGGGCGAAGGAGGCCAGGGTGCCCGCGAGCAGCTCGAAGCTCGGGAAGAACAGCCGGTTGAAGATCAAAGCAGCGGCCGTCCCGTACAGGAAGAAGTCATACCACTCCATAGTGGTGCCTATGAGGCTGGCCATCGCCACCCGCCCGATCGGGGAGCCCTGCCGCTCCACGTCTCCTCCTCTTGTCCTATCCATGCATATCTCCCCTTTCCCTAAGGTCTAAGCTTTTCCATTCTACCCTCCCACCTCTTCGTGGCGATCCCCGAATACCGACAACGGTCCGAACCGGCTTTGTGAACTAGGCCCTACCAACGTAACGAGACGGGCTGCCTAGATAAGATGCTTCTAGGAAGGCCACGAAAGCCTTCAGGTTGGTTCATCCTCGGTCGTAGGCGTGGTCCGGGTGTCGAGCGGCAAGAGCGCCGCGTAGGCGATGAGGCCGAGCATCGCCGAGGCGGCGACCGCGGGAGCGTAGCTGCCGGTGGCGTCGACCACGAGCCCGGCGGCCGGCGGGCCGAGTGCCGAGCCAAGGCCGTTCGCGGTGAGTAGCACTCCAAGGAGACCTCCGAGCCTCTCGACGCCGAAGAACGCGGCGAGCAAGACCGGGCTCAACGCCACGAACCCGCCGTAGCCGATCCCCAGCACTACGGAGAACGCCGCGAGCGCCCAGAAACCGCCGCCGGCCCACCACAGCACGAAGCTCGTGCCGACGAGCAGGAAGCAGACCCGGTAGGCGCGCAGCGGTCCGACGCGGTCGGCGACGGCACCGAGCGCGATGCGCCCGGCGACGCTGGCCGCGCCGACGATCCCGACCAGCCAGGACGCGGCGACCACACCGACGCCCACCTCCCCGGCGGAGGCGGGGAGGTGCACGAACGGCACGAACAACGCGAGGCTGAGCAGCAAATTCGACAGGTACAACCAGAGGTAGGTCGGGCTGCGTATCGTCGGGCCCGTCCGCCGTACTTTCTCCGCCCCTTCGCTGGGCGTAGCGTCAATGAACAACGCGGACATGACGAGCACGGCCGACCCCACTCCAGCAAACCCGAGGTAGGTGGTCCGCCACCCGTAGACATCGACAAGCCGCGCGGCAAGCGGCGCGGCCGCCAGGGTACCCAGTCCGATACCGGAGACCGCCACGCCGACCGCCAACGCGCGCCGGCGCCGGAACCACCCACCGACCGCGGCGACCGTAGGCACGTACGCGCAGCCGACTCCGATCCCGACCCCCGCGCCGTAAGTAAGGCAGGCGATCCACAACCGGTCGGCGTGAGCGGCGGTAGCCAAACCGAGGCCGAACGCAGCGGCGCCGACCAGCAGTAGCGGTCTGGGCCCAAAGCGGTCCGCCGCCGGACCGGTAACAGCACCCAGCGTGAAACCGGTTAGCGAGGTCAGCGAGAACACCACCGAGGCCGCCGCCCGCCCGGCTCCGAACTCAGCCATGATCGGGTCTAAAAACGTCCCGAAGCTGAAGGCAACGCCGAAGACCGTAAATAGCGCCGCGAAAGCGGCCGCGACCACCACCCAGGCCCGAACCGAGTCGTGGGCGGGGCTGCCGCCGTGCTCCGGCTCGGGCTTATCTGGGAGCTGACGTTGGCGGGACGCGGGCTCGGCACCACGGTCGGTCACGGTTTCGCGCCCTCCCGGGGTTCCCTGGTCAGCAACCCCAGCGTGATCCCGACGGCGGTCCATCCGGCCAGACCGAACCACGAGGCGCCGTAGGAGCCCGTCAGGTCGGCGACCAGGCCGAAGAGGGGCGAGGCGAAGAACATCCCAACGAAGGCGATGGTGAGGCTCGCCCCCATCGCCGTTGCAGCGGCGTGCATCGGCACCGACTCGGAGAGGAGGGTGAGATAGAGACCGTTCCATCC
Source organism: Rubrobacteraceae bacterium (assembly GCA_036519775.1). Taxonomy (GTDB): domain Bacteria; phylum Actinomycetota; class Rubrobacteria; order Rubrobacterales; family Rubrobacteraceae; genus Rubrobacter_F. The sequence continues at coordinate 6,243 of DATDKT010000303.1, forward strand.
CATCGCCGAGCAGCCGAGGAGGAAGGCGAAGATCGCGACGAGGGGGATGAGGGTTCCCTCCCCGGTGAAGGCCATGGTGAGACAGCTCCCCATCGCGACCAGCCCCACGAGCAGCAGCACCGGCCGGCGCCTGCCGACCTTGTCGGAGATGAATCCCCAGCCGATCCTGCCGACGATCCCGCCGACCTGGAAGACGGCGAAGAAAGTGCCGGCCACGACAACGGAGAGGTGGACCTCCTCGTACAGGGAGAGAGCCAGGTAAGAGGCTGAGGACCCCTGGACGCCCATAAGGACGAACGCGTAACCGGTCATGGCGAGAAAGCTAGGATCCCGGACAATCGAACCAACCGGCACGCGAGGCGAGGCCGCCCTCCCCTCGGCGCCCTCGTCCGCGGGGAGCTCCCGGTAGAACAGAGCAAAGAAGAAGACTGCGACGAGGGCGACGCCGGCGGCCAGCTCGAGGCCGACCTGCCAGCCGAACCTCACTGCCGCGGGCGGCAGGAGGAAGGCGGCCATAAGGCCTCCGATCGACACCCCCGTCTGACGCGTACCCATGGCGCTGCCCCGCTGTGAGTAGGGGAACCAGGCGGCGATCGCCTTCGACCCTCCCGGCGCTGAGGTCGAGGCCCCCAGGCTCGCCAGGAGAAAGAGAATCAGGAGCCAGGCGAACGTACTGAACTGCGTCGCCCACAGGACCAGGAGTGCCATGGCCGTTACCCCGGCCATTATTAGCCTACGCTCCCCGTGGCGATCGATCAGGAGCCCGACCGGCAGCATGGTGAGGAGCATCCCGCCCCAGATCGCTGAGGAGAGGAGGCCGATCTGGGCCCGGCTGAGCTCAAGGTCCGCGGTGAGGACCGGTCCGAGGGCCGCGGGGGCTTGCTGCAAGATCGAGACCCCCACCTGGACCAAGGTCGCGAGCAGGAGTATGATCCATCGGTAAGATGATGTGGAGAGCTCTCCCATCTATGGTGCTCTCAAATCGCTTCCGCCTCGCGCAGGTCGGAGATGCTTCCGGGGTCCAAACCGAGTTCGTTTAGGATGGCGTCGGTGTGTTCGCCCACCTCCGGGATCGGCTTCATGGCGCTCTCAACCTCCCGCATAGTGACCGGGGGGAGGAGAGCCCGCAGCGGACCAGCGGGGGAGCCCACCTCGCGCCAGCGATCGCGGGCTTTGAGCTGCGGGTGCTCGATAAATTCCTGCACGGTCCTTATCCGGGCGTTGGCGATCTTGGCTGCTTCGAGCCTTTCTATCGCCTCGTCCGCAGAGAGTTTCTCGAACGCTCCCTCGATAGCTTCTCTTAGCTCTTCTACGTTCTCCACCCTCCGGGAGTTGGTGTCGAACCTCTCGTCCTCCGCCATCTCCGGCCTCTCTAGCACCTCCTCGCAGAATCGCGCCCACTCGCGCTCATTCTGAATGCCGAGGAAGACGACCTTCCCGTCGCCGGCTTGGAAGGGGCCGTAGGGGGCGATGGCCGCGTGGCTCGCCCCGGTGCGCGGCGGCTGGTCGCCGCCGTAAGCGGTGAAGTAGGCCGGGAAGCCCATCCACTCGCCCAGGGCTTCGAGCATGGAGATCTCGAGCGCAGCCCCCTCGCCGGTACGCTCCCGGCTGTACAAAGCTCCCAGGATGCCCGAGTAAGCGTACATGCCGGCCGCGATGTCCGCCGCCGAGATGCCGACCTTTGAGGGGGTCTCGGGGGTACCGGTGATTGAGACCAGCCCCGTCTCACACTGAACCAGCAGATCGTAGGCCTTTTTGTCCGTATAGGGGCCGCCCTCGCCGTACCCGGAGATGCCGCAGACGACGAGTCGGGGGTATTCCTCCCGTAACCTATCCGCACCGAAGCCCAACCTCTCGGTGGCACCGGGTGCAAGATTGTGGACGAAGACGTCGGCGCTCGCGAGCAACCGCTCCAGGACGTCCCGCGCTCCGTCCTTCTTCAGGTTCAGCGTTAGGGACTCCTTAGAGCGATTGAGCCAGACGAAGTGGCTCGCCAGGCCGTCTACCGTCTCGTCGTAGCCGCGGGCGAAGTCGCCTACCCCGGGGCGCTCTATCTTTATGACCCGGGCGCCGAGGTCGGCGAGCTGGCGGGTGGCGAAGGGTGCCGCGACGGCCTGCTCTAAAGAGACGAGGGTTATGTCTTCCAGGGGGAGCTTGCCCAGGGCCATCTCAGAAGGACCTCGGCAACCCGAGGACGTGCTCAGCTACGTAGGAGAGGATAAGGTTGGTGGAGATCGGGGCAACCTGGAAGAGGCGCGTCTCCCTGAACTTGCGCTCGACGTCGTACTCGGCGTCGAAGCCGTATCCTCCGAAGGTCTGCATCGCGGCGTTCGCCGCTTCCCAGCTCGCCTCCGCGGTTAGGAGCAGGGCCATGTTTGCTTCGGCCCCACACGGCTCGCCCCCTTCGAAGAGCTTGGCGGCCCTGAAGCGCATGAGGTCGGCGGCCTCCACGCGCGCGTGCGCCTTTGCTATGGGGAACTGGATGCCCTGGTTCTGGCCAATAAACCTCCCAAAAACCTCGCGTTCTTTGGCGCGGTGGGTTGCTCTGTCCACGAACCACCGCCCGTTGCCGACGCACTCGGCGGCGATAAGGATTCGCTCGGCGTTCATGCCGTCCAGGACGTAGCGAAAGCCCTTTCCTTCCTCGCCGATGAGGCTGCTCGCCGGTATCGTCAGGTCCTCGAAGAGGAGTTCGTTGGTCTCGTTGTTCATCATCACGCGCCGGGGCTTCACCGTGAGTCCGTTGCCCTCGGCCTCGCGCAGGTCGAACAGGAAGACCGAGAGCCCATCGGACTTGCGTTTCACCTCTTCGCGGGGGGTGGTTCTGGCAAGGAGGATTATGTAATCTGAGTGCCGCACGCGAGAGATGTAAATCTTGCGCCCGTTGACGATGTAACGGTCGCCCCTCCGCTCGGCGATCGTTCTCAGGGAGGTCGTATCGGTCCCGGCCTCCGGCTCTGTGACGCCAAAGGCTTGCAGCCGGATCTCACCGCTGGCGATCTTGGGGAGGTACTCTCTCTTTTGCTCCTCGGAACCGTGCCTGAGCAGAGTTCCCATCGTGTATACCTGCGCGTGGGCAGGTTGCGCGTTCCCGCCGGAACGATTGATCTCTTCGAGAATAACGGAGGTCTCACCAATGCCCAGGCCCATCCCCCCATACTCCTCCGGGATGAAGGCGCCCAGGTAGCCGCTCTCGGTCATCGCCCGGACGAACTCCTCCGGGTACTCGCGCCTTGCGTCCAGCCCGCGCCAGTACTCGTCGGGGAACCCCTCGCACACCTCCCGGACTCCTCGCCGCAGTTCCTCGTAAGTCTCCGTCTTGATCACG
>DATDKT010000304.1:0-3635 GCA_036519775.1 Rubrobacteraceae bacterium
TCCTTTCCGGACGGGCCGCGGGGAACACACGAGAAAGGCGAGCTCACCACGGCCTAACCTGCCTACGGTGGTCTCGCCCGTCGCGTTCGCCTAACGCGAGTGGCCGGCCGGGGGCAAAGCCCCGTACTGACGGCCGGGCCGTCCGCCCTGAGAGGCGGGTGGCTACTCCCCAAACCGTAACGAGTGTATCCTAGGGCAGTTCCGCGGTCAACAAACTGATTATCGCCCACCTCGCAGGGAAGATCTGCAAGCGAGCAGAACCGTAGCGAGGGCGCCTTCCTCTCCTGGCGCGCCCACCCGCTGCTCTTCCCCTTCGTGCGGGGCGCGGCAGGAGGCGCCCAACGCCTGAAGGTCCCCCCACGGACCGCCCCTCGTAGTCCGAGCGCTTGTTGGCCCTTGACCTCGAGCTCCGCCAGAGGCATGACGGCTACCGGGAAGCTGTCCTGGCGCACCTGACGCTCCTGCTCGTGGGCGTGGGGCGACTGGCGGCTGACGTCGTGGGCGGCCTCAGGCTCAAGGACGAGCCCCTCCTCGCCGAGGTCTTCGGCTTCATCGAGGAGCGCTACCGCGAGCGCGTCTCGCTAAAGGACGTGGCGCGGGCGGTGAGCCTCTCGCGGGGGCATCTCACCACGGTCGTCAGGCGTAAGACAGGACGGACGGTGCAGGAGTGGATCACTGAGCGCCGCATGGTGGAGGCGCGTCGTCTGTTGGTGGAGACCGACCTAGCGGTTGAGGAGGTCGGCCGGAGGGTTGGCTACGGCGACGCGGGCTACTTCGTGAGCCCCTTTAGGCGTGCCCACGGCGCCACTCCCCTTGGCTGGCGCTCTTGGTGAGAGTGGTAAGTATAGAGGCTACGCGCCCCTTATTGTGCTATCGTCCTATCTGCGAGAAAAGCTATAGCTCAGTAGAGGCTGTGAACCCGTCCCGAAGCATTTGTGGGCACCCCCTAGGACGGCGGGAGCTAGTGGTGCAACCGGCTACTCGGGGTCGATTAGACCCTAGACGAGTGGCCGGTTTTTGTTTGAGGAGAAGGAAGGAGGAAAAGTTGGCAGGAGGCGAGCAGCTTCGAATGGGGACGAACGCCAAGAACAGACCATACTGCGAGTTGGGGAAGATGCTGGACACTCTGGCGCGCGAGCGAAACGTTCGGGGACCGTACAATATCGCCATCAGGTCCAGAACGCCACTGGCTTCGAGGTAAGCGGGCAGGCGGTCTCCAAGTACCTGTACGGGGAGTATTCACCTAAGCGCGAGTTTATAAAAGCCTTCACCGACGCTTTCGAACTCACTTCCTATGAGCGTGCGGAGTTGGCATGGTTATACACTTACGGCTCCCGATCAGACGCTGCTGACAGCCGACGGCTGGCGAGTTCGGGCCCTTTCGTCTCTCGGGGCCTTTGAGTTTTCGGTAAACGCCCCGCCGGGAAGAAAACACCTTGCCCCACCGTTGTTGTGTAGAATGCCTACACGAGAATGACGAAGAGGGGGGCAACGTCAAATGAGCATGACGGAGTTCGGGTTTCTACTCTCGGAACTCATGGAGAGGCGAGGCATGGATGCAGCCGCCTTAGCCACCACCTTGGCAGAGCGGGGCTACGAGCAAGCCAATGAGTATTCATTAGTTGCCTACCTGCAAGGAGAGCTGGAGGTTGACCCGCGGTTGCCGAGCCTCCTTGCAGGGGCGCTGACGCTAAGCTTCGAAGAGAAGAGGTTTCTAGCTCTGGCCTTTACCTATGGCCAGGACCATGTGCGGGCTCCAGGCGGTTCTCTCCTGGGAAGTGGCGCCGATGTTAAGCAGACGCTCACTTAAGGCCCTCTCACGCCCGGAGAATCCAATTTTCCGAGAAGACTTTAACTCTAGCATCTCAGCGAATAGAGGCGGCCCGTACTCTACTGTGTACTCTTTCATTGTTCTCGGCTGCGGGATATAGTCGGAGCGCAGGACCTGCATCGAGACGAAGCCCGGGAACCCCTGCACATTCCCCCAGTTGTTCGCGAACCGCTCGGCTATCTGCCCTGCCGCCCTTTCCTTCACGGACAGGCGGTTGAAGATGGTGATTATCGGGAACCCCCCGTCCGCTCTCGCGCCACAACGATGCCGCTGCCGCCGACGCGCTTTGCCGTGCTCAACGCTCCCATCGCCGCGCGGACGACCTCGCTGGCATCGCCCCCGTGCTCGGGGTACTCGGCCACTCCCGCGTCTACGAGCAACTCTCCCGGTAGCTCCTCCAGACGTTCCAGCACCTCCTCAGCCAGCCGGTAAGCCTCCTCGGCGCTCACGCACGGGAAGATGACGCAGATCTCGTCGTCCCCGAACCGAGCGCGCACGGCGCCCTCGGACGCGACTTTCCCCACCGCTTCGGCGAGTAGCAAAAGAGCCTCCCGCGCCCGCGCGACCTCCCCGGAAGCCACGGTATCGGAGAAGTTAGCCACGTCGAAGACCGCGAGCGCCACCCGATCGTGGTCTTCTATCGCCTGGGGGAAGAGGTGTCGGTTGAAGAAGTCCCGATCCGGCAGACCGGTCAGGAGATCTGTAGCCGCTGCCCGTCCTAGAGCGTTCCACATGTTTTGGCGCTCGATCCTGTTGAACGCCTGGAGTCCCGTCTCCGTGACCCAGTCCGAGGCCTGCATAAGCTTGATGAAGAAGCGCGAGACCTCACCCCCGTCGAACGCGGAGAGGTCCACCCTCTCCTCGACGAAGCTCCACACGCAGCGCCTCAAGGCCGCGTAGTCCTCTATGACCCCGACAGCGTCCCGCCCCGCCTCATGCTGGTAGCCGGAGATCTCCTCAACAAGGGCCCGGGTCGACCCCTGGCGGCTGAACTCCTCCAGCGGCGACGGGCTCCGCAGAAACTCCGTGAAGACGACCAGTACCTGGCCGATGCTCTCCACCAGACGCTGGTAAGCGTCTTCGGTAGCGACGATCTCCCGCTCATCCTGCCACCCTGCCAGGATCTCGGGAACGCCGGCCCGTATCTCCTCCGCGATCCCCTCGACGTCTCTCACGCCCTCAAGTATAAACCGATCTACCAGATTCCCGTCAGCGCGAAACCTCCGGCCACTCCGGTGCGTATATACCTGGACAACGCAAAAATGCTGGAAAACGAGCAGCAAAAGGAAGTTTGAAAAAATGGGGATACGGTACAAATCAAGAGTAGTTTTTGAAACTGGTTTTAGACTATAATACTCATGAAGGGTTCCCGGAGGGCAAATTGGCTACGAATTTAAAGAAGGGAAAGACGGAGAGCACCCGGGTCGAGCGCGAGGGGGAGACGCCGGAGCTTCTGGCGAAGTACCTCTCGCACATAGGGCAGGGTAACCTCCTCACCCACCAGGAGGAGATAGACCTCTCTAATAGGTCCAAGGCTGGTGACAAGAGTGCTAGGGCGAGGCTAATAGAGAAGAACCTGAGGTTGGTGGTATCTGTAGCTAAGAAGTACCGCGGATACGGGTTGCCTTTTGAGGATTTGATCCAGGAGGGCAACATAGGGCTGATGAAGGCCGTAGAGAAGTTTGACCCTGATAGGGGCTTTAGGTTCTCGACGTACGCGACGTGGTGGATCAGGCAAGCGGTACAGAGGGCGGTAGCGGACAAGGGGCGCACCATTCGGGTTCCGGTGCACATGACTGAGAAG
>DATDKT010000305.1:0-3183 GCA_036519775.1 Rubrobacteraceae bacterium
CTTCTCCTGGACGGTCCTTACGCTCTCTTCTATGGCCTCGGGGTCGAAGGCGATGTCCGGGAGGCCGACTACGACCTCCCGAATCTGGCGATAGATGAAGTCTGGCTCGCCGGCGTAGACCCAGCTCTTGCGAGCCAGGACCCAGGCCCAACCTTTCATGCGGATAGTGTTCTCGATGTCCTCGTCCTCCAGGTTCACCATCTCCATGCGCATGCGGTGCTCGGTAATAAGCTCCGGCTTTATGCGTACGACGGCTGTCACGAGGGCGCTTAGATCAAACCCTGCTGCTCTAAGTAGTCCCTGGCCGCGTCCTCGGGGTCTTCCCCTCCGGTGTCGACTCGGCCGTTGAGCTCGCGGATGGCGTCGACGTTGAGGGTCTCCGTGACAGAGTTGAGGATCTCCTCCACCTCTGGGTTCTCCTCGAGCACGTCATTGCGGACTACCGGAGCCGGGTAGTAGAACGGCCAGATGCTCTTCTCATCCTCTAGTATTACTAACTCTTCGGAGGTGAGCTGGCCGTCGGTCAGGAAGCCGACGCCCACGTCTGCCTCGCCTTGCTCCACGCCCTGATATCGGAGGCCGAGGTCGTTGGCGGTCACGATGTCCTCGAACTCGTCGATCCCCGGGTAGTTCTCGACCATGTTCGGGAAACCATCCTCGCGGTCCTGGAACTCGGAGAAGGTCGCGAAGGTCAGCTCAGGGGCGGCCTCCGCCAGGTCGTCGAGAGTCTGGAGGCCGTATTGTTGGGCTATCTCGCGCCGGACGAAGATACCGTAGTTATTGTTGAAGTCCGCGTACTGGAGCATCGTGTCGGCGGGGTCGCGCTTGGCGTAGCGGCTCCTCGCCTCTTCGTAGGTCTCCTCGGGTGAGGGTGGGTTCTCGCCCTCGTAGCCCAGGAGCGCGACGAGGGCCGTCCCAGTGTACTCGGGGTAGAAGTCGATCTCGCCGCTCTGCAACGCCTCGTCGGCGAGTTGTTCGCTCCCGAGGTTGAGTTGGCGCTCGACCGTAAAGCCGTTCGCCTCCAGTGTTTGGGCGTAGAGCTCGCCGAGGACGAACTGCTCGGTGAAGTTCTTCGAGCCGACGGTGATCGTGGGTCCTCCACCTCCGCCGCCCTGTTTGCCACCTCCAGCGTTGCCGCACCCTGCCAGGAGCACGAACGCCGCGAGGGCGAGCACGAGCGCGGCGAGCGCCGCTGTGTGGAAAGTTGCCTTGAGCTTCATCTGGTCTCCTTCTCTAGCTGGATTTACGGTTTACTTGCTGGGAGTGTGGGCGCGTTTACGGGCCACGAGCAGGCCCTTGGGGGTAAAGGCTCTCTCCAGAGCCCCGAAACCGACCTCCGTGATGATCGCCAGCGCGGCGACGGCGAGGGAGCCGGCGATCAGGACGGCCGGATCGTTGCGTTGGAGGCCTAGGACTATCAAGTCGCCCAAGCCGCCACCGCCGACGAACGTGGCCAGGGTGGCGCTCGCCACGACCTGCACCGCCGAGGTGCGGATGCCCGCGAAGATCACGGGCGCCGCGATGGGGAGTTGGATGCTGCTCAGAATCTGGCCGCCCGAGAGCCCCATGCCACGCGCCGCGTCTATCACCTGCGGGTTGACTTGTCTCAAGCCGGTCGAAGCGTTTATGAGAATCGGCGGTATCGCGAGCAGGGTAAGCGCGACGAGCGACGGCGCGAACCCGAAGCCCAAAAGCGGGAAGACGAGCGCCAGAATCGCCAGCGATGGTACCGCCCTCCCGATGTTACCGGTATTTATCGCCACGGCCGCCCAGAGAGGAGAGCGGAACGTGGCGAGCGCGAGCGGTAGGGCTACGACGACCCCAATCAGGAGCGCCGCCACCGAGAGCTCGACATGTACCAGGAGCTGGTTCAGAAAGTCGTCCCTACCAAAGACCGCGAAGAACTCGTTCATACGCTAGGCCCTCCTCACGCGCGCCCAGGGCCTCAAGAGCCGCTCCAGCCACAGGAGGGCGAGGTCTGCGGTGATGGCCATCAACGTGGCAAGGACCGCACCGACAATGACGCGGGTGGGGAAGTTGCGGCTGATGCCGGTGAAGATCAACTCTCCCAAGCCCCCGCCGCTTATGTAGGCGCCGATAGTCGCTATGCCGATTATCGTTACCGTCGCTATCCTGACGCCGGCGACGATGACCGGCAGCGCCAGCGGGAGCTCGACCCTGAAGAGGATCTGGCGGGGGGTCAGGCCCATGCCACGGGCGGCGTCCTTGGTCTCCTCGGCCACCGAGTCCATCCCCGCGACGACGTTGCGGATCAGGACGAGGAGCGAGTACGCCACGAGCGCGATGATGACCGCCCGTGGCCCCAAGCCTATCCCCGGCACGGTGACGAGCAGTGCGAAGGCCGCCAGAGACGGTACAGAGAAGAGCAACCCAGTCACGAACGTGACGGGCGGGTAGGCCTTGCGGTAGCGTGAGACCAGCACGCCGGTGGGGAGCGAGATCGCGAGGGCTATCGCAACCGAGACGAACGAGAGGTACACGTGGCCTATCACCGCCGGGATGATCTCGTCTGAGAGGTTGTTCGAGATCCACTTCCAGTCCAACGTTTTAGGTCCGAGGTCACTCTGAAGGACCACGAGGCCCGCCTTGAAGCTACTCACCGCGCTGCTTGGCTTCGGCCTGGTGTGAGAGCCGCCGGATGGCGTCTATGGTCAAGGCGCCGCGTACTTCGTCCCCGTCGGAGATGACGACCCCACGTTCGACGCCCGCCCCGATCAGGGTCGAGAGTGCGTCCCTCAGGTTCGTCCGCACGTTCAGGCGGGGCAGGCCGCCGTCGCCGTTCGGCGGGTCCAGATCCACGTCCGAGACGCGCAGGAGCGAGAGCCTTTTTAAGACGCGGTCCGTACCAACGAACGAGGAGACGAATTCGGAGTTCGGGGCGGCGAGGATGTTCTCTGGAGTGTCGTACTGGGCGAGGATGCCGCCTTGCTGCAGGATAGCGATACGGTCGCCCATCTTTATTGCCTCGTCTATGTCGTGGGTGACGAAGACGATGGTTTTCTTGATCTCGCTCTGTATGCGCAAGAACTCGTCCTGTAACCTGTGGCGCGTGATCGGGTCGACCGCCCCGAACGGCTCGTCCATGAGCATGATCGGAGGGTCGGCCGCCATCGCCCGCGCGACGCCCACCCTTTGTTGCTGGCCGCCGGAGAGCTCGGCCGG
>DATDKT010000306.1:0-21326 GCA_036519775.1 Rubrobacteraceae bacterium
TACTGCCTCCTCGTCGGGTACTTCTGCATTGGCTATCGCCGGTACCGGCTCGTCTGGCACTTCTTCAATACGCTAACCTCCTCGGCACGGATCTCGCGCGACCCTCGCTCGGGGCATAGCTTATCCTAAACAGCGTCCTAAGGACTCTTTGTCCATTCGGCTACAAGGCTCTTCCGCAGCCGGTCGCCTCCTCTAGGCCACGGAAAGCCAGAATCACAATCGACGGCGTAAAAGGCGTCGCTGATCCTCTCGAAAACCTCGACGATCCTCCCCTCGTGAGGTTGAGGCTGCCCACTCTCATTATGATCTTTGGACGAGTCTAGTCGCCGGTGTTCATCTCGGGGAGCCTTCATAGAGACCTTCTAGGCCATCCAAATCAACCTGCACCGGAGTCTAGCATTTCGCAGAAGAGAAGTTGATCTTGTGCTGAAAGCCACTCAGGCAGGAATCCCTACTCCTCTCACCCTCTCTCCCAGCGAATAATCAAGATGCCGAACCAGCCGCTCCAAGCACGTGCTAACTCAGCTTCGCCTCCAGCCTGTCTAGCTATTCTCTCATGCCGATAATCCGCTACCGCTACTGTCGGGACTCTAGCCCGCCCGCTCGAAGCGCACCTCTCGCGCGCCGTCGGTCAGCAGAACGTGCCACCTTAGCTCGGGTTGGTGTCTAGTTTGGAAACGGCGTCTGAAGCCGTTCTCCGCTAGCTCCTTCGCCGACTCCTGCCCTATTTCCGAGTCTGAAGCCGTGACTATAGCGACGGGGCTCACGACGCCGGCCTTCGAACGATCTTCGCGACCACGGATTGCATAGGTGTCCTCCTCGAAGTAGTTCTCGCTCCTACGCGGACGACTTTACCTGGTGGGCGAACGGCAAACGGGTTTCGTAGTCAAAAACATCGAAGATCCCCTACCGGCCGCTAATAGCTTTCCGCTATTATTCAGGCAACGGTGGGGGAGGCCCGTTCCGTGATCACAGGAGGGGGATAGGTTGCAGCGGGTGGTACGGGTTTTCGTCGCAATTTTTGCTATCGTGGGTGTGATCTTCCTGGCGGGCGCACCTAAGGCCGAGGCGGAGTCTAGCTCGCGTGTGGCAGACAACGGTACCGGGGACCGCTTCGAGTCGGACGGAGACTGGGGGACGAGCTCTTACGGTCAGGGTGTTCACGACGAGGACTACCGCTTCGCCCGCCCGTCGGAGGACTCGGAGCCCGCGCGGTTCAGGGTCGAGATACCGGAGGACGGGGACTACGCCGTCTACGCCCGCTGGCCCAAGGTGAACGGTCTCAACGCCTCGGTACCTATCGGGATCGCCACGGCCTCAGGGGTCCAGTGGACGCGGGTGAACCAGCAGAAGAACGGCGGGCGCTGGGTGCGGCTCGGTGTCTACAGGATGGAGGCCGGAGACGGTTACTCCGTCTTGTTCTCCCGGGAGACGAGCGGCACGGACTACGTGGGCGCCGACGCTGTAAAGGTGGAGAAGGTCGCCGACTCTTCCAGAGAGCCTAAGGCCAGTGGTTCGAGGGGCGAGGAAGTGATGAGCGAGGCGAAGAAGTGGTCGGGGGTCCGGTACCGGCTCGGTGGGTCCACGCGCCGCGGGATAGACTGCTCCGGCCTCACGATGGCAGTCTACAAGAAGTTCGGCGTCTCGCTGCCCCACTCTGACAGGGCGCAGTACCGTTACGGTAAAAAAGTCTCCGGTTCCCCAAGGCCCGGGGATCTCGTCTTCTTCGACGAGCACGGAAACGGTATATCCCACGTCGGCATCTACGTGGGCAACGGAAAGGTCGTCCACGCCTCAGACTACTACAACAAGGTGACCGAGAGCCAGATGAAGTATCTCAAGGGCTACGTGGGCGCGAGGCGGTTGCTTTAAAGGCCGGCCTGCGGACGACCGTCCTCGACCATCAGCAACCGACAGTTAGCGCCGCTATCTCTCCGGGAGGCCACGGGTTGTGCTTTGTCGTTACGGGCGGTACAGGTACCGTAGCTCTGGGTTGGGGTCTAGGCCCGCTTCTTTGAGTACCTTCAGGGCCTCTGGCTCGGACGGGGCCAGGCGAGACCGGAGTAGCTCGCCGAGGCCCGAGGCCCGCCGCTGGTAGCGAACTACGGTAGCCTCCTCTTCGAGTCCCGCGAGTTCTCCCGCTATCTCGGCGGCGCGGTCGAGGCCGCCGATCTCGTCCACGAGGCCCAAAGCCTCGGCCTGCAGCCCCGAGTAGACGCGACCGTCCGCGATCTCACGGACCTCCCCTTCCGGGAGGTCGCGGCCTTCGACGATGACCCGCACGAACTGGTCGTAGCTCTCATCCACGTACGTCTGCAGAATTTCCAGCTCCTCCTCGGTCGGCTCGCGGGTGGAGGAGCCGATGTCCTTGTAAGGTCCGCTCTTTATCACCTCTTGCTCGATACCATACTCTTCAGCGGCCTCCGCGAGGTTCAGGTACTCGAAGATCACGCCCAGGGAGCCCGTAAGGGTGCTCTCGTTGGCGACTATGCGGTCGGCGGCGGTCGCGATGTAGTATCCGCCCGAGGCCGCCGTCGAGCCCATGGAGACGACCACGGGCTTCTGTGTCTCCTCTTTGAAGTCCTGGATGCTCCGGTACATCTGGTCGGTCGGCACGACCCCACCGCCGGGCGATTCGATCTCGAGGATCACGGCTTCGACACTCTCGTCCTCGGTAGCCTGCCTCAGCTGGTCGCGCAGGGTCTCGGGGTTCGCCGCCGCCTGCGATACCAACGGGTTCGGCTCGGACTGCTGGGGGGCTATCAGCCCGGTGATGGGCAGGACCGCTATCTTGTCCGCGCCCTCGCCGGAGACGTACCTCTCCTGGAAGCTCACGGGGGGCGCCACCTTACCGGCGCCCCCTCCCCTCGGTCTACCGTCCGAGCCGCCCGGAGCGGCGATGAGGACCAGCGAGATCGTGCCCACCGTCAGGAACAGCAGGACGAAGGCGATAGCGCCCCCGATCAACAAGCCCCGCCTCCTGCTCCGCCGGGGCGGACCGCCAGGCGGTCCGGTGGATGCTCCTCCCGTGGTGGCTTCGTCCTCTTCCCTGTCCCGTCCGTGCCCGGCTTCCATCCGATTCCTTCCTCCGCAACTCTAAGACGACCCGGTCGCGCCCACCGCCCCGACAAGGGCGGCGACCACGACGGCCAGGACCACGCCCACGATGAGTATAAGCCCTACGATGCCGGCGCACGAGATGGCGCAGGACCCCGCCGATTCCCCGTAGCCGACGCGGCGAGCGAAGGCGGCCCCTATCACCACGAGTATTACGAACCATACGAGGGCCGCGAGCCAGAGCAGGAAGCTCAGCAATCCCAAGAGGGTCGTCGCCAAGCCTCCACCCGTCGTCGGGTCCGCCGCAGTAGCGGGATCGGGCACGAGCAGGATCTGCAGACCCGCTAGCAGGATCTGGATGAGCCTCTCTATCAAATACGGCACGTGAGCGACCCCGACCACGGCGAGCATCCCCGAGAACGGCCCGGTCCCGCCGAAGAATCGGGTGATCAGCTGCATTAAGCCAGAGATCAGCAACCAGGAGACGAACGGCCATACGACCGAAAATACCAGCCCGAAGACGAAGAAAGCGGTAAAGAACGCTTCGAACTCCGGTGGTAGCTCCGCCCCTTGGGGGCCGGATCGCAACTGCTCGAGGGCGCTGAACGCGCCGAGACCGGTACCGACCAGATTCAACGCCGCGTAGAGCGCCACGATACCGAAGGCCAGAAGCACCCACCGCTCCTCTGCCGCGCGCGCGAGCGTCCTCAAGGGCGCCCAGATCACCGCTAATGCACGCAAAGAAGACCTCCCACAACATTTCAGAGCTACGCAAGCATATTACATCACGAACCTTCGCACGGGCGCCGCGTTTATTAGCCGTAGATGTTTACGAAGCCGGAGCCGCCCGGTTTGCGACCTTCGCGTTTGAGGATGTCGTCCTTGGCGGCGGAGGGGGTTACGGACTCGTCGCGACCCTCCAGGGCGAGCCGTTCACGGTGCTCGACGATCCAGAGGTACAGGTCGAGCTCGGAGCGGCTGGGGAAGGCGTCGAGTACGCGCTCCTCCCGGATCATGGCCGCTATGGGCGCGTACGAGTGCTCGTGCCAGTCCCGCAGAGCCTCCCCCGGAGAGACGTACTGACCCCAGTGCTGGCTCAAGCGGAAGCCGTACGCTTCGATGTGGTTCGCTAGGCGCCGATAGTCGGCGATATCGGAGAGCTCGACCTTCATCTCCGGGAGGACGCTGTCGAGCGGGAGTCTCTCCAGAAGGTGACGATGCTCCAGCTTGTGTAGGAGGTCGCGCGCGGTGAGAGCCGAGTCCACGGGGACCCGGCTCCTGAGTTCCACGACCTCTGCGTCGATCATCTCGACGCCCTGCTGGCGGGCTACGGAGACGCGGTGGTTGCCGTCCTTGACGAAGTAGGCGTCCCCGATCTTGTACAGGCTCACCGGCGGAAGCTCCTCAGCCCGGAGTACGGCCTGGTCGATCTTCTTCCACCGCCCGCCCAGGCTCGGCTTCGACGGCAGGAAGGCCCGGTCGAAGTCCCGATGGCGCCCGACGCTACCCACGATCTTCGCCACCGGCACTACGCGCATCCCGAGGTAGGCTTGCTCCACTGCCCCCAGCGCGCTCCGCACCTCGTCGAAGGAGAGCAACTGGTTGGAGGCCGGGTCTTTGCGCAGGTACGCCCCGACGCGCTTGAGGAAAGCTCGCCGCCGGGCGCGGGAGAAATCCTTGTCCGCCTGCTCGTTGGGATCCATGAGGTCCGTCAGTCTCGCCATCCCGTCAATCTACAACCTGCTCTTCGAACCGGCAACCCCTCTGGCCGTTTCGGGTCCCGGCACCTCCAGGATCTGGTGCCCATATACGTTCATCACCCGGGTCTTGCCCCGGCCCGTGACCCGGCGGCTCGCCACCCCCGGACCGTACAGGTGCACGTGGCCGTGCAACCACAGGGACGGCTCGTGCCGGTCGATGAGCGAGAGAAACGCCTCGAAGCCCCTGTGGCATGGGTCTTCATCGTCCCCGAGTCCGCACGGCGCCGCGTGGGTCACGAAGACGTCAGGTCTTCCGCGGCCCCCCAGAGCGCCGAGAGATATCCTCGCGGAGAGCATACGCGCCCGGCGCCGCATCGCGCGCTCGGTGTACTGGTTCGGTCCCCCGGAATACCAGCGCGACCCGGAGAGGCCCCCCAGAACCAGACCCCCCGCGTCCACGACGCGCCCGTCGAGGGAGATGCAGCCGGCGGGCGCGCCTTTCTCTTCGTCTGGGTCGTGGTTGCCCCGCACGTAGTAGAGCGGCGCGCCCGAGAAGGTGATGACGTACTCCAGGTACTCGAACGGCAGGTCACCGCAAGAGATCACAGCCTCGACGCCGTCGGTGTACGAGGAGAGGCTCGCTCCATAGAGCACCGGCTCTACGACGTCGCTTATTGCGAGTATCTTCACGGTTGGATCATACCTTCTCTTATCCCTGTCGGTTATCCTTGTAGGTTGTCCTTGTAGGCGCCGCCGACGATCTCACCGTCTTCTGTAATGAGATACTCCTGCTGATTGAGTGTCACCTGGGTGGGGTAGTAGCCTCGGAAAGCATCTGAACGAGAGAAAGGACGCGCCTCATGGCCGGACCGGAGACCCCGAAGCTCATGGTGGACGTCGTTGTGCCCTCGGAGGAGGGCCAGGTTCTCCTCATCCGTCGCGCGAGCGACCCCTACGAGGGCCAGTGGGCCCTGCCGGGCGGTTTCGTCGAGGTGGGGGAGACGTTGGAGGATGCGGCAGTTCGGGAGGCGGGGGAGGAGACCGGGCTAGAGGTGGAGGTCGTGCGCCTCGTCGGCGTTTACTCGGACCCCGCCCGCGACCCCCGCGGCCACAACGTTAGTTGCGCTTACCTGGCCCGTGCCCGCGAGGGAGAGCCGTCGGCCGCCTCCGACGCCGCCGAGGCCTCCTTCCTCGACCCCTCGACCGTGGAGCTGGCCTTCGACCACGAGAAGATTATCTCGGACGCACTCTCGAGTTAGCCAGCTTCACGTGGGTTCAGCTACCGCCTGGACGAAGATAGCACGCGCCAGAGTCTCTCCGAGAGGATGCTCGTCGCCATCCTCATCCTCGACCGTGACGACGCCGTCGAGGGAGCGGACCTCTTTGACGCTCAGGACCCGCCCGGGGATCAGACCGCGGTCTCCAAGGTGGTTCAGAACCGAAGCACTCTCGTCGCTGACCCTGATTATGTGGACGCGCTGCCCGGCCTCGGTCTCGCTCAAAGGCTTCGATCTTTCTGAGGCGAAGGTGCCGTCGGTCGCGGGTATGAGGTCCCCGTGCGGGTCGCGATCCGGATGCCCCAAAAGCTTCGCCAACCGCTCAGTAAACTTGTCCGAGACGGCGTGCTCGAGCCTCTCGGCCTCCTTGTGAACATCCTGCCACGAGTACCCGAGGTGCTCCAGGAGGAACGTCTCGATCAAACGGTGCCGCCGCACCAGCCGCAGCGCCTCCACCAACCCGCGTCGCGTCAGCGACGCTCCCCGATACCTCTCGTACCGGACCAACCCCATCTCTTGCAGCCGCCCGAACATGTTGGTGACGGACGCCGACGAAACGGAGAGCCTGTTGGCGACTTCCTTCGTGGAGGCGGTCCCCGACCCGGAGATCTCCCATATGGCCTTTAAATAGTCGCCTACCGAAGAAGAGGGGTGCTGGGTCGTTAAAGAATCAGCCATGAATGAGAACAATATAAACGACGCAAAGTCGGCTATCAAGAAGGGCATGACTCGATAATTAAAGCTGATACACCTACGATTTAGCTTATGCTAAAAATACAGTGACCCGTAGAGCAGGCGAGAGGAGTTACGGATGGGCGAAGTCAAGGAGTATGGCATCTCCCGTCGAAATTTCCTGCGGGCTGCGAGAACTTGGGGGTCTCCAGCGCGCTTCTGGGAGCACACGTGAGCGGGGCTCGTGGGCAGGAAGAGCGAGAGGGGGAAGCAAGCTCGGCGGGGATCGAGCACGGCTCTCACGGGGGAACCAGACGACGGGAAGTGTAGACACTTCGCGGTTCGACCCGTCGAAGTTCTTGAGGGATTTCTATTGGGGTGAGGAGCGCCGGGAGGGTGGGAGGACCGTAAGGGAGTACGAGCCCACGGCGGAGGATGTCGAGATCGAGGTTGCGCCGGGGGTGATGTACCCGGCGTGGGCCTACGTTGGGCAGGTGCCGGGGCCTATATACTTCCACCGCCATGAGGGACCGGACGGGGAATTCCGAAACCCGCAGCGGCGAGGTCCAAAGCGACGCGCCGCCCCGGAAAGTGTCCGGGCTCGCCATGTGGTCGTGGGTGCTCTACGATTTTTCGAACACGATCTTCGCGATCAGCATCCTGACCTACTTCTATCCGATCTGGCTCGCCAGCGAGCTTGGGGGCGGGCCGGGGCTCGTCAACGCCGCCGTGGCTATCTCGTCCGTCTTCGTGGTCCTCACCGCCCCGGTCCTCGGGGCTATCGCCGACCTCCGGCAGAAGCGGCTGCCGTACCTTGTGGCGCTGACCGTGCTCGCGGTACTGTTCACGGCCGGCCTGGGCTTGGCGGGAAGCCTGCTCGCGGGGGTAGCCCTCTTCGTTGCGGCGGACCTTGCTTACCAGTCGGCGAACATGTTCTACAATGCGCTCCTGCCCGCGGTCTCGGCTGGGCGCGGTGCCGGGAGGGTCAGCGGCTACGGCACCGGCTTGGGCTACCTCGGGACAATCCTCGCCCTCGTCGTCCTCCCGCTCTTCGTCGCCCAGCAGAGCTTCTTCGGGCTCACCATCGGAGGCCCGGAGACCATGCGTTCCCTACTCGGTCCTCTCGGCGGATGGATAGACTCCACGGAAGGGGCGAACCAGAACGCTTTCTTGCCGACCGCATTCCTCTTCCTCCTCTTCAGCCTGCCCACGTTCTTCTTCGTGCCGGACCCCCCAGTACGTGCCCCCAGGCCGGTGAGGCTTGGGATAGCCTACCGCGGCGTCATCACCACGTTGAGGGGTATCGGCGACTACGCTGGAGTTGGGATCTTCATCCTCGCGACCGTGCTGTACATGGACGCGGCCAACACGGCCATCGCCAACACGGCGCTCTACGGCCAGCAGGTCTTCGGGATGGAGAGCGCCGAGACGACGAACCTGCTCCTCTTTTCGACGGTCTTCGCCATCGTCGGGAGCGTGGGCTTCGGGTTCGCCAGCGACCGGGCGGGACCAAAGAAGACGCTCGTCGCGGTCCTCGTGCTCTGGCTCGTCGCGATCACGCTGGCCGCAGGCGCTCTGGCCCCCTGGATGCTCTTTGCCGCGGGACCGCTAGTTGGGATCGCTCTGGGCGCCACGTGGACGGTGAGCCGGGTCATGCTCGTTGCCCTCGCGCCGCCCGAGAAGATCGGGGAGTTCTTCGGGCTCTTCTCTCTGGCCGGCAAGGTCTCGGCCGTCGCGGGACCCGCGATCACGTCGCTGCTCCTATTCTTGCTGGAGGGGTCTATCGGGACGGGAGCCTACCGGCTCGCTATAGGCTCCCTCGCCCTTCTCATGGTCTTAGGGCTCTTCCTCCTGCTGCGCGTCCCCGACGTACGCCCCGACCCGAACGTCGAAGAGTTCGCCCCGGAGGTCGTGCCTGGCAGCTCCGACGCTCCCAGGTAAAGGGGCTATGACCCTACTCAGTAGGCTCGGGTCGGGAGAGAGCGCCGTTTATAGATTTATAGAACCAGTTGTCCACCCACGTCGGCCGCATGTAGGATGTTATGCGGTTCCCGCACCCTCGCTACGCACCACGAAGACCGGGCAGTGCGCGTGACGAACGACGCTCTCAGAGACGCTTCCCAGTACAGCACGCCTCAATGCACCCAGGCCCCGGCTACCGAGGACTATGACTCCTACACCGAGCTCCTCGCTGAGGTTGACGATCTGCTCCGCCGGGCGGCCTAGGAGTAGGTGAGCCTGGGCCACCTGTCCGCCTGCGGCCTCTATCCTCTGTGTCTGCTCCTCTAGCAGATGTTGGGCGTTGTGTTGAAGCTCAGTTGGCTCCTCCTCGGTGTAGGCGTAGAACGTCGGCAGGTATTCGCCGACGTGGACTACGTGCAGTTCCGAGCCCGTCCTCTCGCAGAGCTCTACCGCCGATTGAGCGGCGAGCGCCGCGTGCGGGGAGCCGTCGGTGGCGAGCAGTATCAGCGTTGGAAAGATAGCCATCTTCCTGAACCTCCAGGTGGTTTACTCGGTGGTCTCCGTACGGCCGAGGCGGCTGGCGCGCACGCTGTAGAGGAAGTAGACGACGAGCCCGAGCGCCATCCATATCACGAACCGCCACCACGTCGCCGTAGGCAGCATGACCATGAGCACCAGGCAGGCCAGGACGGCCAGGATGGGGATCACGGGAACGAGGGGTGTGCGGAAGGCCCGATGCAGGTTCGGCTGTGTCCGCCTGAGGATTATGACGCCTATGGAGACCAGGCAGAAGGCGAACAGCGTACCGATGTTAACCAGCGCCGCAAGCTGCTCCAGGTCCACGAGGGCCGCCATAAGGGCCACGACCACCCCGGTAAGGATGGTGATGCGGTAGGGGGTGCGGAAGCGCGGGTGGGCCCGGGCAAAGTAGCGCGGCAAAAGGTTGTCCCGGCTCATCGCGAAGGCGACCCGGCTTTGTCCGAGCATCAGGATCATGATGACCGAGGTGAGCCCGCAGATCGCGCCGACCGAGACCAGACCCGCCGCCCAGCCCAGGCCGATGTCCTGGAACACCGACGCCATCGGGGCTTCAGGATCGAGCTCATTGTAGGGCACGATCCCGGTCATGATCTGCGAGACCAGGATGTACAGTATCGTGCAGATGGTCAGAGACCCCAGGATCCCGATGGGCAGGTCTCGCTGCGGGTTGCGCGACTCCTCCGCGGTCGTCGCCACGACGTCGAAGCCTATGTAGGCAAAGAAGACGATGGCCGCCGCCGTGAAGATGCCGGCGACCCCGAACGCCTGCAGCTCAATACCCGTGAGAACCGACAGTAGGGGGGGCTCGGGCGTCCCCGCGGCGTTCGCCGGTGCTGTTCCTCCCGACGGCGGGACGAACGGCGACCAGTTGGCCGCGTTGACGAAGAAGATCCCGAGCCCTATAAAGAACAGCACGACGGCGAGCTTGATCACGGTGACCGTTAGGTTGAACCCGGAGCTCAGGCGAATGCCGAGGACCAGGATCACCATGAGGAGCAACGCTATCACCGCGGCCGGCAGGTTCACCACCTCACCGGTAACGGCCGGTGGGAGGCTTACCCCGAAAAAGTTCTGCAGGATCCGGTTGAAATACTGCGACCACCCGACGGAGACGGTCGCCGCGCCTACAGTGAACTCCAGGATCAGGTCCCACCCGATGATCCAGGCGAAGAACTCGCCGATAGAGGCGTAGGAGAACGTGTACGCGCTCCCAGCTACCGGCACGGTGCTCGCGAACTCGGCGTAGCATAGCGCCGCTAAAGCACAGGCTACCCCTGAGGCCACGAACGAGAGCGATATGGCTGGCCCCGCGAAGTTCGCTGCCGCCACGCCTGTCAGAACGAAGATACCGGTTCCTATGATGACCCCGATGCCAAAGACTATGAGGTCTATGGGCCCCAGAGCCTTTCTCAGCTGGAACTCTGGCTCCTCCGTGTCCTGGATGGACTGCTCGATCGACTTGGTGCGCATTATCCCCATGTGACTCCCCTCGTTCGCGTGTCAGCGATAGATGATTATGCCGGCGCCCACTCGTCCCTCTACCCTACTATGTCCCTACGCACCGGCATTCTATGTGAAAGTCCGATCTCCCGCTAGCGCCGGCCCGATCTGCAAGGTTGATGGCTTCGCCAGACTAGGGTATCGTCTCCCCGAGAAGTTCCAGGGCGTAGTTCGCCACCTCTTTGGTCGGAATGCTGGCGACCACCGAAGAGGTGTGCCCGCAGGTGTTATTCAGGAGGCTAGCGCTGCAGACCGGGCAGTCCAGGCGCCAGGAGAGAGCCGGGCGGTGTCTGGCGCGCGTCAGGGGGGTAGCGTTTATAAGGTTAGGTCCCCAGTAGATACCGACGGTCGGCGCCCCGACAGCCATTGCCAAATGCAGCGGCCCGGAGTCGTTGGAGACGACGACCGCGCACCGGCTCAAGATACCGGCGAGCCCTCCTAGAGAGAGCTGTCCGCAGAGGTTATGGGCCTCGTGGCCCATGGCGTCTATGACCCCAGAGATCAAGGGTCGGTCTTCCTCGATGCCGACGGCGGCCACGCGGACGCCGGCCGCGGCCAGAGCATCCCCCACGGCGGCGAACTTCTCCGGCGGCCATCGGCGCCGGAGATCCCCGGCGCCGGGATGCAGGGCGACCAAGGTGCCTTCGTCTTCCTGAACCGCACCTCTGGCCTCAGCGAGATTCCCGTCCGTCACCGGGAGGTGTGGCTCCAGGTCCGCCGTACGCGCGCCGACTAGGCTCACAACCTCAAGATACCGGAGTATCTCCGACTGGTAGTAGACGTAGGGCACGTTGCGGTCAAGGGGTACTGCCTCCGGGGTTCTCATGCCCGCCGTGACCCGTGCCCCGAGCCTGCAAACGAACGGGTTGGAGTAGCCCCCGCCGCCGTGCATCTGGAGCGCCAGGTCGAGCCGCTCCTCCCGCATGCGCGCGAAGAAGCGCTCCAGTTCCTCCTCGTCCTCGTCCACGCCCGTATCGGGTCCGTTGACCCCCGTGGAGGGTGGGACGGTGATCGCACGCTCGACCGGCTCGAACCTTCCGGAGAGAAGCTCTGTCTGAAGGGGGCCACCGAGCAGCGTGATCTCCGCTCCCGGATAAGCCTCCCGGAGCGCCCCGAGTGCCGGTAGCGTGAAGACGAGATCGCCGAGCCCGCCGGCCCTGAGAACGGCGATCTTGCGTACGCTCTCTACCCGTTCAGAGCTGGGGCGGGACGGCATGGTGAACGACCTTCGTCGTCGTGACCTCGTCGAGGAGCTCGGGGCCGTAGCCGAAGCCGAGGCCGCTCGCCTTCCTCGGCTCCGCTGCCCCGCCGGGCGCGCCGCCGAAGACCGCGTTGACCTTCACCGTCCCGACTCGAAGCTCGCGGGAGGCCCTCTGGGCACGCTCCGGGTCGGATGTGAGCACCGTTGCCGCGAGCCCGTAAACAGTCTCGTTAGCCTTCTTCAGCGCCTCGTCGAACGACGAGACGACCTCCACGGCGGCGATGGGTCCGAAGGTCTCCTCGTCCACCACCGCCATGCCTCTGCGGACACCGGAGAGAACGGTCGGCGGGTAGAAGAACCCGGGACTGTCGGGCAACTCGCCGCCGCACCGTAACTCCGCCCCGGCCTTGACCGCTTCCCGAACGTGACGATGGACCAGGTTGCGTTGGCCCTCGTCGATGAGGGGACCCATCTCGGTACCGGGCTCCGAACCGTCGCCAACGCGCAAGACCTCTGCGCGGGCCGTTAGCTCTCGCAGGAACTCTTCGGCTACCGCTTCGTGGACGTAGATGCGCTCTACGGAGGTGCAGATCTGGCCGGCGTTCGCAAACGAGCCGGTCGCAGCTTGAGCGGCGGCCCAGGCGGAGTCTACTCCTCTGTCCACTATCATCGGGTCCTTGCCGCCGAGCTCGACGACGGCCTTTTTTAGTTGGCGTCCGGCGACCTCCAGGATCTCACGCCCCGTCGGCACGGAGCCTGTAAAGAGCACCAGGTTCACGTCCTCGTGAGAGACGAGTGGGTGCCCGGCGCGGGCGTCGCCGAGCAGGAGGTTCAGAACTCCTTCGGGCAGCCCGTCGAACATCGCGGCGAGCCAGACGGCAGAGAGGGGAGTCTTCTCGGAGGGTTTGAAGACGACGGTGTTGCCGGTCACCAACGCGGCCCCGAGGTACCCGCAGGCGATGGCTATGGGGTCGTTCCACGGCACGACGACCGCCGCCACGCCGCAGGGCTCGTACACCATTGTGTCTGCGGCCATGTAATTGCCGTTCAGGCTCTTGCCCCGGTGCAAAGGCCCCAGCTCGGCGTACTGCTCCAGCGTTCCTATACCGGCTTCGACTCCTCCGAGGGCGTCGTCCAGGGGTTTGCCGTTCTCCAGGGTGACAAGCCCGGCGAGCTCCTCGGCGCGAGCCCGCATCTTCCGGGCAGCGGCTTTTACGAGTTCGGCTCTCTCGGCGGCGGGGAGACGTGGCCAGCCGGGCAGCGCCTCGCGAGCAGCGGCGACGGCGGCCTTAGCGTCCTCGGGCGTCCCGGCAGGGATGTAGCCGATCTGTTC
This sequence comes from Rubrobacteraceae bacterium, assembly GCA_036519775.1. GTDB lineage: Bacteria > Actinomycetota > Rubrobacteria > Rubrobacterales > Rubrobacteraceae > Rubrobacter_F. The sequence continues at coordinate 13,243 of DATDKT010000306.1, forward strand.
GCCTGTCGCCGGGTTCAGAACCTCTATACCCTCCTCGCCCGTAGAGGGCACCCTTGCGCCCTTGATCAGGTGCGAAGTCGCCTCACTAACTTGCATCGTTGCTCTCCTTCTAATCTAGCGTGCACCTACGCGTAGGAGCTGCTCCTCCCCGAAGCTGACTGGCTGAAATGCTGACCAGCTGACAAGCTACGGATACGATGTTTCAGTCATCGGCGTGACGATGAGCTCGTGGATCACGGAGTCCAGAGGTTGGGAGATCATGAAAAGGATGCTCCGCGCCACGGTCTCGGGAGGCTGGAGGTTCTCGGGGGGTGGCGGGGGGTCGAGGGCCGCGAAGAAGTTGGTCCGCATCCCACCCGGAACGACCGCCATCGCCCTGACCCCGTGGCGTCGGCCCTCGGCGTGCAGGACCTGCGTCAGGCCCAGGAGGCCGTGCTTGGAGGAGACGTACGCGGCGGCGTTCTCCCAACCCTTCTTCGCGGCGGTCGAGGCGACGTTCAAGATCTGGCCGCTCCCGCGCTCTATCATGTGCGGCATTACGAGTTTGGCCAGCAGCCATGGCGCCCGCAGGTTCACGTTGACCACTTTGTCCCACTCCTCGAGCGTTAGCTCCGGGGCCGACCGGATGAAGTCGAGGCCCGCCGCGTTTACGAGAACGTCTATCTTACTCTCGGCGTCCAATACGTCCGCGATCCCGCCCTCGATAGAGCCAGAGTCCGTGAGGTCCATGTACAGTGGCTGTCCCTCGAAGGCGGCTGCGACCTCGTCAGTGGCCTCCTTGTTTATGTCGGCCAGCACTACCCGAGCCCCGTGCTCGGCGAGGAGGCGGGCCGTCGCCGCCCCGAGGCCACTCCCCGCCCCGGTAACGAGGGCCACCTGGCTCGAAAGGTCGAATGTCGTGGTGTTGGGTGGCATAGAGGGTGCTCCTTCTCCGTGGCGTTTCGCGTTCTCAGGCCGTTCTGGAGGCGCGTGTGGTTTGGGCCGCAACCTCCGAGAAGGTGGCGGCGGCCAGCTTAGCTACGCGCCCCCAGGTGTAGTGCACCTCGATCCTGCGCCGGGCGGCGCGGCCCATGCGGCCGCGTAGGCCCCTGTCCGAGAGCAAGCGCACGAGGCGGCCGACGAGGGCCTCGGGGTCTTTGGGGGGGACGAGGTAGCCGGTCTCGCCGTCGGCGACGCTCGTCTTTATTCCGCCCACCTTCGAGCCCACAACCGGCGTCGCACACGACATCGCCTCCAGCGGCGTCATCCCGAACGGCTCGTAGTGTGGCACCGAGACGGCGGTGTCGGCGGCGCCGTAGTAATTATGTAGATCCCACTGCGGCCGGCTCCCGGTAAACGTCACCCTCCCCGCGAGTCCGAGCTTGCGGACAAGGGTCGAGAGCCTTTCTACCTCGGGGGACTTCCCAGGCTCGCCGCCAACGATCACGAGCCGTGCGTCGAGCCGATCCGGTAAGAGGGCGAAGGCCTCGACGATGGTGTCCACGCCCTTGCGCGGCACGAGCCGGCCGACGTAGACGATCGTGGGTTTGTCGGGAAGGCTCAGAGCTTTGCGGGCCTCCCTTCGGTCCACGGGTCGAAACGTCCCCGTGTCCACGCCGCACGGCACGAGTGAGAGTCGCGTGGGATCTGCCTCGTAGAGGGTAGTAAGCTCCTCGATCTCGGTCGGACAGGTTGCGAGGACGCGCTCCACCTCCTCCAGTATCCTGAACTCCGCCGCCTGTCGCTCGGGCGGAGAGGTGTCTCTCGCGCCCTGCTTGCGCCGCTTGGTCTCTCCCAGAGCGTGGAAGGTCTGGGCGAAAGGCAGCCCCAGGTACCTCTTCGCCTCGCATGCCACCCACCCGCTCATCCAGAAGTTGGCGTGTACGAGGTCGTACACCTCGGATTCTTCCCTCGCGAACCGGTAGAACGCGTCCCTGAACTCCGCCATTAACGGGAATAGGTCGTCCTTCGGCACGTTCTCCGGCGGTCCCGCGGGGAGGTTTACGATCCGTACCCTCTCGCCGAAGGGGACGACCTCGGGGAGGAGAGGGCTGTCCCGGCGGGTAAAGACGTCTACCCAGTGGCCCATTGCCCCGAGACAACGAGCCAGCTCGGCGACGTAGACATTCTGACCGCCAGAGTCCTCGCCGCCCAGAGTGGCTAAGGGGCTGGCGTGTTCGCTGATCATCGCGAGACGGATGGCGTCACCTCCCTGAGCTTCAAAGCTTCCTCGAACGCGGCCTCCCAATCGATTACGAACCGCTCCAGGTTGAACCTCTGGCGGACCGCGCGCCGGCCCGCCTCTCCTATCCGGCGCGCTTCCTCCGGGTCGGCGAGGAGCCTTCTCATACTCGAGATCAAGTTCTCCACGTTCGTGTCTATAAAGCCGTTCTCGCCGTCCTTTATGACGGTGACCAGCTCGGTGGTTGCGAGGGCTACGATAGGGAGCCCGATCTCCATGGCCTCGAGGATAGAGAGAGGGAGGCTGGTGTACCGGATGGGGTTGAAGTAGAATCGATACGCCTTCATCCTCACGTGCACTTTAGCCTGTGGCAGATCACCATACCCACCGGCCGAGAGGCTGTCGAAGCCGAAGAGGTCGAGCGGCACCTCCTCGCGGGCACGCGCGAAGACGTCCCCGCCGACGACCCTCTTCCTGCGCGGCAGATCGTTTACCAGAGAGACGCCCTTCTCTAGCTCGCCGGTGTAAGCACCCTCGGGGGTGGAAGGTATAACGGCGTGATCTATCACGCGGGTTGGGGTCCTCTGGCAGTCCCAAAAGAGGTCGTTGAAGTGGGTGACGTGTACGAGCAGGACGCCGGGATCGTTCACGGGGTGGACCATCTCGTTTATCTGGCCCTGGGGGGTGTTGTGCTCCAGGTAGACCGCCGGCAGCGCCCTCTGCTCGGGCGTTAGTACCGCCCACGCGTCCTCGAGGAGATTTTTCTCGGTCTGGTAGATAACGAGGTCCAGGTCGAGGCTCTGTACCTCCTCGGCCGGAACCTCGATGGTGTCCGGTGACCACGCGTGGGACGCTCCGCGGCCGCCATAGCCTTCGGGCTTGTCTGGTTTAGTGGGCAGATAGAAGCGGTGCGGCGCCTGTACGAGCGTGTTCAGGTAGGAGCCGTGGATCTGCCAGACGAGCACGTTCAGCTTCCTCACGCGGAACGCTCCTCTCCCGCGCCGAAACCTTTTACGCTCTGCAGGACTTCCTCGGTCGGGATGTCGGAGATGGGGTCTCCGCGGAGGACGGTGTGCCACCTCCGGTCCAGCGGCCCCCAACGTTGGACATCCGTCGTAGGACCGAAGAGAGTGACGCTCGGAGTCCGAAGAGCGTAGGCGAGGTGAGCGGGCCCGGTGTCGTTCGAGATCACGACGCTCGCCCGCGCTACGAGCGCGATGAGCGTGGAGAGGTTCGTCTTTCCGCCGAGGTCCACAGAGCCGGTAGCTTTCTCGCTTACCCGGTGTGTGAGCTCCTTCTCTCCCACGCTCCCCGTTACCGCGACGGCATAGCCCCGCCGGAGCAGGCCCTCCGCTACACCTCCGAAGCTTCCCTCAGGCCAGCGCTTCTCTGATATGGAGGCTCCGGGATGCACGAGGGCCTGCGGCCTGCGCCGGAGGTGCGCGCGCAGCAGTGCCTGGGCCAGCTCGTCGTCCTCGGCGCGTACGCGAAGCTCCGGCTCAGGACCCGCGGGCGCTCCACCAGCCTTCTCCGCGAGCAGGAGGAGCTTGCGCGACTCGTGTGCCTCGGCATTCCAAGGGACCTCGACGTCGAGAGCGGGAGCCTCCTTGTTCGCAAAACCGGCTACCCTGCGGGCGCCGAACCGGGAGACGAGCCGGGTCGAGGTGGGACCTCGGCCGTGCAAGTTCACGGCCAGGTCGAACTTTTCGGCGCTCACCCGTTCGAGGAACGTTTCAAGTTCCTCTTTATCTTCCCCCTCATCGAGGCCAGGGGCGCCGGGATAGGGGAGAAGGCGATCTACGTGGGCTAGGTGGGGAGCGAGGGCGCTCGTCCAGGGGAGGGAGACGAGGGTTATCTCCGCCTGCGGGTACCCGCGCCGAAGCGCCCGCAGTGCGCCCGTCGCGGCGACGAGGTCCCCAAGGTACAAACCACGGAATGCCACGAGCTTCTGCACCCTCACCGCAAAGCTCCCGCCGGTACGGAAGACGCGCGCAGTAACTGCAGGGCCGCCCCGGTAACGGTCCCGGGGGAGATGCCGGTGAGACACTCGTGGCCGATGGGGCAGACGCGCTTGTAGCACGGGGCGCAAGGGACCGGGTGGGTGATGAGGCGGCTGGGGGTGCGCCACGGGCCCCATTGCTCCGGTGGGTTCGTCCCGGCGAAGACCGTCACGACCGGACGTCTCATCGCCGAGGCCACGTGGGTCGTCCCCGTATTGTTCGTCACCACGACCGCCGCCCGCCCGACGAGCGCCGCGAAAGGGCCGAAGCCCATCTCGCCGCCGATGGATATACCCGTGGAGCCTGCGACCCGCCGGGTGAGATCTTCCTCACCCGGACCTCCGGTGACGAGCACCGGCACCCCTCCCTGCCCGGTCAGCTCCTCGACTACGGCGGCGTAGCGTTCGGGCGGGTACGCCCGCGAGGAGGCGCTCGCCCCTGGGTGCACGACGGCGAAGCCTGCTTCTGGTCCGATGCCGTGCCGTTCCAAAAGCTTTGCGGCTACCTCTTCTTCCTCATCACGCGGGACGAGCACCATCTCCGGCTCGACCGGCGGGAGGCCCAGGAGGTTCGTTAGCTCCAGACCGCGTAGAGTTTCGTGCTTGGGCGGTACGGTCTCCTCGTAGCGGTGGCGATGGGTCAAGAGGGAGCCGGGGCCCTCGAAGGAGCCCGCAGCGCGCAGAGGGATGCCCGCCAGGTAGCACAGGTAGGCCACCGGCAGCGCCGACTGCTTGTAGGAGGTGAAGATTATCGCCGCGTCGAAGTCGCGCTTCTTGAGCGCCTCCACGGCGGCGAGCTCCCGTTCCGGGTCCTGCGGCAGCTGAAAGTAGACGTCCTCGTTGGGGGCACGATAGAGGATCGTTTCGTCTATGTCCGGGTCTAGACGCCCGATCTCGCAACCCGCCGGACCGGCCAGGAGTGCCAGGTGCGCGTTTGGGAGGGCCTGCCGAACGGCCCGGAAGGCTGGGGTCGTGAGCAGCACGTCGCCTAGGTTGTCCAGCCGGACGAGGAGGATACGCCGGAGAGTCTCGGGCTTTACGTCTCCAAACACGAAACGGACGTTTCCGTTCATGGCCGAACCCTGGCCGTGTCTGCCTCCGCGGACCTAATGTGCTCGATCGTGGCGGAGGCCGATCTGCCCGGGAGGAGCGGCAGGACGATGACCTCGCCGCCCAGCCCCTCGACTACGGACTCCTCGGGGAGCCGGTCGTCCGCATGGTCTCCGCCCTTCACGTGCAGGTCCGGCTTGATGCGCCGGATCAGGGTCTCCGGCGTGTCCTCGTCGAAGACGACGACGCGGTCCACACACGGGAGCGCCTCCAGAAGCTCTACCCGGTCCTCCTCGAGCGTCACCGGTCGGCCCGGCCCCTTTACCCGGCGTGCCGAGGCGTCGGAGTTCACCCCGACGACGAGCACGTCCCCGAGCTTCCTGGCCTCCTGCAGCAAAAAGAGATGACCCCGGTGCAACAGGTCGAAGCACCCGTTCGTAAACACTACCTTTCCGCCCGAGTGTCGCACCCTCGCGAGGACCTCCTCCAGATCCAACATCGGTCTCGGTCCTCCGGTGTCGTCCTCCGGCAGCCGCTGGAGCAGCTCCCTGAAGCCTACCGGCGTAGTACCCGCCCTGGATACGGCGAGCGTCGCCGCTTCGATCCCGAGCCGGGCGGCTGCTCGCGGTGAGGCTCCGCCTCCCAAAGATAATGCAAAGGCGGCGAGGAACGTGTCGCCCGCGCCGTTGACGTCCGGGTTGGCCACCCGCCGGCCCCCGAGGCGCGTCACGTCTGCACCGTCTACGACCACGACGCCCTCCTCGGCGAGGGTCACGGCAAGGGCGCGAGCCCCCAACGCATCTCGCAGAGCCTCTCCGACTGCTCCTGCGTCTACCCAGCTGGGATCTGCCTCGGCGGGTAGGTCAAGGGTACTCTGGGCCTCCATGTGATTCGGAGTAGCTGCGGCGAGGTTCCGCCAACGGAGGCGTAGCGGATCTTTGGCGTCCAGAAGGATGCACCCATGATCCGTGATATCTAAAGCGTTCGCCACCGCTTGGGTTACGGCGCCGCCGGAGTAGTCGGAGATCACGACGGTCTCTGCGCTCACCGCCAGAGCCGCCGCTCGCTCGGCGAACTCTACCTCCGCGGCACCCATCAGCGGCTCCTTGTCCCCGGAGTCCACGCGAGCAAGGGTCGCGCCGCCGGCGACGAGGCGTCTCTTCACCACCGTCGCGCGCCCAGAGAGACGCAAGACGTCGTCTGTTCGGACCCTGATCTCGTCCAGCCCCTTCAGGAGCTCGTCGCCGGCGGCATCGTCGCCTACGACGCCGAGCAGCGTGACCTCGGCGCCCAGAGAGCCGAGGTTCGCCGCCACGTTGGCCGCCCCACCCGGAGAGGACTCTTTGCAGACGTCCGTGACGACCGGGGCCGGGGTATCGGGGGCGAGGCGCTCCGCCCGGCCCCTCTCGAAGACGTCCAGCATCACGTCGCCTATCACAAGGCACCGGCGTCCCTTGAAGCCGCGCACGAGCGCGGCGAGACCCGGACCTATCTTGTGGTTCCTCTCGCCGTTCATAGACCCATGTTCGCGATGGTCTCGAAACTTGGAGTGCTCCCGGATGCTTCGAGGATGTAGCTGACCGCCCCGGCGAAGTTCTCTGCGCGAAAGTCCGGGAGCGTCGGGCTCCTCTCGGGACCGACGAGAACCGTGCGCGTGCCGGCTCGGCGGCCGGCCTCGACGTCGTCCTCTACATCGCCGACCATCCAGGAGGCGGAGAGGTTGACGCCGTGCTTGCGGGCGACCCTGCGGAGCATGCCGGGCGCGGGCTTGCGGCAGGCGCACTCGACAGTGTATGGGGAGGTGACTCCCTCCGGGTGGTGGGGACAGTACTCCAGATCGTCCAGGGCGGCCCCGTACGCGTCGAGCATCCTCTGGAGCTGGTCGTGCATACAGGCTACCGCCGCCTCGTCGAAGTAGCCGCGAGCCACCCCGGACTGGTTCGAGACGAGCACAAGCCTGTACCCGGCCTCGCGCAGTTGGAGGAGGCCCTCGACCACGCCGTCTAGAAGCTCGATCTCGTCGGGGTTCGAGCCGTAGTGGCGGTTGGCGATGAGCGTCCCGTCCCGATCCAGGAAGATCGCCTTGTTTGGGAAGATCGCCTCCTCGACGAGGCCGCAGAGGGTGTGGGTGAGGACGAGGTGCCCGACCTGGATGGTTGCCGTGTCGGTGGCGGGCAGGACCACCGCCACGTCCACGAGCGCCGCAAGGCGCCCGCCGCTCCCCCCAAGATAACCGATGGTACTCATGCCTTTCTCCCTGGCGGCGAGGACGGCCCGGACGATGTTCTCCGAGCTCCCGCTAGTGGAGATGGCAACGAGGACGTCGCCGGGATCTCCCAGAGCGTCGACCTGGTGGGCGAAGGCATCGTCGTAGCCGTAGTCGTTGGAGATCGCGGTGAGGGCGGCGGAGTTAGTGTCGAGGGCGAGGGCCGGCAGGGAGGTACGGTCGCGTTCGAACTTGCCGACGAGCTCCGTGACGAGGTGCTGCGCCTCCGACGCGGATCCGCCGTTGCCGCAGACGAGCACCTTGCTGCCCCGTTCGTAGCAGGCGGAGACTACGGCCGCTGCACTACCAGCGGTCTCGGCGGGAAAGCCGGCGAGCATTTTGTATGCCTTGCGCGCCCACTCCTTGGTCCGGTCCGGCGTGGCTCCGTTCTCGAGGTAACCTTTCATCGACTCGTTCCCGGCGCACTTACCGGGTCGCGCGTTCCGCGCGGCCAGGTTATGAAAGGTGTGTGGCTCTTTCGCACCTCACCGCGACGATGAGGTGCCAGGCTCTCACTTATGATTACCCCCTACAATAAGTGGGCCGCTGGCCTTGTTCGCTATTCGGTCACCGGTCCAAAACTCACCCGGAGCAGTTTAGCAGTTCTT
>DATDKT010000307.1:0-3727 GCA_036519775.1 Rubrobacteraceae bacterium
TCCAAGATCCATCCGATGCTTCCCGTATCGGGCTCAGAGAGATAGGCGGCGGTACTCCGTTCCTCGTCCAGGCTCCGTGGAGCGCCGGGAAGTACCCCTCCTCCGGATACGCCCTGAAGACCGCATGCACCCCCCCCATGCTCGCCGCCACCCTCAAGATGCCGTGGCTTCCGGGCCCTTCGTATATGCCGCGCAGGATCTTCACGGCTGCATCATCCTTCGTACTTCACAGTTTGAGCGCATCGAGCCTCTCGGCCCACTCGAAGGTCCTTGAGAAGAGCCCCAAAACCCTCCGTGCGCCCTCGTAGCCGTGAACTCCCAGAGACAACAGGTCCAGCGAGGAGCGACATAAGTGCCCGTGAGCCACGAGCGGGCCGTAGAGCCCCGGGCTCGCAACGACCACGTCCGGGCTGGCGGCGTCTATCCGGCCCAACTGCGCTCGCCACTCCGGGGATTCGACCACGTCCACGTCCTCTCCCAGGGCCGCGAGCTCCGCCGCGAGGGAGCGTTTGTCCAGACGGGGCGTCCCCACCTCGAGGACCACGGCGCCCGCGTCGGCCAGAAAACGGGCCAGCGGCACCTCCAATCCCGTGTCGCCGGTGAAGAAGACGCGCCGTCCCCGGATACGGTTCCTCAAGGGTTCCAGACCCTCCCAGGCTTCCCGGGCCCGGCTCGCCTCGCTCGTACCCCGTCCGGCCAGAGCGGCTACATCCTGGATAAAGCGGGCGGTGCCGTCCACCCCGACCGGCAAGAGGCTCCTGACGACGAGCGCCCCGCGCTCCTCGGCCGCCCGGCACGCCCCCGTGAGGTAAGGGTCCATGGCTGCTACGATCGTCCCTTCGCTGATGCCCGGCAGCCAACCTGCCTTCCCTGACACGCTGCTCAACACCTCGACCCCTATCCGCGCGAACTCGGCGGCGAGCTCCTCGCGGGGGCCGGGGAGGGCGCCGAGGAGGACGACCGGGCGCCGGGTACCCGTCTCCCCGGGAGGCATCCGTCCGGATCTTCCCCGGAACGCGAACTTGTCCAGGAGGCCGCCTTTCGAGTAAGGTCGTTCCTCTCCGGGCACGGGCACGTTCTGCGGAGAGAGCTCGACGAGGGCCCGGGTCACGCCGTCCTCCAGATCCGTACTGAGCACGCTGGGACTGCCGGTATCGAGGTCGGAGGTTAGCATCCGCACCGGCAGGCCCAGACGGCGCCCGGCGAGCTCGGCTTCGAAGTTCGCGTCGAAGCCCAGCAGGCCCGCCGAGCGGGACGCGACGAGCAGCACGAGCTCCGTGTGCCGGAAACCCGCCGCCGCCTCGACGACGCGGGAGGCTAAAGAGCCGCTCGAAGGTTCCTCGTCCGGCTCCAGAACCACGAACACCACCCGCTGATGCACCCCGGTACCGCTGCCGGGACGACTTCTCTGACCCATCGGAGAGCCGGGCAAGGGAACAGAAAGGGATTGGACCAGGTGCGCGTCCGCGCGGGTGCCCGCCAGAACAAAGAGGGTACGCGGGAGCCGCTCGGCGAGGTCGGAGAGGGCATGCAGCGGGGAGATGACGTCCGGTGCCCCTGATTCGTTGAGGATCGTCAATGTCTCTCCCGAGATCTCCCTTGGGCTCTGCACCGGGTGCCTTTGGAGATACTTGGTGCAGAGCCCAAACTTTTCTACTCTCCGGAACCTGAAGGGATTCTAGTTTAAGGTGTCGAGGGTATCTAGCGCCAGTATAATCATGTCGTCCACCGCGTTTCTCAAAGCTTCGGGCTCTATATACGCCTCCTCCCAGCCTATGACGTTCGAGACCGTGAGCAAACAGCCGGCGCGCGCGCCGCGCATCGCCGCGAGCGTAAAGATCGCCGCCGCCTCCATCTCGACCGCGAGGACGCCCAAAGAGTGCCACATGTCTTGCGGATCTTCTTCCGGGTCGTAGAAGAGATCCGCGCTCACGACCGGGCCCAGAAACCGCCCGCGGCTTGACGCAGCCGCGTCGGCCGCGTGGTAGGCTGCGTGCACGAGGTCGAAGTGGGCCGCGGGCGCGTAGGGTACCCCTTGCGTGATACTCGAGACCGTCCCGTCCTGGGGCGTGGCGGCGGTGGCGATCACCAGGTCCCCGAGCTCCATCTCCGGGTGATAGCCGCCGCAGGTACCGACCCTAAGCAGGTTCCTGGCGCCGAGCTGTATCAGCTCCTCAGCGACGATGGCGGCCGAAGGACAACCCATCCCCGTGGTCTGGACGGAGATCGGGTTCCCCTTGTAGGCGCCGGTGTAACCGAACATCCCGCGCTCCTCCGTCACGAGCCTCGCGTCCTCGAAGAAGTTCTCGGCGATGTACCGGGCACGTCGGGGATCTCCCGGCAGCAACACGCTCTCGGCAAAGTCCCCCGGCTCCGCCCGCACGTGGACAGGGCTCAAGGTTGCCTCCCTTCGGTCGGCGCTGTCAGCTTTCAGCCGTCAGCCATCAGCTTTTGTTTTTGCTGACGGCTGTGTTCACAGGCTCTCCAGGATAACAGGGGAGCGCTCGACCTGTGTGTCGGATATCTCTAACGCCCCGAGAACGAGCTCCGCGGCTCTCTCCGTGTCCCTGCCTCCATATAGTCGTGCTACCGGCTGGCCTTCCTCAACCTTGTCTCCGGTCTTGACCAGGACTTCGACACCAGCGCCTGGATCAACCCTGTCTCCCTTTTTCTCTCGCCCGGCGCCCAGGAGGAGGGCCACGTGACCGATGCCGAGGGCATCGAACCGGGCGACGTAGCCCGCTCGGGACGTCCCGACTTCCCGCACCTCTTCAGAGACCGGTAGGTCCTCTAGAACCTTTGCGTCGCCGCCCTGGGCCGAGACGAACTCCCGGAACTTCTCGTAAGCGTTCCCGGAGGAGATGGCCTCCTCTACCGCGTCTTCCGGGTTGGGGATACTTTTTAGTTCGAGAAGCCGGGTCGCCACGACGCGGGCCTTCGCGGAGAGGTCGGCGGGGGAGGCTTCGGCGCGCAGAAAGCGTACGCTCTCGCGGACCTCCAGGGCGTTGCCGACCGCGCTACCCAAAGGTTCTTCCATAGACGTGATGAGGGCCGAGGCTTCTATTCCCAGGGACTCACTCAGGCGTACGAGAAGTTCGGCGAGCTCGCGGGCTTCGTCCAGGGTCTTAACAAACGCGCCCGCGCCCGTCTTGACGTCGTAGAGGAGGTGATCGGCGCCCATGGCGACCTTTTTGGAGACGATTGACGAGCCGATAAGGGGGAGTGAGTCCACAGTGCCGGTCGTGTCTCTGAGAGCGTAGATTCTTTTGTCCGCCGGTGCTACCTCGCCCGCCTCCATAATGGCGAGGCCGATCTCTTCGACCTGCTTCTTGAAGCGTTCCTCAGGGAGGTCGCACGAGAAGCAGGGGATAGACTCGAGCTTGTCTATGGTGCCGCCGGTCGTGCCCAAGCCCCGGCCGGAGAGCTTGGCCACAGGTGCGCCATGGGCGGCCACGATGGGGAGGGAGGTCAGGGAGATCTTGTCCCCAACCCCGCCCGTCGAGTGCTTGTCTACACATCCGGGGAAGGAGTATCGCTTGCCGGAGTTCGCCATCGCCTCCGTGAGCACGAGCGTCTCCTCATAACCCATCCCTTGAATAAAGATCGCCATGAGCAGCGCCGACATCTGGTAGTCTGGCACCTCGTCCGAGGCGTAGCCCACTATGATCTCCCGGATGGCGTCTGCAGACAACTCCCAGCCGCGCTTCTTCGTCTCTATAGCGTCGAG
>DATDKT010000308.1:0-3868 GCA_036519775.1 Rubrobacteraceae bacterium
GTGTGGGAGCAAGCGCCAGGTGCAACCCCCACGCACCACGTAGAAGATGGCGTCGAGGATCTCGCGGGTGGTGTGGGTCTTCGGTCGTCCTCGCCTGTTGGGAGGCGAGACGTGGGGCTCGATGCACCCCCACTCGGCGTCGGAGAGGTCGGTTTGGTGTGCTCTTCTCATGCCCGGTATCCTACCGGGCTATTGCCTCACGACCCTTTTTGGACGGTTTCTAAGTGAGGGCTTCAGGGTTTGGCGACGCGCTTCAGCGTGTGTAAGTAGTAACGGTGTTCCGGCTGTCTCCCCCCGATGCAGACGTAGAGTTCGCCGTCAATGGAAAGATAGTAGCGGTTGCCGTCGGGGTGTCGGATGATTTGGCCAACCCATTTGGCGTACTCTTCGTAGGGGAGGGTCTCGAAGGTCTTGACAGCCGCTTCGAATTCGCCTACCTCGCGTCGATGCTCGAACTCCCTGGTGCGCTCCCTGTGTTCTTCTTCCTTGGAGTCACGATGTTCGTCTCGCTTCTCGGGTTGCTCAGGACTGGGCGGGTGAGGGGTGCTGGTTGCAACAGGAAGGTCCTCGCCGGAGGTAGGATCTGCTTCCTCCGGGATGTGGACCGGCCAGCCGGCCTCGATGTACCTACGTAACCAAGCCCCTGGGTTCCTGACGCCTTTTTGGTGATGAAGAGCATCAACATAGTACATGCAGTGATCGGGGCCATGCTGGGCGACCAGCGCACGAGCGATGCCGCTCCAAACGCCATTGCTGATCAGGCGTTGGACGGCAATCATTTCCTCTGGGGTACCGCGCAGCTCAAGGGTGGCGCGATGGTGGGCAAACGCCTTGCCAATCCGGTAGCGGACTGTCTTCTTGTCCACCGAGGCTTCGGTTAAGAATCCCTTTTTCAGGAGCTCGTGGTGGGCGGGTTGGAGCGCAGCCTTAATCTGGGATGGGTACCTGTAGCTGGGAGCCATGGACACCAACTGACGCAGCTGCGAGAGGTCCACCGTCCAGCTGAGTTTGTCCCGGCGCTTCTGATCCACCAGCCTGTAAAGACGCCGGGAGAGGGGAGAAAAGAGTGAGAAGTAGAAATCAGTGTCGAGGCCCTTGAGGTAGTGGGCGTGGAAAGACCGGACGAGGATGTCATGGAAGGTCAGTGTATGGTGCTCGATGGCGCGTCCTCTCTTGCCCTTGTTCCTTGAAAAGCGCACGCTCCACAGGTGGAACGTTTCGGTCTCCAGGCTCTCGGTGTCCTTGGAGTAGAAAGCATTCTCGGAGTGGATAGACGTTGTGGCTAAGCGCTCTAAAGATTCCCTGACATCGTCGTAGGTTTTCCCTCCATGGGATCTCCCGAGTATCTCTACTAGTTCGTATAGCGAGAACGTTAGCTTGCCGTTGGTCGACATGCCTCCTTGGCGGTCGATCAGCTTGAGTACCGCGACGAACACGTCCTGATCCAAGGCTCCGGGCAGCTCGTAGTCCCTGGACGCCGTCACCCGCCATACCTGAATCAAGCGCTGGCCGTCGCCCGTGGCGATCGTGGTCCGGGACTCTGAGACGCCCTCTTTCCGGTTGCGACCCTTTATCTGCCAAAGCGGAGCTCCCTCTACGTTAATCTCAACCGGTATGACCGAAGACCCTTCACTCTCGGGAACCTCGAACGGAGTCATCTCGCCCACATGGGTGTACTCATTGAGCATCCTTCAAAACTCCTGCTTGTAAACAACAAGAACATTTAACAATATCTCTACATACAAGGCGAACCCGAAATCCACGACATTTGTACGCGATTTGCAGGATATCTTCGCAGAACACTTACCGAGCGGTACGGTAAAAATTCGCGGGAGGTACGGTAATCCTTCGTGAGCGGTACGGTAAAAATTCGCGGGGGGTACGGTATCCGGCAACAGCCTCAGAGCCCCCTCCGCCGTCGGATCCGCTCCTTGCAGAACTGCATATTTTGCTGGGCCTTCAAGGTTACATTTGCTAACGAACGAAGCGAAGTGCCGGGCGCGATGATAAACGTGGCGCCAACGTACTTCGTGGGGAGTACGGTAAACGTCTGCGAGGAGTACGGTATTCGGACTTTGTATCTGCAAAAGTCGGGTGGCATTTTCGCGAGGCAGTCACCGAGACTTCGTGGGGAGTACGGTATTCGGATGGATCCTCCTGCAACCGCCTGCGTTGCGTTTTTGGTGCACGGCGGTGACGAAGGGTGACCTGCACGCCGGAGGCGCCAACGCCAGGGACCTCTCCGCGACCAGAGACCTCACCTCGCCGGAGGTCCACACGAACCCTACGCCTTTTTGGTCACACCGTGCGCGCCCCCACGATTGACACGTAGACCACGGGCGCGAGGTTGCCGTCTAAGGGCTTTCGGCCACAGACCTAATGGTTTAGGATACCGGCGTGGGAGAGGAGCGCACACGCGGAAATAGCGCGGGTGATTCCGGGTGGGTGACCACACAAGTTGCCGCGGAAGCTCTCGGGGTTGATCCGCGCACAGTACGCACCTACATCAGCCGGGGCATTCTTAACGCTAAGGTTGAGGGAAAGGGTGTAGAAAAAGCCTATAGCGTAGATGTAGACTCGCTCTATGCTTTGCGGGATGCGCGGAAGTCTTCGGGGAAAGATCCGCGAAAAGTCCGCGAGAAATCCGCGAACGCGGAAGACTTCGCGGAACTTATCCGCGACCTCACCACACAGGTCGTCAGGACAAGCTCTGAGGCCGCGGCCCTTCGGACCCGGCTGCAGCTGACCGAGCGAGCGCAATCCAGCCTTGAAGAAGAGGCTCGTGCGCTAAGAGAGGAGCGGGATCGCCTGCGCGCGGAGCTGGAGGCCAAACGCTCCAAAGGGTTCTGGGCGAGATTATTTGGTGGATAGCCCACAGGAGTGGCCCGTACCTAAGAAGGAACTAAAGCGCCGGCCCAACTTCGCCTAAGGTGAATTCTCGGAAGTTGGGCGCTCCCTGAGGAGCTAAGGAGAAGGGCTTTCCTCAGGCTGCGGACCGCTGTCCTCGCTCCACGCCTCCACAATCTTGCCCTCCTCCACACCGTAGATATCGATGACCGTCTCCTTTAGGCGATTGCCCGTAGGGGCCATACCCAGCCACTCACTACGGTCGTGGATGGCGCTGTAGGTGCCTCTCACAACGACCTTGTCCTCTTCGGCGATCATGTCCTCTATATCGAAGCTAACATCAGAGAGGGCGGCACGGCTCTTAGCTAACTTACGCTTGAAGTTCTCTAGGTAATCAGGCCCGTACGAGGGGTCTGGTGCAAGGAATTCGTCGATTACGTCTACTTTTCCCTGGTCAAAGACCTCTTCGCAGTAGCGCCGTACCAGCTTCTTGTTCTCCTCGATCGACATACTGCTACTCCTTCCCGCAAGACCTGTGCTTCACTGGCAAGCTCGGTTCCTGATGTCATGATGGCACCGAGGAGGGCCAGGCGCATCTGCCCGAGGATTATTATTCACCGAAGTGCCTGGAATAGGTCTTCTCGGAAGTTCGTATGCAGAAACGTGCGTAACCCCCGGTCCTAGCCGGCCAGAAACACGCCGTAGCGGGGTGTGGCTCTCTCCCGGTCCAAACACCTTGTAACACCGATGGATAGATATGCAGCGTGCCGAATGCCCACCAACTGCAAACAAAAGTTTGCACACGCCCCCGACACGGGGTTAGGGTCTTGGATCGGGGCTATGCCCTTCATGGGCGAACTTCGCCTTTACGGCGTTCTAAGAAGTTCGCCCGCAGGAGTCGCGCCTCCTCTCAGGAGGGCGGCATCGGCGTGGCGCGGCTCAAGGAGAGCTCCTCCTCCGAGGCCAGGATGATCGCCGAGTGCGTGCTCTGCACCCGCCTCAACTCCGAAGCCGACCACCC
>DATDKT010000309.1:0-4880 GCA_036519775.1 Rubrobacteraceae bacterium
GTGTTCGCGGAAACTCAAGAACTGCCGGGGGTGCCCCTTTCAGCTAACCAGTGGATAAACGCTAGACGAAGGCTATCTAACCCTTGCTCAGCGCCTTCGGAGCTTACGCCAGATAACCCGCGCCGCCCCGACTAGAATCAACCTTACGAGCCACCGTCCCAAGAATCCTATACATCCCGCGCATCCCACGCGAAGCCTCCCACGCCAAAGCCTTTAAGGACCGTGCACATTTTACGTTCATCGGTCGTGTCTTGGGTGAGGGACTGCCGATGTCTCAAGTCACCGAGCTGCCTAGAAGGGTGGTCTTCTCGGAAACCTACTCCTCCTGCATGGTTGCCCCTACTCTAGGGGCAGCGTCGCTACGCGGTATAAACTTCTAGGGTAGCTTTGCCTATCGTACGAACCCCGGAAAAGCTAGCTACCGGGATATGCTCTTCCACCACGGGAGCCGTTCGGCAGAAGTCTCCTCGCCCTCCAAAAGGGTCTGGCCCAGATTGAGGACCGTCGGGGCCCACAGCCCGACGAAGATGCCCGTCTCCCGCCTGCCGCTGGTAAACAGGTAGAGCGAGAGCAGGATGGAGAGCAGGGTTCCTCCCAAGTATATTCCTTTTGAGGCGTCCAAAACGGATCTCCTTCCCTTGCAGCTTGATCTCCTCCCTTTCCTATACCCCTTCGCAACCTCCCTAAAAAGAGAGCTTGCGTCTAGCGTTTTCGGCTCTGTTTTGGACGGCTATCTAAGGTATTGTGAATCGTCTGGCGGGCGCAGGAGCACATGGAGTTGCACTTCTGGGGAACGGGAGATTGGAAGGAGGGGCGTGGCGGCAAACGAGGGATCGAGGTCCGAGGAGGGGGGCACCAAGAGGACCGTTTACGCGGCGCTCGTCGCCAACCTGCTGATCGCGGCCGCCAAGTTCGTCGCCGGTTTTGCCTCGGGCAGCTCGGCCATGCTTGCGGAGGGGGTCCACTCGGTGGCCGACACCGTCAACCAGGGCTTCTTGCTCGTAGGCCTACGCACCTCCAAGAGAGACCCTGACGAGGAACACCCCTTCGGGCATGGTCAGGACCAGTTCTTCTGGTCGTTCCTCGTCGCTGTCCTGATCTTCTTCGCCGGTGGTGGCTTCGCGATCTATCAGGGCATCGCAAGCATCCTGGGCGAGCCCGCAGATCACGGCTCTTTCCTGATCAACTATCTGGTCCTGGGGGTGGCATTCGTCTTCGAGGGGAGCGCACTGGCAATCAGCACCCGCGAGTTCAGGCGGGCCGCCAGGACCGAGGGCCGCCCGTTCTGGGAACACTTCAAGACTACGCCCAACATTACGATGAAGGTGCCTCTCTACGAGGACGCCGCGGCGCTCACGGGACTAGCCATCGCGGCTGTAGGCCTCCTCCTGCTACAAGTTACCGGCAATGAGATCTTTGATGGTTTGGCCTCCATCTGCATAGGCTTCCTACTCCTCTTCGTCGCCTGGGAACTGGGTACCGACTCGCGTAGGCTGCTGATCGGCGAAGCGATCCTTCCTGAGGACCGGCGACGGGTACGCGAGGTTATGCTCTCCTTCCCCGAGGTTACGGAGGTCTTGCGCCTGCTCACTATGCACCTGGGACCGGAGTCTGTGTTGGTGACAGCCGAGATCCACGTCGTGGACGGGATCGATACCGACGGGATCGAAGATCTCCTTGAACGAATGTCCAAGGAGATACGTCAGGAGGTTCCCGAGGTGGCCCAAACCTTCATCGAACCGCATCCCGCAAGGCAAGAGAACCGATCCTAGAGCGTCCATCTGGTTACCTAGAAGGGTTATTCCCGGAAACCGGGGTAGAAGTTGCGGACCCAGCGATGCTCTTTGAGCTTTTGGACCTGCTCGGTAGGGAGACCCTTGCCGTCGGCTACAGTCATGTTGCGCTCGACGTTCCTCACAGAGCGCATCCCCGGTATGACCGTTGAGACAGCCGGGTGGCTCAAGATGTAGCGCAGGGCTATCTCGGGGATCTTATCTTCTTCTACGCCGAGCCCTTGAGCGATCCTCTGGACTCGCTCGTAAACTTCCTGTTTCCGCTCACCGCGGAAGTAGTCATTGCGGAAGTCGCCCTCTTCAAATTCTGTGTCGGGAGTGATTGTGCCAGTCAAGCCGCCCTCGTCGAAGGGCACCCGCACGATTACTCCGACGCCTCGCTCCTGGCATAAAGGCAAGAGCTCATCCTCGGGACTCTGGTCAAAGACGTTGTAGATGACCTGCACTGTGTCTACTACGCCAGTCTCTATAAGCTTTATAGCGTTCTGGGGCTCGTGGTCGTTAATCGAGACGCCGAACAAGCGGATCTTGCCTTCTGTCTTGAGGTCGTCTACAGCCTCTAGCCAGTCGCCCTCGCTGACCCACTCGTCCTGCCAGACATGGAACTGCTGTACATCTATCGCCTCTAACCCGAGGTTCTTGAGGCTCGTCTGTGTACACTCCTTGACGTAGGAGCCGGGGAAAATTTCCTCCGCGCGCAACCCAGGCCGTGCCGGCCATTCGAGATTAGAGGGCGGCACCTTCGTAGCGATGTACACGGTCTCGTCTCGCTTACGAAGAACCTGACCGACGAGCTTCTCGGAGTGTCCTTCGCCGTAAGCTAAAGCCGTGTCTATAAAGTTGAGGCCGAGGTCTATAGCCTTGTGGAGAGCCCGTAGTGACTCGTTGTCCTGGGCGCCGAGCCATGCGGATTTGCCTATACCCCATGTTCCGAAGCCGACTTCGGAGATCTCAAGTCCGGTAGAACCGAGCTGTCTATAGTGCACCTAGTTCTCCATTGCTCGCCTCTGGGACAGATTTCTTAGCCTCTACTACTTCTCATCTATCAGCCAAAGGCTTATCCTTCTGTGATCACTACAGTCGTTGTAGGTTGCTTGCCCTTGCCTCCCTTGATTGTACTATTTTGAACATGACAGATAGAACCAAAGATGTCAATGGCGAGTCTAAGGGCGTAACTTGTCCTAAGGAGCTACTGTTGCCTCTATTCACGGGCTGCCGAGAAGGGGCCTTCTCGGAAACTCAGAGGGCAAGAGGGGATAAAAAGAGCCGGGTCTCTACGCCCCGGCTCTTATCGCGCTTAGTATTAGCAGCTACGACAGTGCAGCGCAGGCCGCTTTCTGCCGAGAGCGGGCCAGATGCTCGCGTGCCCCAGAAGATGCTGGACCAATTTCGGATGCACGCCGCATCCTAGCAGCAGGGGATGGTTGGCGAGATGGCGCTGGTGGAGATGCGTCGCATGCTCTCCCCCCACGGCCTACGACTCGTCGTGGGTTGGCGGGGCGCCGTGGAACGGGAGTCTGGTCCCCCGAACGAGGTTCTCGATGGTAGGCGTGCTACTATCGAGAACACAGTAACCTACTTTCGGGGACGATCTTCAGGTGAAGCCAAAACTGTACAACACCCAGGAATGACCCTACGCTTGGCGGACCAGGATGGTCCTGCACGAGAAGCAAATAGATTTCGACATCTACGAGGTCGATCTAAGGAACAAGAGTGAAGAATTCCTGAGCGTCAGCCTCTATGGAAAGGTCCCAGTGCTCGTCGTAAATGGGGCTTCTCTGTACGAATCGAATGTTGTGAACGAGTACCTGGACGAGGTCTATGAAGCTCCCCGGTTGATGCCGGAGGATCCCGAACAGCGAGCATTGGCGCGTTCATGGATGGCCTTCGCGGACGACTACTTCTTTCCGGCCGTCTTCATGGCTCGTATGGGTCGTCAGCGAGGGTTTTCTGAGGAGCGGATTCGGGAGGCTCATGAGAAGCTTGAGGGGGCGCTTCGGCGGCTGGAGCATCAGCTAGAAGGCAGGCGGTACTTGGTCGGAGAGTACACGCTGGCCGACATCGCTCACGCCGGCAACTTTCACCGTCTACGGGAGCTAGCTGAGAGGGGGGAGGTCTCTCTTGGAAGGTGCCCCAACGTGGCGGCCTGGATGGGGCGGGTGGAGAGCCGAGAGAGCTACAAAACCTCCGCGTAGGGGCTGTTTCCGCCTTAGGGGTACACCTCTGATCTTGCTGAGTCCCATATTATCGGCAGCAAGGGCCGCAAGCAGGCAAGGAGGCTGCCGCTGATGGCGGCTTCGAACCTCGTCCGGTGGGGGGCCATATGTTTACTGCTGGGTGGCTTGGTGTGGGTGGTCTCGGGCCTCCTCATCGTGTTTGGAAGCAGGATAATGGGCCCTCATCCCGTCTACTTCTTGTTGGTCGTCGTAGCGCTGCTGCTAACCTCTGCGGGGCTGATAGGGCTCCATGCCTTACAGGAAGGAAGCTATGGGCTTATCGGAGAGGTGGGCTTGTACACGGTCCTTCTCGCGTTCGCGCTCCAGGCCTTGGGCACGGTGGCGTTGCTATCTGGAAGCTCAGCCCTCCCATGGCTCGTGTCTCCAGTGGGGCTCTTGGTTAAGCTCGTCGGGTTTGTGCTCTACGGTGTCGCTACCCTGCAAGCGAAGGTGTTGCCGTCCTGGTACGGTGTGACGCTCATCACCTTGGTACCCTTCTCGGTGGCCTTATTAGTTTACGGGAATATATGGACAGGGCTGGTCTTGCTAGTATTGGGCTATGCACTGTGGTTGCGAACAGACACACCGGAGGCTTGATTTCCATCCATGCGCTAAATTTCGAAGCCCTAGACGAGGAGACCCGCCCTTATAGGCGCAAGCGTGGGGTAAGCTTATGATAGGGGTTCCCACCGGCTGCCAAAGAAGCTTGCGTCCAAGCGGGGAAGGGTTATTAGGACGCTGTTTAGGATAAGCTATGCCCCGAGCGAGGGTCGCGCGAGATCCGTGCCGAGGAGGTTAGCGTATTGAAGAAGTGCCAGACGAGCCGGTACCGGCGATAGCCAATGCAGAAGTACCCGACGAGGAGGCAGTA
>DATDKT010000310.1:0-3240 GCA_036519775.1 Rubrobacteraceae bacterium
CGATGGGGTTGGTACTGGTGCTGGCGCTTTGGATAACAGCCGGATGCGGTGGCAGCGGAGGGGAGTATGGAGGTTCCCCGCAGCAAGAGCAGAAGGCCGCCCCGCCCGTTACGGGCAGCTTCGTTGGAGAAGCCCCGGACGAGGAGGCCTTCGTGGCTCTAGTGGCTGCCGGCCCCGAAGAAGAAGGCCAAGAGCGCGATGTTAGAGCCTACCTCTCCGATGGTGAGCGCGTCACCGAATGGTTTACGGGCAGGGCTGATGGTAACGAACTAGACCTCACCTCAGAGGGTGATGCTCGCCTGGAAGGCAGCCTTTCCACGGAGGCCTCGAGTGGGACCATCACCCTCGAAGACGACAGAACGCTTACCTATACGGCAGACTTAGCTAGAGGCGTGGCAGGCCTCTACAACGTGACCATCTCCGAGGAGGGACGGGTGCGTGGCACCTCTGAGACCGGCGGGCTTCTTGAGGGCCAACTCGGCGAGGAGGAGGAGATGAGGGGCGAGGAGGTACGCCCCATCAGCGGGATCTTCACCTCTGCGGAAGGCCAGGAGGTTAGTTTCGGGGTGCTGGGTAGAGAACCCGATCCGGATGAGTACCGGTGGATCGTCTTAGAAGACGGGCAGGCCAAGGGGGCGAAGAAGGGTGCGCGTACGGGGTCGACCTCGGGGTACATCGACCCAGGGTCTCTTTAGGTGGCCACAGGCCTTCTCGACCGGGAGGCGAGAAGAAGCCGGGGCGCGAAGGAGGGAAGGGCCACTGGGTTTCCGAGAACCCCGTGTGCCGGAAGCCCGGTTTCCGAGAGCACCCCTTCTCGGCAGCTCGGTGAAGAGAGGCAATGTGCCCCTCAACTTTTAGGCGCAAGCCTTTTAGCAAGAGCGTTCAGCAGGATCATGAGAGCTAGAGCAGCAGGGTCTAGGGGTTTCTGGCGTAGGCTGTTAGGGGACCAACCATTAAAAGAAGCGAGGTTTGCGGAAGCGGTCTGGGATGACCAACCAAACCGAAAAAGATGGCCGTGAGCTTTGGAGACTGGCTAGGCTTTTCCTGAAACTTGGCACCATCGCGTTCGGGGGGCCGGCTGCGCATATAGCTATGATGCGCAATGAGGTGGTCGAGCGACGCCGATGGATGGAGGAGCAAGAGTTCTTGGATTTGGTTGGGGCCTCAAACCTTATCCCCGGCCCCAACTCTACCGAGCTTGCGATCCACCTGGGAAGGGTGCGAGCCGGATGGCGAGGCCTGCTAGTAGCCGGGGCTTGCTTCATATTGCCGGCGACGCTGATCGTGCTGGCCCTCGCTTGGGCCTACGTCCGCTACGGGAGCACCCCGCAGGCGGAGGGACTACTCTACGGGATCACGCCGGTCATAGTGGCCATAATCATCCACGCGCTGTGGGGATTACTCCGGACTGCGGTAAAGGGGCCGTTTCTGGCAGTCGTGGGGGCCGTGGCTTTGGTCCTCTACTTCCTGGGCGTGGGAGAGATACCCCTTCTCTTTGGGGGAGCGCTCTTGGTACTCTCGATCAGGATCGTCCAGCGAGGACGGGGTAGCGGAGCGGTTGCGGTCGCACCGTTGGGGCTACCATTGGGGCTTCTGGCCCTCCCTTCGGCGTCCACGGGGCTGGTGGGACTATTCCTTTCGTTCCTGAAGATCGGGGCCGTCCTTTTCGGCAGCGGCTACGTGCTTTTGGCTTTCTTTCGTTCGGAGTTCGTGGGACCAGGCCTTCTGACTGACCGAGAGCTCCTAGATGCTGTGACCGTCGGACAGGTCACGCCGGGTCCGGTCTTCACTACCGCTACCTTCGTGGGGTACTTGCTGGCGGGGGTTCCGGGGGCTCTCTTGGCCACGGTGGGTATCTTCTTACCGGCCTTCGTCTTCGTCGCCATAACCGGCCCGCTCATTCCTCGCTTAAGAGAATCCCCGTTCCTGGCGGGGTTACTCGACGGGGCGAACGTGGTCTCTCTGGCGCTCATGGCCGGGGTGACCTGGCAGCTAGGCCGGGCCTCTATTTTTGAGCCGATCCCGGCTTTGATCGCCCTTGCCTCACTCGTTTTGCTCTTCAGGACCGAAATCAATCCGGTATGGTTGGTGATCGGCGGGGGCGTTATAGGACTCATTTCTTGGATTTTCTTAGTCTGACGTGTAGCTCCCTCATCAGTCCCGAATTTCCGAGATCACCTCTTCTCGGCAGCTCGGTGAACAAGGGCTATTAGGGCCTGGTCAGGCCACGTCGATCATGTAATCGAGGTTGCGGATCTTTGATTTGCCGGCGATGATTAGCGCCATGTCGCAAGTGAGGATCGCCAATCTGCTCGCGAACTCGCTGGTCGATCCCGAGGCACATCTCGACGCCGCGCGGGTGCAGCGGTACACCGAAATGCTCGACACTCTCCCCCCCGTCGTCGTCTTCGACACCGGGGAGAGGCTGCTCCTCGCCGACGGGTACCATCGTGTAGCGGCCGCGAGACGACGCGGCCTGGAGACGGTCAAAGCCGAGGTGCGCCGCGGCTTGCGCCACGATGCGCTACGCTACGCCGCGATGGTGGGCGCCACACAGCAGCGTGGCGTCTCCCCTGAGGACATCACCTCGTACATCAGGCGACGTAGCCAGGGGAGCTGGAACTTAGAGCGCTCCCCTTGACCGCGTGGCGCCTGTGCGTAGCAGGCGACTTAGCGACCTAAAGGTTGAGAAAGAAAACGGGTGCAAGTGCTGCGAGCGCGGCGCTGGCTTGTAGCGCCAGTACCTGCAGCGCTTGTCTTGGAGCCCGCGGTAACCACTTGATCGCGAAGACTGCCACGATCGGTACCTGTGCCGCAATGAGTAGCTGAAAGATATGGGCGGAGGTCCCCTCATCGGCCTCACGGACAACCCCAAACATGGCAACGTGACCAAGCACCGTGGCGAGGGCGGCGAACGACATTGCCACCGGAAGAAAGGCGCTGGGCTTCTTCATTATTGGAATAATCATTCGGCAGCCTCCAGAATGGCTTCGAGTCACGCCTCACGAAGATCCAGGACCGGGGAGCCAGGCCGTTACAGGGCATCCTTGCGTCTCTGACGCGGCATGTATGCAGGTCCTTGGACATGAGTTTCCGAGAATGGAAGCTCTCGGAAGGTGAGTGAATAAGTGTCGATGACAGGGCATCATCTTAGCGGTGGATCTCGACGAGTAGGACCCACGCATCGAGCACCGCAACCAAGAACGAGAGAACCACACCGACCACAAGCCAATAGAGTCC
>DATDKT010000311.1:0-2967 GCA_036519775.1 Rubrobacteraceae bacterium
GGGTACCCTGGCGAGTACCCCTATACCCGCGGGATACACCCGAACATGTACCGCGGCAGGCTCTGGACCATCCGTCAGTTCGCCGGGTTCGGCTCGGCCAAGGAGACCAACGAACGGTTCAAGTACCTGCTCGAGCAGGGCCAGACCGGCCTCTCGGTCGCCTTTGATATGCCGACCCTCATGGGTTTGGATTCCGATTCGCCGATGTCCTTGGGCGAGGTGGGGGTCGAGGGGGTCGCGGTGGACTCCTTGGAGGACATGGAGCAGCTCTTCGATGGGATCCCGATGGGCGAGATCACGACCTCCATGACGATCAACGCCCCCGCCCACGTGCTGCTCGCCATGTACATCGTAGCCGCCGAAAAACAGGGCGTCCCCCCCGAAGAGTTAGGCGGCACGAACCAGAACGACATCCTCAAAGAGTACATAGCCCAAAAAGAATGGGTCTTCCCGGTCGAGCCGAGCATGCAGGTTTTTAAGGACATGCTCGTCTACGCCACGGAACACATGCCCAAGTGGAACACCGTCTCGATAAGCGGCTATCACATCCGCGAGGCGGGCTCGACGGCGGCTCAGGAGCTAGCCTTCACGCTCTCCGACGGCTTCGCGTACGTGGAGGCGGGGGTAGAGGCGGGGCTCGACGTGGACGACTTCGCGCCGCGTCTCTCGTTCTTCTTCAACTCGCACGTAGACTTCTTCGAGGAGATCGCCAAGTTCCGCGCCGCCAGGCGCATCTGGGCCCGGGAGATGAAGAACAGGTTCGGCGCCAAAGACGAGCGGAGCCTGAAGATGCGCTTCCACACCCAGACGGCCGGTGTCTCCCTGACGGCCCAGGAGCCGTTGAACAACGTGGCGCGTACCGCCTTCGAGGCCCTAGCCGCCATCCTGGGCGGGACACAGAGTTTGCACACCAACTCCTTCGACGAGGCCCTGGCGCTCCCGACGGAGCAGGCGGTGAGGGTCGCCGTGCGCACCCAGCAGATAGCTGCTCTGGAGACCGGTGTCGCCAACACCATAGACCCTCTAGGCGGCTCGTACTTCATCGAGGCCCTGACCGACGAGTTGGAGCGGCAGGCGTACGAGTACTTCCGGCAGATAGACGAGATGGGCGGGGTTATAAAGGCCATAGAGAACGGCTTCCAGATGGGCGAGATCGCCGAGGCCTCCGCCCGCTATCAGCGCGAGGTCGAGCAGGAGGAGCGCTACATCGTCAACGTCAACATCCACGAGCCCAAAGAAGAATCCGACGTGGAGACGCATACGGTCTCCCAAGAGGTCTCCGACGCGCAGGTAGAGCGTCTCAAGGAACTCAAGGAGCGTCGCGACAACGAACAGGTCGAGAAGTGTCTGCAGGCGATCAAGGAAGCGGCCGAGAGCGGCGAGAACACCATGTACCCGACCATCGAGGCCGTCCGCGCCTACGCCACCGTGCAGGAGATCTGCGACGCCATGAAGGAGGTCTACGGCGCCTACCGCGAGACGCCGGTAATATAGAGCTGTTAGCCGTCAGCTATTAGCTATTAGCGGTCAGCAAGAACGAAAGCCGATATCTGCCGACCGGAGGGAGGCACCATGGCCGAGACCGTAAGGGAGACCGTAAGGGTGATCGTAGCAAAAGTTGGCCTCGACGGCCATGACCGAGGGGCCAAGATCATCGCGCGCGCCTTGAGGGACGCGGGGATGGAGGTGATCTACACTGGACTCCACCAGACCCCCGAGCAGGTCGTCGAAGCGACCATCCAGGAGGACGCCGACGCGATAGGGATCTCTATCCTCTCCGGCGCCCACATGACGCTGATCCCCAAGATCATCGACCTTCTGAAGGAGAACGAGGCAGACGACGTCCTGGTCTTCTGCGGCGGCACCATCCCCAAAGAGGACATATCCAAGCTTAAAGAGGCCGGCGTCGGTGAGGTCTTCACCCCCGGAACCCCGACCAAAAAAGCTGTAGAGTACCTCCAGCAGGAGCTGGTGAAGGGCTAGTCGGCCGCCAGCTATCGGCGAGCCGCGGCGGTAGCCCGTGACGGCGGTAGCCCGTGACGGCGGTAGCCCGTTAGAGAGGTTGGTTGTAGAAGAAAGCTGATCGCTGACAGCCGCCGACCGGAGGAGGCACACGCTTTGGATTTCATAAAGGTGGAGCGCGAGGAGAACGGGGTTGCGGTCTTGACCGTCGACCGGCAGGATAAGCTCAACTCCCTGAACCCGCAGGTTATAGAGGAGATTCGGCAAGCGCTCCAGGAGCTCGAGGAGGACCAGCCGCGCGTTACGATCGTCACCGGCGCCGGTGAGAGAGCCTTCGTCGCCGGGGCGGATATAGCGGCGATGAACGAGATGAGCCCTTTAGAGGCCAAACGCTTCGCCGAGCTAGGCCACGCGGCGACGGCCTTTCTGGACCGGAGCACCGTTCCGACCATCGCCGCCGTTAATGGCTTCGCCCTGGGCGGCGGGTGCGAGATCGCGCTGGCCTGCGACATCCGCATAGCCGCCGAGAACGCCCTCTTCGGCTTCCCAGAGGTAACCCTGGGTATCCTACCCGGCCTCGGCGGGACGCAGCGACTCCCGCGCCTCGTGGGGCCAGGGATCGCCAAGGAGATGATCTTCTCGGGACGGCGCATAAAGGCGGAGGAGGCTCGCACGGTAAACCTCGTCAACCGCGTTGTGCCCGAAGGCGAGGCGCTCAATGCCGCCCGTGAGCTAGCCCAGGAGATAGCGTCCAACGGTCCCGTTGCTGTCAGGCACGCCAAGGCCGCGACGAACAAGGCGCAGGACCTGGATCTGGAGAGCGGCCTTGACTACGAGGCCGACCAGTTCGCCCTCCTCTTCGCCACCGAGGACGCCCGCGAAGGCATGGGCGCCTTCGTCGAGAAGCGCGAGGCCGAGTTTAAGGGGCGCTAGAGCGTCGCGCTTGCACGAGACGAAGCTCCGCGTTCGCTACTCAGAGACGGATGCTCAAGGCATCGTCAACAA
>DATDKT010000312.1:0-4198 GCA_036519775.1 Rubrobacteraceae bacterium
CCAGCTCGGTTTAATAACCTAACTATACATCCCAGCAACAAAAAATAATACTACCAGGACACCCCAGCAACAAAAAACAATGCTATCAGGAAGGGAAGGAGCCCCAGCTCGTCGCTAGGACCCTGGCCCGTCCTGTGTGTATAGCTGCATGACGAGGTTATGTTTGAGGGCAGTAATTTCAGCATCCGAGCGCGATTTGAGAAGCTGAGTGCCGCCGGTTCTATTCTCGTTGTCTGGTACGCTCACCATACACTACGGAACGGGTTAGAGATTTCGTGGAGCGGCCCGCGCCGCGCCTCCTTCCTGTTTGCTTATCCTTCTAATTCTAGCCTTTGAGGCTTGTTCTCGGTTAGCAGGGTGCGGAAGATTAGCTCGGGCTGTTTTGCTTTTTTGTGCTTGGTAGCGGCAGACTGTGCAAGGCCAAGAAGCTACAGGAGAAGCTGGTGAGACTGCGAAAGTTGACCCCTACCTGACCCCTACGTACCCGCAATTCAGTACGTTAAGTTCGAAAGGAAGATACGGTGAGTATGGTTTCCTTGCGTGTGGTTGTGGGGGTGTTTATGCTGCTATTGTTGACAATCGGTCCAGCTACTCTACGGTAGCCGCCACTACTCGTTGTCTCGCCGTGGGGTCCGCCACCCAGTAGGAGACGCCGTTTATGTACTGGGGGTGCCGGGGTAGATCTCCGCGTTCGTTCCACCCGAGAGACTGAAACGAACCGCGAACCGGACCGCCTCGAAGGGGTGCATATTGGTCTCGAGGTTACGCCAGACGGCCCGGGCCATCTCCGGCAGGCGAGGCAGGTTCTCCGGCGAGGCGGCCTCCCCGGCCAAAGCCTGAAGAAAGCGCTGCTGGCGTCCGATGCGCCCGATATCCGCCGTCGGCCCACCCCGGTAGCGGACGTAAGCCAGCGCCTGGGCGCCCGTCAGCTCCTGAAGACCGGCCGGGATCGAGAAAAACTCGCCGTCCTGCTCCGTCTCTATCGGCTCCTCCACGTTTACCGTGATACCGCCGAGAGCGTCAACTATCTCCTTGGTCCCACCGAAGTCCAGCACTACGTAGTTCTCTACCGGGAGCCCCGACAGGTTCTCCAGCGTCTCGACCGTCAGCTCCGGTCCGCCGTTCGCGAACGCGGCGTTCACCTTGTCCTCTCCCAGGCCCGGTATCTCCACCAACGTGTCGCGCGGCACCGCGAGCAGGCCACCGTTCGCTTTTGCGAGCATGATCGTGTCCGCCCGCGATACCTCCCCCGCCCGCGCGTCGCTCCCCAAAAGCACCGCCCGCCCGGTCCCGAATGAAACGAACAGGTAGAGGAGGAGCAAAGCGAACAGCACGAGCAAGACGAGAAAGACGCTCCGTAGGAGACCATCTCGTCGTTCGGGTCTGTAGACCTTTGTCGTCATGGCGCCAAGAGTAGATCAGATGTTTGTTGCGGTAGGGCAAAAGCTCGGATACGATTGTGCAAAGCTAGTCCTCCTCCCCCTCGCCAAAGACCCTGCGGCCATTTTCGGGTCTTTCGCCGCGGAGGCGCGAGATCAGGGCCGGCAGGTAGGGCAAGAGGAGCGCTACGAGGGCGAGCAGCAGGATGGCCAGAGAGAGCGGCCGGGTCACGAAGATCGAAGGATCCCCCTGGCTTATCGAGAGCGCCCGCCGGAACTGCGCCTCCATCAGGGGACCCAAGATCACGCCGAGTATCACCGGCCCCACTGGGAAATCGTACCGGCGCATGAAGAAGCCCAGGATGCCTATAGCGTACATGACCAGGAGGTCTACGGCGCTGTTCGAGAGGCTGTACACGCCCAGAGTGGCGAAGACCAGGATCCCAGAGTAGAGGAGGGCTCTGGGGATCTCCAGTAGCTTCACCCAGATCCTGATCAGGGGTAGGTTCAGGACCAGCAGCATGACGTTGCCGATGTACAAGCTGGCGATCAGGGCCCACACTAGGTCCGGGGAGTTCTCGAAGAGTAGAGGCCCGGGCTGCAGGTTGAAGATCTGGAACGCGGCGAGCAGGATCGCCGCGGTCGCCGAGGTGGGGATGCCGAGCGTCAAGAGAGGTATCAATACCCCTGAGAACGCCGCGTTGTTGGCGGCCTCCGGCCCAGCCACGCCCTCTATCGCCCCGTTGCCGAACTCGTCCTTGTGACTGGATAACTGCTTCTCAACGTTGTAGCTGAGAAAGGTCGGGATCTCGGCACCGCCCGCAGGCAGCGTCCCGAAGGGAAACCCTATGGCCGTCCCGCGCAGCCAGGGCTTCCAGGAGCGCCGCCACTCCTCGCGGTTCATCCTGGCCCTTCCGCGCACCGGCAGGATCTCTTCGGTATCGTGGCGCATCCGCGAGGCGACATACAGGACCTCGCCGACGGCGAAGAGCCCGACCGCAACGACCACGACGTCGAGCCCGTTCAAGAGCTGCGGCACCCCGAGGGTGAAACGCGCCTGGCCGCTCAGGATGTCTATCCCAACCAGACCCATAAACAGCCCCAAAAACAGGCTCACCATGCCCCGAACCAGCGAACGCCCCACGAGCGCCGCAACGCTGACGAACGCGAGCACCATCAGGGCGAAGTAGTCGGCAGGCTGGAAGAGCAGCGCCAACTGCGCGACGAGCGGCGCCAGAAAGGTTATGGCGACGGTCGAGATGGTGCCGGCCACAAATGACCCTATAGCAGCGGTCGCGAGCGCCGCTCCGCCACGTCCGCTCCTCGCCATCGGGAAACCCTCCAGAGTCGTGGCCACCGAGGCGGCCTCGCCCGGCGTGTTCAAGAGGATCGAGGCGGTCGATCCTCCGTACATCCCGCCGTAGTAGATGCCGGCGAACATGACGAAGGCACCCGTCGGATCAAAGTCGTAGGTCAGGGGCAATAGGAGCGCGACGGTGAGCGCGGGCCCTATCCCGGGCAAAACCCCGACGAGGGTCCCGAGCGTGACCCCGATGGCCGCGAGCAGGAGGTACTCGGGGCGCAAGGCCGTAGCGAAGCCGCCGGCGAGATCGGCTAAAACCTCCATCTACAAAAGCGGATCCAAAATACCGTCGGGCAACCGGACGCCTAGAAGCTCGGTGAACGAGAAGAACACGAGCACGCCCAGCGCTATCCCTATGGCTAGGTTGCGCAAGACCTTGCGGCGTCCCCTGCTTCCGAGCACGTAGGACACGGCCGGGAATAGGAGCGCCGTGGCGATGATGTAGCCTAGAGGATTTAGAAGGAAGGCGTAAACGACGAGAATCGCCGCGACCATCCCCGTCGTCGGCCAGTCGGTGGTCGCCTCTTCCGCGGCGGCTTTCTCGCCGAGGTAGCGGTCCCGGCGCAGCGTGGTCGAGAGCAGGAACAACGTCCCGAAGACCAACAGGCCCACCGCCACGATCAGGGGGAAGAACCGCGGCCCGTCCGGGCTGAAGCCCTGCTTGTTGGAGATCTGGAACGTCCCGTACAGGACGAAGAGGCCGAACGCTAGGATCGCTACCGCGAAGAGGCGTGGTCCCAGGAAGCTAAGCTGCGGGGCGGTTTGCGCTCCGCTCTCCGGCTCACGCTGCTCCCGGGGCTCCTCGCTCAACCGGCGAGCTCCATCTCACCGAGGACGTCCTGCACCCTCTGGTTCTCCTCCTCGAGGAACGTCTCGTACTCCTCGCCGGTCTGGAAGAAGTCGGTCCAGTCGTTCGCCTCCAGCGTCTCCTGCCACTCGGACGAGTCGTGCAGCTCTTCGATCATGGCGGTTATGGCCTCGCGATCCTCGTTGGAGATTTGCGGGGGAGCGACCACCCCACGCCAGTTCGGGACGACCAGATCGTAGCCCGCCTCGACGATCGTCGGAGCGTCCGCGTCCTCCAACCGTTCGTCGCTCGAGACGGCCAGGAGCCGCATCTGACCGGACTCTACCTGATCTCTAACCTCCGCGAGCCCGGAGACGCCCGCGCTCACGCCGCCCGAAAGGATGGCGGCACTGGCCTCGCCGCCGCCGGAGTGCGCTATGTAGTTTACCTCCGCGGGGTCTACCCCAACCTCCTGCGCGAGCAGTCCGATGAGGATCTGGTCCGCGGTACCGGCCGAGCCCCCGGCCCAACTTATGCTCCCCGGGTCGGCCCTGAAGGCCTCGACGAGCTGCTCGAGGGTCTGGTACTCGGACTCCGCCGGGACCACTATCGCCTCCCACTCGGTGAGCAGGCTGGCTATCGGCGTCACCTGGCTGAGATCAACCGGGG
>DATDKT010000313.1:0-4439 GCA_036519775.1 Rubrobacteraceae bacterium
AACTCCCCTTGGTGGGTGCCAACAGCTGTCCATCGATAGGCTACCTTATCGCCTTCAGTGACTATGTCCTCGATGGTGGTGTGCAGATCGGGGAAGGCACTACGGTAGAGCCCGACGAACTCTTTGACGCCCTCGGGGCCGGGGGTCTGCTCGGGGAATCCGGCGGTGTGAGCGACGTAGACTGGGGCATAGATTTCGTCCACAACGTCCAGGTTTCCACGATCGAGGGCCTCTTCAACGAATCGCTGGATGAGAGCCCTGTTCTCTTCTGCGGACATGGAGTCGCTCCTCCTTGTTTGCCGACCCACCTGCTAGAGAAGGTGGGGCACCCTTCCCACCACAAGCATGATGCCACACAGAGGAGTGCGACACATTCCCCAGAGGACTATTTGTGTGATAACACAACACCCGCCAGCGATCACAGAGGGAGAATTTCCTGCAGGAAGGTGAGTGAATGGTGCTGCTGTGGCCCGCTCCCAGTTCCCAAATCCAGTCCCGAGTAGCTCTAGTTCCACGCTTACGGAGAAGCACGACGCGTATACCGTCGCTCGCGGGCTCCCCATCGCTCAAGTGACTATCGCGTCGAGATCTCCGCCTCCTACGCCGCTTACGTTCCCCCTTTCATTTTATTGGGACGATGCCTTCTAGCGTGGGGTACCTGTGGCTTCCTTTTCTCGAACCCCTTGCGCTCCATCGTTCCCCAGTCGGTGTTCTTGCGTAGGAACGACACGATAGCCAGCACCCGCCACACGGTGTTCAGCTGCCGGTACCCGAAGTTCTCCAGGATTCCGTAGGCTGTGAGCTTCAAGAGATCCGACCAGCGCGGATAGCGCCTCAGGCGTAACTCCTCGAGGAAGACCGCCGAGATCGAGAGCAGGGCACCCAAGCACACGGCGGCGAGGAAGAAGGCCACGGCGAACTCCAGATTCAAGACTCCCAGCAGCAGGCCGACGACGAAGGCGACGTACCCGAGAAGCTCCACAACCGGACCGACGAGTTCGAACAGAAAGTAGTACGGCATCGCGAGCAGGCCCACCGGGCCGCAGCGGGGGTTCAACAGCATCTTGCGGTGTCGGAGGAGGGTGTCTATGAGACCTCGATGCCAGCGGTCGCGCTGGCGCCTAAGGACCCGCAGAGTCGCCGGAACCTCCGTCCAGGCGACCGGGTCGGGGACGAAGGTGATCTTGTATTTGCGACCGGCTTCCGCGAGGGTGCGGTGCATTCGGGTCACGAGCTCCATGTCCTCGCCGACGGTGTCGCGGGCGTACCCGCCGGAGGCAATGAGATCCTGGCGGCGAAACATGCCGAACGCCCCCGATATGATCAAGAGGCAGTTGAGCACGCTCCAGCCGGTCCTGGCGGCAAGAAAGGCCCGTAGGTACTCGACTATCTGGAAGACGGGTATCGCCTGTTTAGGGGTTCTCACCTCCACGACTCGCCCGCTGTCGACCTCGCACCCGTTGGCGACCCTAACTATGCCACCCACGGCGGCGACCTCGCTCGATTCGATCATGGGCCGGGCGACCCGCAGCAGGGCATCTTCTTCCAGGATGATGTCGGCATCTATGCAGCAGACAAAAGGATAGCGGGCGACGCAGATCCCGGCGTTCAGGGCGTCGGCTTTTCCACCGTTGGCCTTTTCTACCACGATCAAGCGCTCGGAGGGGGAGGTGTGGATAGCGAAGATCTCGGCGGTCTCCAGCTGCTTCCGGATGGGTTGGTCGGATTCATGGAGTTCAAACTCTCGCACCAAGACCTCCAGGGTGCCATCCGTGGAGCCATCATCAACGACGATCACCTCGTGGAGGGGATAACGAAGCGCCAGGAAGGAGCGGACGCTCTCCGCTATCGTGGCTTCCTCGTTGTACGCCGGGACGATTACCGAGACAGGCGGGGCGTAGTTCGAGGTGAAAAGCTCGGAAAGCCCGCCGAATACCTCGCGCCGGGCGTATTCAGAGATCTCCGCGAAGGAGATCGCGTACAGCACGATGTACACGCCGTTGAGCAGCAGGAAGTAGCCAAGGACGGCGTAGTTGACGGCGAGTATGAGATCGCTAAGGCTCACCGGCCTCCTCCAGCATCTCCTGTAAGATCCGGCGATCCTCCCCCTCCGGCATGGTCCTCGCCAGGCGCCGCAGTTGCTTGGTGGCCCCGGCCCGGATTATGGCGTGGACCGTGTGCCGGGCGCGTTCGCCTTTTGTGTCTGGGGCGTTCAGTTCCCCGCCCACGCGCCGGGTGATGCCCCCGGCTTCCAAGGTCGCCACGGCCCGGCGGCGGGCGAAGTGGTCCGTGCCTTCGAGAATCTCGACAAGCGCACGCTCGCCGACCGGTCCCATGTTGGCGAGGGCCCGGGAGGCGTTGAGGCGCACCCACCACTCCCGGTCGGTCATCAGCCTCTGTAGCGTTGGTATGGTCAAAATATCCCCTATCATCCCCAGGGCGTTGGCCGCCTGAGCCCGCACGGGCCACACTTCGTCCTCGGTGGCGACGAGGAGCTCATCCACGTCGTCGGGGTCCCCGATCTTGCCGAGAGCCAGCGTTGCTTGTGCGCGGAGGTCGGTGAGCAATCCGTCGAGCATCGCCTGCTGGAGGGTCGGGCGAGCTTCGGCGGCACGGAGGTTGCCCAGAATCCGTGCGGCGAGCACCCGCGCCCGGGATTCACCGTACTTGATGATATCGAGCAGGGGTTCGATCGCCGGGGGGCCGATGCGGTCGAGGTTCTCCGCCATCCGCAGTCGGGTGAGCTCTGAGGGATCGTTGAGGGTCTTTGCCAGGAACTCGGCCGCCTGCGGCGTGCCTATGCGCGCCAGCGCCCGGGCCGCCACCGCCCGGACCGTCTCGTCCGGGTCGGCGAGCAGGTCCCCGAGCGGTTGTACGATCCTCTCTCCGCCGAAATATCCGAGGTACTCGGCAGCGCGGGCCCGCCGAAAGCGCCGACGGGAGCTCAACCCCGTCAGGTAACAGTCCACCAGACCAAGAAGTTCCGCAAGCCGCATCAGGTGCTCCCTACCAGAGCCGCGCAATAGGACTATGCGCTCCGCTATCAGGCGCGAAACGAATAGGTCCCGCTTCCAGGGCGGCAGCGCTTGGAGTTCTGAGGGGTCCTCGCCGGTGATTATGTAATCCTCGAGGGCCGGCTCTATCCTCTTGATATGCCTCCTGTACCAGGCGAGCCTCGCGGTTCGCGTGGCCTTTACGCCGGCCGTAAGCAGTACCATTAGCACGTTGAGACCAACCATGACCAGAACCGCTAACTCCACGAACCCTAGGTTTCGCATCTATTTAACGATAACTTTCAAACGCTTATAATCTTGGTCCGTGCGATACTGGCCAATAGTGACGGCCGTTGTACGTGTGCGTACAGTGAGGAGGCGAATCTCTGGATACGCAGGGGTTGAAAATCCTGGTTGCCGACGACGACAGGGTGGTGCGGCGGATAGTGGTGACCAAACTCTCCGGGCTCGGCTACGAGGTAACCGATGTCGAGGATGGCCAGGAAGCGCTGGACCTGCTGGAGAGCGGGCACGTTCCCAATCTCTTGATCACTGACAGCCTGATGCCCCGGATAAACGGGTTGCAGCTCGTCCGGGCGCTCCGTCAGAGTTCGAACCCTGATCTCTCCTCCCTGGCGATCATCATGCTCACTTCGCGGCAGAGCGAGCAAGACATCATAGAGGGCCTCGAAGCAGGGCTCGACGACTACATCATCAAGCCGTTCTCCCCCGACGAACTCGCCGCCCGGGTAAGGACCGCGCTCTGGCGTTCGAAAGGATGAGGGTTTTGAGGTCCTCTGCAGGCTCTCGGGCTCCGACCACCTCATCTCAGGACATGGCACGGTTGCGACCGGCCTCCTTCGCGCCGTAGAGTGCGGCGTCGGCCTCTTTGAGCAACTCCTCGACGGGCTTACTCTCGCCCGGTGAGAGTGCTGCTAGGCCCACGCTGATCGTCACAGCCCCTGGCGGCGTCCTCACCTCGTGCAGGATGGCGAGGTCTTCGACGCGGCGGCGTAGGCGCTCGGCGGCGACGGTCGCGGATCTCAGATCTTGCGCGGGCAGGACGATCAGGAACTCCTCGCCGCCGTAGCGGTAGGCCATGTCGCCCGGCCGGAGGTTTTCG
Source organism: Rubrobacteraceae bacterium (assembly GCA_036519775.1). GTDB lineage: Bacteria > Actinomycetota > Rubrobacteria > Rubrobacterales > Rubrobacteraceae > Rubrobacter_F. Next base: position 4,117 of record DATDKT010000313.1, read on the forward strand.
GAGATCACGCCCGCCACTTTCTCGAGTACCTCGTCTCCGGCCAGATGTCCGTAGGTGTCGTTGTAGGACTTGAAGAAGTCCACGTCGCAGAGCATCACGCAGCAGCTGTAGCCGTAGCGTTCCACCTGGGCGCTCAAAGTCTCCAGATCCTCCCGCAGCCGGAGCCGGTTGCCGAGGTGTGTCAGCGGATCCTCCCGCGACTGCTCGAAGAGCATGCGGTTCAGCCTCTCCAGCTCGTTGTTCTGGTAGGCGAGCCGCCGGTGCAGCTCGGTGACGCGGGAGGCCGAAATCAGGCGCACCTGCAGCTCGCCGCGGTCCAGCGG
>DATDKT010000314.1:0-8383 GCA_036519775.1 Rubrobacteraceae bacterium
CGCTCTACTTCGCGCTGGTAGCGGTAGGCGGATTCCTCAATCTCACGCTGCATAACCCGCTTCTCGATGGCCTTTACGGACCCACCTATCTCATCGATGCGCTTTATGTACTCCCACGCCTCTTCCTCGACGGCGTCGGTCAAAGACTCGACGTAATAGGAGCCGGCCAGCGGGTCGGCCGTATCCGTGAGGGCGGCCTCGTTCGCCAGGATCTGCTGCGTCCGCAGAGCTATCCTCGCGCTCTTCTCAGTCGGGAGCGCTAGCGCCTCGTCGAAGGCGTTGGTGTGCAGGCTCTGCGTCCCTCCTAAAATGGCAGAGAGGGCCTGCACGGTGGTGCGGACAATGTTGTTCTCGGCCTGCTGGGCAGTTAGAGAGGAGCCCGCAGTCTGGGTGTGAAAGCGGAGCTTCAGGCTTCGCTCGTCGGTAGCGCCGAAGCGTTCTCTCATGATCCTGGCCCACATCCTCCTCGCCGCTCGGTACTTAGCTACCTCCTGAAAGAGGTCGTTGTGGGCGTTGAAGAAGAACGAGAGCCTTGGCGCAAACTTATCCACCTCGAGGCCCGCTTCGACGGCGGCCTCGACGTAGGCGATGGCGTTAGAGAGGGTAAAGGCAAGCTCCTGGACCGCCGTGCTGCCGGCCTCGCGGATGTGGTAGCCGGAGATGGAGATCGTGTTCCACCGCGGCAGCTCCCCGGCGCAGTAGGCGAACATGTCGGTCGTGATCCTCATAGAGGGCGCCGGCGGGTAGATGTAGGTCCCGCGTGCCAGGTACTCCTTGAGGATGTCGTTCTGGGTCGTGCCGGTTACGTCGCTGGCCCGCGCCCCCTGCTCTTCGGCAACCAGAGAGTAGAGCAGGAGCAGGATAGAGGCGGTCGCGTTGATGGTCAGGGAGGTCGAGACGTCTCTTAGGGGGATGCCGTTGAAGAGGTCGCGCATGTCGAGGAGTGAGTCTATGGCGACACCTACCTTGCCGACCTCGCCCAAGGAGAGCTGGTGGTCGGAGTCGCGGCCCATCTGGGTCGGGAGGTCGAAGGCGACAGAGAGGCCGGTCTGGCCGGCCTCGGTGAGGTACTTGAAACGCTGGTTGGTCTCTTTGGCGGTACCGAAACCGGCATATTGGCGCATGGTCCAGGGTCGACCACGGTACATCGTGGGGAAGACACCGCGCGTGTAGGGGTACTCGCCGGGATCAGCAAGCTTCTCCGCGTAATCGAAGCCATCCAGATCATCGGGTCTGTAGAGGGGTTTCACCTCGATCCCGGACTCCGTTCGGCCTTCGTCGGCACGCTTCTCGACGTCCACGTTCTACCTCTCTCTATCTTTCGGCAACTCGACGAGCTCAGTGAGGACGCCGTGAGCGTCCCTCGGATGCACGAACGCCATACGCGTCCCCCCCGCTCCAACTCTCGGCTCCTCGTCTATCAGGTCGATGCCGCTCTCTTTGAGCTCCTTCAGGGCCGCCTCGAGGTCGTCCACTTGGAAGGCGACGTGGTGAAAACCTTCGCCCCGCTTTTCGAGGAACTTGCCCACGGGCGAGTCCGGGCGGGTGGGTTTCAGAAGCTCTATCTTGGACTCCCCCACAGCGAACATCGTGGCGACGATGCCCTGCTCCTCGACCTCCTCCGGCTCGCCCACCCGGGCGCCGAAGTGCTCCTCGTAGAAGCGGGTCGCGGCGGTGATATCGTGGACGGCGTAACCGAGATGGTAGATCTTTTTGAGCAAAACTCTTCCTCCTGTCGGATAGATTGTAGATCACGCATGCCCAGCACACAGCGGTGCTCTGGGGGGTTTGGGCTAGAATTGGACCATTGTAGCCGCGCGACGGGAGGTTAGAAGATGGCGCAGAGCGTGATGCAGAAGATCCAGGAACTCTCCGAGGAGCGGGAGCAACTCGTGGCCCGCGAGGGCACACATCATGCGACGAACGAGGATCACCAGCGGATACGGAGGATAGACCACGACCTGCAGGTCCTCTGGGACCTCAGACGCCGCGAGCTTGCGGGAGAAGAGGTCTCCCTGGACGTGGACTACTACGACTCCTACACCCGCTACACCGACGCGGACGACCCTCCGGGCCGATAAGACTCCTTAACCGCCCGGCGCCGATAAGTGACCGACCTTGGACCCCTCGGCGGTCGAGAAGGCGTTTCCGAGGACCTTGACGAGCTCGTGCTTGTCGTCTCCTCGCTGAAGTCCTCCCGCCCGGCCTCGGGTATGAAGGTTAGCGTCCTGTCGTCAGAGTAGCGCGAGACGATCCTGCTTATCCTCGAGCCCAGCGGCAGTCCTTATTGCGGCTTTTTGGTTCTCCCTATACCGTACACGATTCCTTCAAGCCAGTCTTTTCGGTTCATTGTTCAGGCCCCGCGAGATGGTCTGGATATAGACCGCCATCTGTTGCAGCTCGTAGGACTTGAACTCTTCGTGCATTCGGGGCGTGAAGACGTCCGTGTTCCCGTTGTCGAACTCTAGGAGCACCCCACGGATACCGTAGGGATCTAACCGCTGCCAGGAATACCAGCAAATCGAGGCGGCCACAGAGGCGCCGCTACGAGGAGCAGGGAGCCGGCACCGTTGTGCGGGGTTCTCTTGTTTGCCGTTCGTGGGTTCGTGCCATAAAGTCCTTATGTGTCGCCTCTTCGGCATGCTGGCCTCCGAACCCGTCGACGCCCGCTTCTGGCTTCTGAGCGCTTCAGACTCGCTGCTCCACCAATCCTACAGAAACCCCGACGGAACGGGCCTCGCCCACTACGTGGGCCGCCGGCCGGTGGTGGAGAAGCACCCTATCGCCGCCCATCGGGACCGGGAGTTCGCCACCGAGGCTCGCCGAATCCGCTCCCACCTCTTCGTGGCCCACGTCCGCCACGCTACCCAGGGCGAGCCCCGTCCGGAGAACACCCAGCCCTTCGCCCATGACTCCTTCGTCTTCGCCCACAACGGCAACATCGAGGGTCTGGAGGACCTTCCGGTCGCTATGGGCCCATTCGACGGTGCTACCGACTCCGAGCGATACTTCGCCCTCCTCCGCCACCATATAGGGCAGGCCCCGAACACCCTCACCGGCATCCGGGAAACCGTGAGTCGGGTCATCGAGAACTGCACTTACACCAGCCTGAACTTTCTCCTCGCCGACGGCGATTTCCTCTACGCCTTCAGGTTCCCCGGTATGGAAGGGCTCTACGTCCGGCGCCTCGAGGCCGAGGAGGACTTTCGGGGGCAAAGCTCCTACGGCACCCGCACGGAGAGCAGCCACGGCCACGGGGCCGTACTCTTCGCCTCCGAAGAGGTAGACTCCGCTCCTTCGTGGAGGGAGTTAGAACCGCGGACCCTGGCCGTCGCGCACCGGGATCTCCGATTAGAAGTCCACGACGTTTAGCCCCTATACTCTCTGGAAGCTACCCTCGCCCCGAGAGTCCGAGGCGAAACCCGAGGCCGATGAGCACGCAACCGGTCAGCCACTGAAGAGCTGTGGCGAGACGCGGGTTCCTGCTCAACCTGTCGCCAACGATACCTGAGAAGAGGGCGATAGCGCTGAAGGCGACCACGCTGAGGAGCGCGAAAATCAGGCCGAGAGCCACGAGCCGCAGGGCCACGCCGTCCGTCACGGAACCCGCGAACTGCGGCAAGAACGCCAGAAAAAACGCCCCCACCTTGGGGTTGAGCAGGTTCATGGTCAGGCCCCGGAAGTAGAAGGTCCTGAGCCTCACTGCGGGCGCCTCTTCTGCCGAGGGAACGAACTCCTCCTTGTTCAGGAGTGTCCTGACGCCGAGGTACACGAGGTAAACGCCGCCGGCGTACTTGACCACCGAGAAGGCCACCGCGGAGCGTGCCAGGATCGCCGAGAGCCCGACGGCGGCTAAAGTGGTATGAAAGAGCAACCCGCTGCACATGCCCCAGGCCGAGACGAGGGCCACCTCGCGTCCTTGGGCGATGCCGCGCGTAAGGACGTAGACGTTGTCTGGCCCTGGGGCGAATATGACCGCCAGCGAGGCCGCGACGAACAGGGCGATGTTGGTGTCCGGCACTCCGTATCTCCCCACGCAAGGACCGGCCTCTATTCTACGCTACAGACTTCATCGAACCTCGTCCGGTTTAGAGCTGTCCGACAAGTGCCGCGGCTCAGGTCAGAGCCGCAGATCGCCGTCGTCGTGATGTGCACGATGGCGTCGTTAGGCCTGCGGATGGTGGCGTCGGGTACGTCGTCGACGCTCACGTCGCGATTGCCATGCCAGGCTATCGCCTTCACTTAGTCTCCTTCTTGTACTTATTCCACTTCGTCAAACTTATCGGCATCTGTACTCCAACGCCGCTCCGCCATGCGTTAGTCAGCACAGCTTCATTGCATACTTAGGGCTATTTTTCTCTTAGCCGGCTTGCGGAGATGTAGAGAAGGTCTAATTCAGATCTCCAGACGCGCGTCTTCGAGGTCAAGGTCTCGCTCGATGCGGCGTCTGGTCTCGTCGCTCAGGCGGCCTTGGTTCCTGAGCTCGAGTAGCGCCGCCCGCTCCGCGCTCAACAGCTCTCGTCTGAGACGCTGGAACGCCAGGGAGCGTTCCTCGGGGTCGCCGTCCTCATCGTTCTCTGGTTCTCTGTTGATACGGGCGGCGAAGCGGCGGCGGCGAAACTCGTAGAGGTTGCGTATCCACCGGACCGTGTCTTCGCGCACCCAATCCTCGTCCTCCAGCTCCTCGATCCTCTCGAGCGCCGCCTCCGCCGCCCGCACGCGCGCCTCGACCTCCTCGTGCTCTTCGTCGCCTTCTTCTCCCTCCAGGCCTAAGCGGCGGATGACGAACGGGAGGCTGAAGCTCTGCGGCACTAGGGTGACCAGGATGACGCAGAAGGTGAGAAAGAGGATCAGGTCGCGCCCGGGGAACGAGGCCCCGCCCTCGACCGTAAGGGGGATGGCGAGGGCGGCCGCCAGAGAGACTGCCCCCCTCATACCCGTGTAGGCGACCACGGCGACTTGCTGCCAGGGAGGATAGGGATCGCGTTCGCGCAAGGACCGGCTCAGGTACTGGGGGAGGTAGGCCATCGGGAAGGTCCACAGAAGGCGCGTCCCGAGCACCACCAGGCTGACGAGCGCGGCGTACAGGAGGACCTCTAACGCCGAGTATTCACCGGAGAGCCTCTCCAGTATGTTGGGAAGCTGCAACCCGATGAGGATGAACAGCAACGAGTTCAGCAAGAAGGGCAGCACTCCCCACACGGTGGACGCCTGAAGACGGTTCTGCGGCGCGGTCATCTCGGGGGAATACCAGCCGAGGTAGAGTCCGGCCGCGACCGCAGCGAGCACGCCGGAGGCGCCAATCTCTTCGGCCGGAACGTAGGCCGCGTAGGGCGTAAAGAGCGAGATGGTGATCTCCACGAGCGAGTCCTCGGTCCACCGTCGGACGCGCGAGATCACCCACGCTACCACCAGCCCGATCACCACGCCGCCGGTACCGTAGAGCGCGAACTCCAGCCCCGCGTCTAGCAGCGAGAAGGTTCCGGTCACGACCGCCGCCACGGCCACGCGGTACAGGACCAGCGCAGTCCCGTCGTTGATTAGGCTCTCGCCTTCGAGGATCGTTACGACCCGGCGCGGCATCCCGAGACGGGCAGCGATGGCCGTCGCCGCCACCGGGTCGGTCGGCGCGAGGACCGTCCCCAGAACGAACGCCGCCGCCCACGGGAGGCCGGTAACCACGTGCGTCACCACGGCCACGGTGACGATCGTGACCAGCACGAGGCCGATGGACAGAAACCCTATCGGCCTCAGGTTCGCCCGGAGGTCGCGCGGCGAGGAGAAAAAGGCCGCCGAGTAGAGGATCGGCGGGAGGAAGACCAGCAAGACCAGATCCGGCGGCAGTTCAACGTCTGGCACGGCGGGGATGAGGCCCAGGGCCAGCCCCCCGAGGACTAGGAAGACCGGGTACGGCACCCTCAAGACGTTGGAGAGCATCACGAGCCCAGCTACGGCCGTGAGCAGCCCGAGGATCCAAAGCTCCAAATGTCCCGTCATCGCGCTATACCTCTGAAATTACTCGTTATCCGTAAACGCGCCATTCTAGCTAGATAGAAGATTTACGAGGGTAGCCGGGCGTCCATGAGCGCCTCCACTCCCCCTTGCCGGCACCGAATGGTGTCTAATGTGGTTCCGGGGTTTATGTGATCCGGGGTTTATGTGAAAGAGAGTATAGGACACGCAACGCGGGGTGCGGTCTCTGTATAATTCGCGGCGTCGTTGCTAAAGGCGTCGCGGGGAGTTTGGGTCTTGGATCTCTATGAGTATCAGGGTAAGGAGCTGTTGCGGCAGTTCGGTATAGAGACGCTGGAGGGTATCGTCGCGGCCTCGCCGGAGGAGGCGCGCGCGGCGGCCGAGCAGCTGGGAGGTGGCACGATAGCGGTCAAGGCACAGGTCCTGACCGGCGGACGCGGCAAGGCCGGCGGCATAAAGGTCGTGGATGAGGCAGAGGACGTCGAAGAAGCGGCCCGCCAGATCCTTGGGATGCAGATCAACGACCATACCGTCCACCGGGTGCTCGTCGAAGCCGGGGCCGCTATTGCGAGCGAGATGTACCTCTCGATCATGGTGGACCGGGCGGAGAAGAAGCCCTTGATTCTGTTCTCCACCGAGGGCGGTATAGACATCGAAGAGGTCGCCGAGACTAGCCCCGGCGCCATTGTGAGGATCTACATAGATCCCCTGCTCGGTCTGCTCCCTTACCAGGTGCGCGAGCTAGTCTTCGACGCCGGCCTCGAGGGCGACATTGCTAAGGGCGTGAGCCAAGTGCTGAACAACTTGTACGAGGCCTTTACGGAGGCAGACGCGAGTCTTGTGGAGATCAACCCGCTCGTCGCGACCGAGGACGGAAGGGTTCTCGCGCTAGACGCGAAGGTGACGGTAGACAACTCGAGCCTGTTCCGGCATACGGACATCGCCGAGATGCACGACGTGGAAGCCGCCGACCCCCAGGAGCAGCGAGCCCTAGAGGCGGGCTTGCAGTACGTGAAGCTCGACGGCGACGTGGGCATCCTCGGCAACGGGGCGGGGCTAGTGATGAGCACGCTCGACGTGGTGGCGCAGGCCGGCGGGGAGCCGGCGAACTTCTGCGACGTCGGCGGCGGGGCAGACGCTGAGAAGATCTCCCAGGCCCTCGACATTGTCACCTCGAACGAGCAGGTCAGGAGCGTCCTCTTCAACATCTTCGGCGGCATCACCCGCGGCGACGAGGTCGCCCGCGGGCTCTTATCGGCGCTAGAGCAGTCGGAGATAAACCTCCCCATCGTCGTGCGGCTCGACGGCACCAACGCCGAGGAGGGCCGCGAGATACTGACCGAGAACACCCCCAAGAACGTGCACACCGAGGAGACGATGCTCGACGCAGCGCGAAGGGCCGTGGAGCTCGCGCAGGACGGAGGAAGGTAGCAGATGGCGATACTGGTAGACGACGAGACGCGCCTCGTGGTGCAGGGGATAACCGGCCGCGAGGGCAGGTTTCACACCGGGCGCATGGTGGAGAGCGGCACGAGCGTGGTGGCCGGGGTGACACCGGGCAAGGGCGGTCAGGAGTACGAAGGCGTGCCGGTCTTCAGCACCATGGAGGAGGCGATGGAGGAGACCGGGGCGAACGCTAGTGTGATCTTCGTCCCGGCCGCGTTCTGCGCGGACGCCATCTTCGAGGCGTTGGACTTCGACATAAGCACCATCTGCTGCATCACCGAGGGCGTACCGGTACACGACATGATGCGGGTCGCCAACTACCTGCGGATAAAGGACGCGACCCTGATCGGACCGAACTGTCCCGGCGTCCTCTCGCCGGAGAAGGCAAATGTCTCCATCATGCCGCGCGACATCTTCACGCCCGGCGGTGTAGGCATCGTCAGCAGGAGCGGGACGCTCACCTACCAGATCGTCAACGAGCTAACCCAGAGGGAAATCGGCCAGTCCACGGCCGTCGGCATCGGAGGCGACCCGATTATCGGGACGGACTTTATCGAGATCTTAAAGAAGTTCGAGGCGGACCCCGAGACTGATTGCGTCGTGATGCTCGGCGAGATCGGGGGCAACGCCGAGCAGCGCGCCGCCGAGTACGTCCAGAGCGAGATGCAGACCCCCGTCGTGGCATACATCGCCGGCTTTACTGCTCCCGAGGGCAAGACGATGGGCCACGCCGGCGCCATCGTCTCCGGCGGCGAGTCCACCGCCGAGGCCAAGAGCGAGGCCCTGAGACGTGCCGGCATCTGGGCCGCGACGAACCCCTCGGAGGTCGCGGAGCTCGTCGCCGAGGCGCTGGGCGAATCCTCTTAGCAGAAGGGAACGTCATGAGCTACGGGGGCTACAGAAGCTGGAGACCCAACAGCAGGCGAGACAGGCGCCGGGCAAGGAGAACCTCGAAAAGGTCCGA
>DATDKT010000315.1:0-6860 GCA_036519775.1 Rubrobacteraceae bacterium
AAACGTTGGTGCTAGGCTCGATTCTTTTTCGTTCTCCGAGCCTGCTACAGTGTTCATTTTTACCTGGATCCTTCTACATGCGCGTGTGCTCCCAGCGTTCTCGGTCCACGTCTGCCCAAAGCCTAAGAGCAAAATGGTGCCTAAGAGCACGATGATGCCAAGCGGAATTGATTCTAGTTGCTCGGTAGGGAAGATAGGTTAACAACCAGTGAAAGTTAGATTAATAAACACGTCGAGACGCAAGCCATTATAGAAGCAGACCGTCCTCGCAAACCGGGCACCAACGGAGGAAGCACTCCGTATCCTTCCTAGCCGGAACGTCTCTCTTAGCCACCTTGGGTCGCTTACGATGAGTGCGCTTGGAGCTAGGGGGCTGGTTGCCTCTATTCACCGAGCTGCCGAGAAGGTTAGTCTTCTCGGAACCTACATCTATAGCGGTGTAGAGAGCGAGGAGCACGCCCACTTTTGGAACCCCTCAGCGGATCAGAGGTAAGAACCTGCTCAAAGCCCCCTCAAAGGCCCTAAACGCGCAGAGCTAGGGCCAGCGACCCCTGGCCAAGAATGTCAATCCAAAGATCGTACAGGAGATGCTAGAACACGCGACGATCTTGCAGACAATGGACATTTACAGTCATATAGTGCCCGGCATGCAGAATGAGGCGGCAGCGGCTTTGGCAAGTGCGTTATCTTGAGAATATGTGCTTGCCAACTCACCTGACAGATCGGTAGCCGTTTACGTAAACAGTGATTGGTCGGTTCCCTTCAACCAGCATCGCCTCTATGTGGGTTTCATCCTCATTCAGTCTAAGCAGAAATGGATTGGCCCGACTCAAGAAAGAGTCTACCAAGACCTCATCAGTAGAAGATCTAACAGGAGATCAGCTTCAGCTATCCACCCTCTTTCTTCTTGGTACTCCGCTATGGCGCGGAACTCTTCTGGGTCCGAGATGTTCGCCCGTCGCATCACCTGGGCCATAACCACGTACATGCCGGGCCTGCCGTACACCTCCACGGCTGTAGCCTGGAGTACGCGGCGGGCCTTCTCTGGCATCCCCCAGACTTCGGTCAAGGTATCCCCCTTTCGTACGCACGACCCGGGGGAGGAGGGGGGATTCTCGCCGCCGGAAGAGCCTAAGGACCTTCTCCACCTAATCGGTAGGGGGTTGAGCTAGCGTACCCCCAACCCCCTCAAAGTAGCCGGCAACGAGGGGGGTGTCACCGGTCAAAACAAGTGTACTTTACCCGCGAAGCTGGAGCTAGAAAACGAGCGCAAAAAAGAAGAACGAGCCTATCGGGCCGCGCCCCTTGAGGACTTCCCCCCTCTGTAAAACCCCAAGGGACGCTCCGATATTTAATTAATCACATCGCCGGATTTAGGGCACCAGATGTACTTGTATTAAGAAGACTTCTGCTAAACCTGTACCTCACCTTTCATCCAAATTGGCTCTTTTATCACTATCTAGTGGCACTCCGATACTCGCCGCGCTATCCATGGTGTCCCAATCCGTCGCCACCTTCTTCAAGAATGCCTGCACTTCCCTTGCGTTCATGGTCTAGTTACCCCTTTCTTGGTTTCGGTGTAATCTGCCCGAATCTTGCTCATGGAGACTGCCACGACCGCCCCCGAGAGGAAGGTCAGCGCGCCTATAGATCCTATAGCCCAGGAGATCCCAAAGACGTCCGCTATGATCCCGGCAGAGAGCGCCCCGACGGCGTAGCCAAGGTCTCTCCAGAAGCGGTAGACGCTCAGGGAACGCGCTCTCCAAGAGGGGTGTGAGGCGTCGGAGACGGCAGCTATGAGACTCGGGTAGACCATGGCCGTCCCGAGGCCGAGGAGGACACTCCCAAGCAGCCACCACCCGAAGTCCCTCGTCGCTACCGTGGCGAGGATGCCCGCCGCCTGCACCCACATACCAAAAACGATGAGTCCCTTCCGTCCCCAGCGGTCGCTCAACGGCCCGGTGGCGACCTGCAGAGTGCCCCACACAAACGGGTAGACGGCCTTTAGGATGCCGATCCGCTCTACTCCGAGACCGAAGGTCGCAAAGAACAGGGGGAACACCCCCCAGCTCATGCCATCGTTAAGGTTGTTGACGAGCCCAGCCTGCGAGCAAGCAAAGAGGTTGCGGTCCTTGAAAGAGGTCCTGGCAAAGACCTCCCGGAAGTTAAGAGGGTTTGGCTCGGGCGGGTGAGACTCCATCTCCAGCCGGACGTGTTCGCCGGTATCCCGCACGAGAAACACGGAGACGAGGAGCCCTAAGAAGGCATAGCCGACCCCGAGGTAGAAAGGTTCCGGCCTCAGGCCGTAGGCAGAAGCCAAGTATCCTGTTGCCCACGCCGTAAGGCCAACCGCGAGGTAGCCCGCGAACTCGTTGAGGCCGACTGCCAGCCCGCGCCCGCGCGGCCCGACGAGGTCTATCTTCATAATGACAGCCATGGACCAGGCGAGCCCCTGATTCACGCCGAGTAGGACGTTGGCCGCCACGATCCACTCCCATGAAGGGGCGAGCATGATCATGAACGGCACCGGCACACCGACGAGCCAGCCGGCAACCAGGACCTTCTTTCTGCCGAAGCGGTCAGCGAGCCCACCGGCGAAGAGGTTGGAGAAGGCCTTTACAAGGCCAAACGTGACGATGAACGAGAAGATGGCCGTCCTAAGGACGACTCCGAATACCTCGGACCCTACGAGGGGCACCACGGTGCGCTCCAGGCCCACCATCCCGCCCACAAAGGCGTTCACCAGGACTAGCAGCGCGAACTGGCGCCAGTTCTCCTTGAGCCCGAGCCGGATAGTCGGGGAGGGTCTGCTCTCTCCCGCTCCTCCTATCAAGGAGATTCGGTTAGCCTGCCGCGCAGCGGTTCGCGCCGACCTCGAGGTCTGTGGGGTCGCCTTCCGGCCTCTCCCCCGACCGGTTCAGCTCCACGATGCGCTGGTAGTTCTCGGGGGTCGGTGAAGCGTGTTCCGCGAGCTTCTCGACGAAAGTGTCCTCGTCCTCGTGCAGCAAGGCTATGCTCTCTTGCACCTCCGAGAGCGCCGCGACGATGGGCTCCCCGTCGAAGGAAACGGGCTCGCTGGTGTGCCCGGGCAAGACGAGCGTTTCAGGGTCCAGCCCCAGCACACGGCTCAGCGAGCCGTGGAGGACCCGCGCCTTCTCGTGGGCGCGGTCCGGGCTGGCCTCCAGGTCCGGCCGACCAACCGCGGAGAGGAAGAGGGTGTCACCAGTGAAGAGCGCCTTCCCGTTCAGGAGGTAGCTCGTGCTCTCGGCGGTGTGCCCCGGCGTCCGGAGGGCCTCAAGCCTCGCCGCGCCGATTCGGACCTCGTCCCCGTCGTCGAGCGCGAAGAATGGGTAAGCGAGCGGCGCACCCTCGGGTATATAGAGCCTCGCTCCGGCAAGGTCGGCGAGCATCCCGGAGCGGGAGAGGTGGTCAGCGTGGACGTGGGTGTCAAGGATGTGAGTGATCTTCCATCTGCGCTCCTCGGCCAGCCCAAGGTACACCTCCGGGTCCACGGCCGCGTCGATCACCGCCGCCTCGCCCCCGGAGCCGATCAGGTACGAGAGGCACCCCTTGCCAGTGCGCCTGATTTGGACCACCTCGGTTCCTTTACCCGCTTCCGTACCAGGGACCTCGACCTCCGCGGTGTTCCAGGCTAAGGTCCAGGCCTTCATCCCGCCCGCTAAGGAGAGGGCCTGAAATCCGCGAGCACGAAGTTGCTCGGCGGCAATGACACTCGTCTTCCCGGCGCCGCAGACCGTCACTATGGGTCCTTCTCTGGGCAGATCCACGTCGGCCAGGGCGTTAGGATCGCCAGCTTTTAGCGCATCGTAGGCCTCAACGTGAACGCTCCCAGGAATTGCCCACTCAGCGCGTTCAGCGCTGCGCCGGATGTCTAGCACGGTAACGGGCTGACCCTGGTCCAGCAGATCCCTTAAGGCCTCGACCTCGATGGTGGTTCGAGTCATGTCTTCCGAGCTCTATTCTTTTGGAGGACCAACAGATCGGGAGGGTATCTCGCAGCTTAGTGCCGCCATAGCTACAGTCCACTCTTCCTCGTCGATCGCCTTTCTAGCCCGGAAGTTGATGCCTAACGTCCCGAACTTCTCGGCGCTGCCTGCTTGGGGCGCATCGCTAAAGACGTCCTTGCGCCAGGGGATCTCAAAACCTACAAAACCGGCGGCCACGACCGTGGCCTGTAGCTCTGCTTCCAGCAGAGCCCCGGCTATTCACCCGGTCCAGAGGTCTATCTTGCGTTTAGCGCTTTCTGGGACGGCCTTCTGCACCAGGATATCCCCTATCTGCAGACGACCTCCGGGCTTTAGCACCCGGCTCATCTCTTCTAGGGCAGCGGCCTTGTCCGGCATTAGGTTCAGCACACCGTTGGAGATGAGCACGTCCGCCCAGCCGTCGTGTACCGGTAGAGCCTCGGCGTAACCTTCGCGGAACTCTACGTTCTTAAGCTCTGCTTCGCCCGCTGCCCGGCGGGCCTTCTTGAGCATGGAGGGGGTCATGTCGACGCCTACTACCCGACCGTCGGGCCCGACCTTTTTGGCCGCGATCAAACTGTCTATGCCTGCGCCGCAGCCGACGTCCACGACCCTCTCACCAGAACTAATCTCGCCCAGGCTGAAAGGATTACCGGTGCCGGCGAAGGACTCGATACAGGATTCGGGGATACCCTCGAGCCACTCATCCTGGTATTCGAGCATACAGGCCAAGGGGCGCCCGGTGTGGAAGTGAAAGCCCTTGTGCGGATGGCTTGCGACCTCGTCGTACTCCTCCTGGATCGCATGGCGCAAGACATTTACGTCGAGGGCTGGTTCTTGTTCTCGCAGAACATCACTCATAAGCACTCCTTCCCTAAAAAGAGACCACGCTGCGCTCTGCAGCCATCTGAGAGAAGCCCACCGGATCAGTGAACTGCGCCCTCAGGTCTGTAAGGTCTGGCTCGGTCACCCCACGGGCGATCGCGCAAGAGCCTCAGACGTACACTGGTATCTCGAAATCCCTAACCTTCTGCGCGAGTTCGCTGAGCGGCGGGAACCCCACGCCATGCACGGCATCGATCATCCCCGGCTTTACTAAGCTCGCCGCCTCTCCCACGAGGGCTATGCAGCAGTCTATCTCCGCGCTGCCAGCACCTGTAGCTACCAGGAAAGGCAGCGTGGCCAGCGTGGGATCGTCGGTCCCGTGCGTAGCCACGTACATTAAAGGCCTTTGGTTGCGTGCCTCCATAAATTACTCTCCTCCATTTCACTATCTCTATCCGGAAAGTCTCGCCGTCGTCTTCGGTCATCTCCCAAGAGCAACCCCCCTGCTCGACCAGCCGCGGTATGGTTTGCCGCGCGGGGAGATAGTCTGTGATTACCGCCAATTTGCCTCCCACTGGTAGCTTCTTCAGCGCCGCCAAGGTATCGGCGGTCGGCCCCGGACAGATACTTCCTCGGAGGTCCAATTCCATCAGCGGTTGGTCGCTCTTTTGTTTGCTTAACACAGGAGACCTCCTTTCCATCCTTTCCCCTGTGGCCCTTTTACCTCGACCATGTCTATAACCTAGGAAAACTGGACCTTCGCGGCTTCGTCCTCCCACGTTACTTTGCTCTTTTCTGGAGTACTCTGGCTACCGGTTCCGTTCTCTGTCTCGACCGGGTAGCCGGCTGCACGCCACTCGGGGAACCCCTCACCCAGGCGCCGGGCCCGAAATCCCTTTTCTTGTAGCAGCCGAACGGCCTCGTCGGAATAGATGCAGTAGGGGCCGCGGCAGTAGGCCACGACCTCCGTATCGGGAGGCAGTTCAGACAGTCGTCGCTTCAGCTCTCCAACCGGGGTAGAGAGCGCCGTAGGGATGTGGCCCTGCACGTACTCCACCACCGGGCGCACATCGATGACGGTCACAGCCTCGTCGGTCAGCAGGCGCAACAGTTCCTCTTTGTCCACGGCATCGAGTGTGTTGCGGTCGGTAAGGTAGTTCTCTACCAACCTATCTACCTCGGCCAGGCGCAGGCTTCCGACATCACGCAGAGTCTGCCAAAGCTGGTAGGCCTCTGGAGCAGCCAAGCGGTAGATGACGTTCAAGCCTCGTTTTTCGGCCTCGACCAACCGCGCTCGGCGCAGCACCTGCAAGTGAGCGGAGGCGTTGGCGAGGCTAAGGGCCGCCTCCCCAGCCAGCTCCTCAACGCTGCGCCCGCCTTGAGCGAGAAGATCGAGCAGCTCCAAGCGGTGCGGGTTCGCCAGCGCCTTCCCCAAGACGGCGAACTCTGTGTAGAGACTATCCTTGAAGGCCCTGCTGCCCATTTATCCTCTCTAATCAAGTACTCAATAAACTTATTGAGTAGCATAGCCTTGCAAGGACCCGCGTGTCAAGGGTTTAGATGTGGTTTTGGGGGACTGGGGCGGTGGCGTCATGGACATGTTGCTTGCGCGTTGGGCTTTAACCAAGCGTTTTAAAAGCATGAGTACACATAGCACTTAGAAAACCTCTGCAAAAGATCGTCACAACCATCACAGCTGTCACACTAACGAGAAAGGCCTGCAAAACTCACCTCCTATTTACTCTCTTGCCGAGAGACACTGTCCGAAAAGTCTCGACAGGTTCTCAGCCGAGGTCCTACGAGCCGATAAACGGGGTAAAGAGACCTTATTCTCGGCCTCGCAGGCTCACAACTTTACGGTTCATACTGCGTTCGACTACTTTTCGAACAGATGGAGGTGGTTCTGAAGCTCCTGCCCTTACACTCTCTTACTCTGTGCATGCCGAGCTAGGCGGGTTGCTCAGCTTCTACCCCTTCTCGGCGGATGTGCAAACGCCGAAGCGAAGCTTATCTACCCCGTTTACTGCAGCAGCTTGGGACGCCCCGCAG
>DATDKT010000316.1:0-8551 GCA_036519775.1 Rubrobacteraceae bacterium
GTTGCGCTTCCGCGCCGAGCCGTGATGCACCATAGGCGAAAGAAGGCCGATCATGTCCAAGATCATCTCTTTCCACTCGTTCCGGGGTGGGACCGGCAAATCGAACACAACGGCTAACGTCGCCACGCTGCTGGCTGCCGAGGGGCGGCGCATCGGCGTCGTGGACACCGACATCCAGTCGCCGGGCATTCACGTCCTCTTCGGGGTGGACCAGGAAACGCTGAGCCACTCCCTCAACGACTACTTGTGGGGCAGGTGCTCCATCGAGCAGGCCGCCCACGACGTGACGCCGAACCTGAACGCGAGCCTCGAAGGACGCATCTTCCTTATTCCTTCCAGCATCAAACCTACCGATATCGCTCGGGTGATGCATGAAGGCTACGATGTAGGTTTGCTCAACGAAGGTTTTCGTGACCTGAGCGGGGAGCTTGGATTAGACGCGCTTCTGATCGACACCCACCCTGGGTTAAACGAGGAGACGCTGCTCTCGATCGCCATGTCTAACGCGCTGGCGATTGTCATGCGCCCCGACCAGCAGGACTACGAGGGCACGAGCGTCACCGTCTCGGTGGCCCGTAAACTAAAGGTGCCGCGTATGATGCTGGTGGTTAATAAGACGCCGCCGATCTTCGATGTTGCCGAGGTCAAGGAGCGTGTCGAGAAGACCTACGAGTGCGAGGTAGCCGCCGTGATGCCCCACTCAGATGAGTTGATGGTCCTCTCGAGCGCGGACATCTTCGCGCTGCGGTACCCGGATCACCCGGTGACCGGGTTGTACCGGCACGTCGCGACACGCCTGATGACATAAAGGAGCCCTCTATGTCCTTCGACGACGACGAGTTTGGCGGGTTGCTCGATCGCGAAACGGTGCTAGCCGGCGGCGTGCCGGCCAAACGCGCCAACACCTTGCTGTTCCTGATCGAGAGCCGCACCGCCCACCTGATGGTGCGATCGCGGCAGGCCATGGAGCTTTTCCTCACGCAAGAGAGCGCACAGCAGCGCGACCTGGCTTTCCTCGAAGCCTTCGCACTGGGCAGCGAACCACCGCTGCGCCCGACGATCCGGGATCTCGAGCGCTACGCCCCACAATGGGCGCCTCTGGTGCCCGAGAATCCCAGAGTGCAGGCAGCCCTCGCGCAACGCCTGGGCGAGAAATACCAGTTTACTTACCAAACGGTGCCGAATATTCGGACGGCGTTGGGTCTTGACAACGCAGTGGTACAACAGGCTTACGAGCGTCTGTATCGCCAGCCGCTGGAGAGCATCTTCGCGACTCGCACCGCGCCGGCTGACCGGCTGCGCTGGGCCTGGGCCGCGCTCGCCGGGTGGCTTGAGAACCTGCCACCCTTCTGGACGGCCTACGCATTGACCCTAACCGAGACCGTCGGCGTGGGCATCCTGGCCTTGCCCATCGCCGTGGCCGGTATCGGTCCGCTGGCCGGTGTAGCGATCCTGGTTGTATTGGGCGTAGTCAACATGCTTACCATCGCCTTCATCTCCGAGGCTGTGTCCCGCAGTGGTACCATCCGCTACGGCAGCGCCTACATAGGACAGGTGGTGAATGATTACCTGGGACGCGCCGGCTCCGTCTCCCTTACCTTGGGGATCTTCGCCATCTGTTTTTTGAGCCTTCAGGTCTTTTACATCGGCTTTGCTACCACCTTGCAAGGTGCCACAGGTATTCCGCCCACGGTCTGGGTTGCGCTGCTGTTCCTCGTCGGGCTCTATTTCCTCAGGCGCGAGACCCTCAGCGCCACCGTGGCTTCCGCACTGGTGGTCGGCGCGATCAACATCAGTCTGGTCTTGATCCTCTCTCTGCTCACCTTTCCTCACCTGCAACCGGCGAACTTGTTCTACGTAGACGTGCCTTTCCTCGGGGGGCAGCCGCTGGAGCCCGAGGTCTTGGGCTTGGTCTTCGGCGTCATCCTAGCGGCCTATTTCGGGCATCTGTCAGTCAGCAACTGCGCTCGGGTCGTGCTTAGCCGCGATCCCAGCTCGCGTTCGCTGATCTGGGGCACCGCCGCAGCACAGATAACAGCCATCTTTTTGTATTGCCTGTTTGTGCTGGCGGTCAACGGAGCTGTTACGCCGGAAGTTCTGGCCGGCGAGTTGGGCACCGCCCTGGACCCGCTGGCAGCCGAAGTCGGGGCAATCATTTACGTATTGGGCACGGTGTTCGTCCTCCTCGCCATGGGGATGGGTTCGATCCACCACTCGCTGGCTCTCTTTAATATCACCCGCGAGTGGCTGCCCTCGCTGGCCCGGCCGGTCATGGTGCTGCCGCGACGGCGGGGCCAGTTGCTCTTCCAGGAGCGAGACGGCCTGCGCCTGGGTCTGGTCTACCTGGGACTCAGTGGCGACAAATCGCGGTTTTGCCTGGAGATCGAGCTAGACGGCCACCTGCACCGTGTGGAGAAGGCTACAGACGGACGCTGGGAGATTCTTGGCCAAAACGGCGACTCGTCCCTTTTCGCCCGATTTCCGCGGCTGCGCGATCACGGCGCCCGCCTGGAGCTAGAAGTCATGGACGCCGACCAGCAGCGTGTGCGCCTGCAAGTGACCTCGTCGATACGGCCGAGCTACGAGGGCGCTCGGGAGGCTGTCGGGCTGAACCTGGGCAACGTCCTCGCGCTCTCCGACCAGAAGTCGGAGCTTGCCGGGTGGATGATGCGGCAGGGTAAAGTCAGCCTGTCCGAAGTGGCGGCGTACACGAGGCGGGACGAAGGCTCTACCCGAACACTCCTGGAAGAGTTGGCGGAGCAAGGGTACGTCACCGAGGTGTACCTGGAGGGTGAGCCACGATACGAAGCTCGCCTGGGCGCCAGACGTGGCCGCCAGCTTCCTCAGCAGATCTTGCAAGCTCTCGGCGAGGAGAGCGACTCGCCCACCGGCGCCGAATTGTCACGTGCGTCCTATACTGACAGTATCTCCGAGTCCTTTCGGGAGTTACTGTCCAGCAAGTACGGAAGCTTTCTCGCGGGAGCCAGCCCCGTAGCGGCGGCCTTCCTGGTGGCAGAGTGGTTGGTGCTAACGGGCTCGGTATCGTTCGCCGGGTTGTTGAGCATCCTCGGGGTGATCGTCCTTCCACTTCTAGGTGGCATCTTCCCGGTGCTATTGCTGGTTGCGGGCCGGCGCAAAGGCGAACGCGTACCCGGGGCAGTCTACCGCTTACTGGGCAATCCGTTGCTGCTGGTGGGCATCTACGTCCTGTTCCTGTCAAGCATTTTTCTTCATGGTCTGGTGATTTGGGAAGATCCGCTGCAGCGCGCCAGCGCCCTGTTGATGAGCGCGATAGTCCTGGGTGTAACCATCACCGTGGCTCTGCGCGGGGCCTTCGACCGACGTCTGATCGTCGAACTGCTGGAGGATGAAGACGAGCAAGCTCTCTTCTCGATCATAGCGGCTGGTCACCCCGCCGTGACCGATGTGCGGCTGAAATACCCGGACGGCGAACAACGCTATGAAATGGCGACCGGCGATATCCCTGATTTCTCTTCGTTACGGCAGGCGACCCTACGGCCCGTACGGAACAACGTGGGAGCCCAACTAAAGGTGTGGGCGCACAAGGTCACGCCCGAGGGAGATTCCGAGGGTATCGCCGGGCTTTTGCACGTGCGCCAGGGCGACGAGACCAGGCAATTCGACCTGAAGCTCTCGAAGGGGCAGGTGATGCTGCCGGTGGCTCCTGGCACCTGTCAGGTGGACATCGTGTTGGCGGAGACGAGCGACATGCGCCCAGGGGATTCCTTTTGATGTGTATAGGCACAGTACAAAATAGCGCCCACCTAGTACATCACCTATGCCCGTTGCGTCGTGGATCAGGCTCTCCCCTTCAAGAATAGTCACCATGGGCGCGGGAGGCCGAGACGCTGGGCGACGGACGTCGCAGCGCACATCAAATACACCAACGATACACCAACCCACACGAACAACGGCGAACAATAGGAACGATTCAGAAGAGAGAATACGTCTGTTTGCAGGAAAATCTGAACAATGACGAACGTCTGCGAAACTATCACTTCTCCCTTACAAGGAGAGGGTCACTGGTTCAAATCCAGCATCGCCCACTAAGTAAAAGTGGCAATTTGCAGGTAAAACAGTAGGACGCAAAAGAGCCCCGATTGTAGATTGGGGCTGTATACACCAATTACTGCTAGGCCCGCCGATATAATCGATCGGAGTGAGGGTTAGTAGAAGATCGGCAGGTTTAGGAGATGAGGCCATGAATCCTCGGCGAATAAAGGGGAGGGTAAAAGTGGGGGACACTGTCCCTAATTTCACGCTTCCCTCGCAGGTGGGAGAGCAGGTCAGCCTCAAGAATTTTATAGGAGAGAGGCCCATAGTCCTTTTCTTCTATCCTAAAGACGATACTCCTGGCTGCACCAAGCAGGCTTGTGCCTTCAGGGATGATTACGAGGGATTTGGGAAGCTCGATGCTGAGGTCATCGGGATAAGCTCTGACTCCGTAGAATCCCACAAAAGTTTCGCCGCAAAGCACGATCTGCCCTACACCCTGTTGAGCGACGAAGAAGGAAAGGTGAGGAAGCTCTATGGCGTTCCGAACACCTTGGGAATCTTTCCTGGTCGGGTAACGTACGTCATAGACAGAGAGGGGATTGTGAGGCACGTCTTTTCCTCACAACTTGGCGTTGAGAAGCACGTCGAAGAAGCTTTGAAGGCCCTACGATCCCTCAGCTAGTGAGCTTTAGGTGGCTCCAACGAATCAAACACCGCATTCGACTCCAACCGACAACCCTAATTCAGCGAAGTTCAGCGCGTAAGCCAGTGCCTAGGCTAGTGCCTCATATTTCGGCGAATCGGCAGCTAAGTTATTCGCCTGCATCACGGCCACGGCGAGATTGCTGCCGAATAGGGGAATGACGTGGTCGAGCGAGACGAAACCGAGCAGACCTTAAACGCTATGATCCTGGAGCTTGAGAGATTCTAAGAGCTCTTGGGACTCGATCTATAATATAGTGCCTAAATATTTGGCTTGACTGAGCAGCTACTGACTGGGCCCTGCTTCGCGAGCTCCTATAATTAAGGGACGGTAGTAAAGCGAGAAACGTTAGCAAGGTTCGGTAGCTGCGCTCGGACGTGCTATCTCCAAAGTTAAGATACCTGCCTAACGGTGTGCTTTCTTCAGTCCGCTATAGTGAGTTCGTAGCTCACGGAACCCACCAGGGTGAGTTTATGGGCATCGCCCCACAAGTAATAAGGTAACGGTAGAAGCCTATAGCACTCACTACTTCTTCGTAAGAAGGAAGTGTTCGTACCTATAGGGGGCGGCTGCAGCGCTTGTTAGAAACCCACACACTAAGAGGACATAAAACAGGCCAGGGCGAATCCCCGGCCTTTCGAGTAGGAATGGTCTGTCAGACTCTTCGGCCTGCTACTAGCCGGTAGATGGCTAGCAGGATGATCGCCCCCAGGGTGGCCACTAGTATCGACCACAGGTTGAACCCGCTCACCCCGGCTCCGCCTAATAGGTTCACCACGAACCCTCCTACGAAGGCCCCCACAATGCCTAGGAGGATGGTCACGATGAAGCCCCCAGGGTCGTCCCCCGGCATGATCAGCTTGGCCAACACACCGGCGATGAGCCCAACCACGATCCAGGCTATGATGCCCATCCGCACTCCTTTCCCCCTAGGGGAAGCCCTAGGGAACCAGTTACACCCAGATTATATTCTCAGAAGGAAGGCATGGTGGATCCTTTTTGGGCAACGCCCTATATGAAGGGTTCTTCCTGGGGAACGCTACACTAAAGGTGTCGTGCTGTATGCTTCGACGCTCTCCTCGTAGAGTGGAGAAGAACGGTTGGGAAAGGATAAAAGGAGGTGATGAGCTTATGGCCGATCTCGTGTGGCAAGAGGTGGGGGTTTTGTTGGCTAGTGGGGCGAGAGGCGGGGGAAGTCCACGGCAGAGCTGGAGGAGCTGAGGGAGGAGGACTATGATGACATCCCCTTCTAAGCGTTAGGCACTAGGAGTTTCTCGCGGGGGTCGAAACCCCCCGCTTTTTGTTGCCCCGCCATACCCCTATGCGACCGGGGAACAGCGTAAAACCCGCCCGTCGCTACACTACCCGGACTCAATCATGGGGCTTGTGTATTAGGCACTATCCTGTGGAAGTTAGAGGCAGGTCTTTTCTCTGTTCTGCAGAGAACTAGGGAGCAGACTGGATGATTCTGTAAGGACCCTTCCAACTAGCGCAGTGAATAGAGGCACCCTCCTACCCGAGTGTAGGTGAGAGCAACGATTTTCGTAGCCTGGTTATGAAAAACTATTATTCTTTGTTACGTTGTCCACAATACAGCTGGACAGCTTACTTATTTGGGGCCATTCTTACAGTCGTAGGTTCCTGAGGGGTATATCTTCTAATATGCAGACAACGCTTATCGACGGCCGGTACTTTGTGGTAGGGCTCCTGGGGCGCGGAGGGATGGGGGAGGTCTACCTAGCCCGCGACGAGGTGTTAGGCCACGACGTGGCCCTGAAAATCCTTAAAAAGGAGTATGCGTCACTGGAGGAGTTCAGGAAGCGCATGGGGCGTGAGGCCGAAAGCGCTGCAAGCCTCTCTAATCCGAACATCGTGCGGGTAATTGACAGCGGCGAATCGGAGGACGGCTTACCGTATATCGCTATGGAGCACATGAAAGGCGGTACGCTCGCCCAGAAGCTCCGGCGGGAAGGAGTTCTGGAGTGGCGCGAGGCCGCTAGGATCGCGACACAGGTGGCTCTGGCACTGGCGGAGGCCCACCGGGGCGGGGTGGTTCATCGCGACATAAAGCCGCACAACGTGTTCCTCACGGGGGATCCTCTCACCGCCGCAGGAGCGGTAAAGGTGGGGGACTTCGGGATTGCACGAGCCGCCGCAGCGAGCACGCTAACCGAGACGAGCAAGCTCCTGGGCACCGTTCGCTACCTGTCGCCTGAGCAAGCCAAGGGCGAGCCGGCGGGGCCAGAAAGCGACCTCTACTCCTTGGGGATAACGCTCTACCAGATGCTCTCTGGGAAGGTTCCCTTCGAGGCGGAGAATCTGCTTGCGATCGCGATGAGGCACGTCTCTGAGGTTGCTTCGTCGCCGAAGGAAATAAATCCGGATGTTCCGCAGGACCTTGCAGCCGTTACTTTGCTGCTTTTGTCTAAGGATCCACTCGCACGGTATGGGGGAGAGGCCCTTGCTCTAGCAGACGACCTCGAGCGCGTGTGCCGGGGCCTGAAGCCCCGCCGCTGCGGCGTCGGGATCTCATCGGAGAATCTGACAGAACCGCTCGCAACTCCCCCTGTCACCCTCAGGAGGGAGAGACGTGTACGCCGACGCTCGAAGAAGAGAAGCGTCTTTGGTGCCGCTACAGCGGCGGCCCTGGCCCTAGGCCTCACCTTGAGTGGAGCTTACTCCTTTAGCCTCTACGAGCTACCCTGGACATCCTCTACGAACGCTGCGGACCACAAGGAGGTAACGTCAGCGGCTCCCTCCCTCGAGTCCGCCGAAGTACTAACCCCTCCGGAGAAGCCCCAGGACAAGACAGTGGCCCCGGTGGTAACGGAGGCCCAGCCGGTAGCGTACACAGCACCAGTCAAGGAGAACCCTGCGCCGGTACAAGAGGCGCTCCCAGCCGCCGCTCCTGCTACCGTAGAGCAGGAGGCCGAACCGGTAGTGGGGCAAGAGGGAGGACCTCCGGCGCCGGTCCCTGCGGTGGGGGAGAAGAAGACCCGGACGGAGCCACTTAAGAAGGCAGCTGTGATTACGGTCGCTCCCGCTGGAGAGGACGAGAAGCCCGGAAGCGAGCGAGGAGAAGAGCAAAAAAGGAAGGGTGAGGAGTGGGCCAAGGACATCGAAAAAGCAGCGAAGGAGCGGGCTATGGAGTTCGCGAAGTAGAGGCGCGGGGAGTGGTAAGAGCACCTTGAGTTGGCGAAGGCGCCTTTAGGGGCTCCGGCCTTTTTATGCTTTTAGGGTAGGGGGATGCCTGCTCGGCACATCTTGCTGCGCAACTTTCTCTCACCAATGTGCTACCAGATCCCAACAGCGTAGGTGGAAACGGAGCAGGCCTGAGAAGGGTTAGATGCGGCAACCGTGCTGCAACCGGAGCCGAACGCACCTGGCCAGAGCAGGAAATCGGAAGTGCCAGAAGTGCCGAAAAACGCGTAGATAAAAGAAATTATCCGACAGGGCAGTACCTACCCGGAAAGCTCTGACCTAACTTACAAGGAGGAGATCGCTGGTTCGAACCCAGCATCGCCCACTACATTTTTCCTGCAAACAGCGATATTTTATGAGCACGGAGAGAGGGTGGGGAAGCGCTTCCCGGCTCCTTTGCTGCAACCCGAGTGAGGTTGTGCTTACGACAGCACCGCTTCCATCGCTTCGGCCGGCGGAGACCTGCATGTCGGGAAGGACGTGAGAGTAGGGGGATCTGCAGTGCCAACGGATGGAAGTTGTAGGCAAAGCAACGCGGTATGAGAGCGACTAGCAGGTGGGCTAGGGCCTGTCTGCAAAAGCGCGCCCATTAACGTCTGCTAATCGTACGCTTGCCCCCACTTATTCCCT
>DATDKT010000317.1:0-7254 GCA_036519775.1 Rubrobacteraceae bacterium
CTGGGGACGGGCGAGGCCGAGAAGACCTTCCTCTCCCATCCGGCGGTAGACGTCGGCGGGGAACGCGTTCTCCCTGTCTATGCTGTCGGCGCGAGGCACCACCTCCTCAGCGACGAAGCGGCGCACGCGCCCCACCAGCTCTGCATGCTCCGCTTTCGGATCTTTGTCACCCCGTATCGTCACCGGACCAGCCTCAACGCAACTGCACCTCTACCTCCCTTGCGGCTTCCCTCAAGAGCGGGACGAACCCTTCGAGCTCCTCCATCGAGTACCTGAACGTCAGGGTCGCCATGCTCAGCGCGGCCGCCGGGCGGTTGTGGCGGCCGATCACGGGCACGCCTACCGCCCTGACTCCCTCTTCGTGCTCCTCATCGTTCGTCGCGTACCCTGGTTAGGAGGAGCTCTTCGCGCAGCCCCTTGCCGAGCATGCCGTCGGCGGATCTCCTCCGTCAAACGGTGTGCCTCTCTACTCCAGGAACTTGAGGATGTGCTGGGCCACCGTGCACACCTCGCCGCGCTGGTTGGCGACCTCGATATCTGCGCGTGTCCTCAGGTTCTCCTCGTCGATCTCTGAGATAGTGTAAGTGACCGTGACCGTATCCCCGATAAAGATCGGCCCTACAAACCTGATGCGGTCGTAGCCTAAAGAGACCGCCTTCGCCCCCGACTTCTCGATCATCAGCGTCGAGGTCGTCGAGGCGAAACCTACCGAGAGCACGCCGTGGGCTATGCGCTCCTTGTACGGCGTCCCTTGCATGACCTCTTTGTTCACGTGGTTTGGGCTGAAGTCACCCGTGATGCCCGCGAACAAATATACGTCTGACTCGCCGACGGTCTTGGAAAACGTAACCGAGTCGCCGACCTCCAGGGGTATGGCCCGATCCACCATCTTTTCCGCGTCAGTGCTCCTCTGCACGTACTACTCCTTCCGATTTTAGGTCGTCGATCTCCCCTGGCCCGTAACCCAGCTCGGAGAGTACCTCCTCTGTGTGCTCGCCGAGTTCGGGGGGCAGGATGCGCAGCGGCGGCGCCTCCCCATCGTAGCGGACAGGGTGGGAGAGCACCCGCACCTTCCCCGCCCTCGGGTGCTCGAAGGTCATTATCGCCTGGTTATGGACGACCTGCGGGTCCTCCTCGACGTCCTCGTAGTCGTTGACCGGCGCGTACCAGATGCCGACCTCGTCGAATACCCCGTACCAGTGCTCCGCCGGTCTCGTCCTGACGTGCCCCGCTATGTGGGCGTTCACCTCTTCCCTCCTGCGGAACTGGTCCTCCTCGGTCCACTCGCGGAAGGTGTCGTCTCCGAACGCCTCAGCCATCTTCTCCGGCGGGGTAAGCGAGATACAGATGTATCCGTCGGCCGTCTCGAAGATGCCGTAGGGGGCCTGGTGGAACCGCGAGGAGACGCCTGTCTCGCTGCGGTCGTACAGTTGTCCGTTGAGGTGGTAGATGAACGGTTCGATCTGCAGGTCCAGCGCCGAGCTCAGGAGGTTGCTGTCGACTCGTTTCCCCTTACCCGTGTCCCGACGCTCGTAGAGGGCGGCAAGGACGCCTAGCGCCCCGAGCACCGCCGCGTGCTGGTCTACGACGGCGGAGCCGACCAGGGTGGGCGGGTCGCTCTTGCGGCCGTTGATCGTCGCCAGGCCGCTCATGGCCTGGCTAAGGAGGTCCTGGCCCGCCCGGTCTCTGTACGGGCCGTCCGTGCCGTACCCCGAGAGGGAGCAGTATACGAGGTCGGGCTTCTCCTCGGAGACCTTCTCGTAGCCGAAGCCCAGACGCTCCATAGCGCCTGGCCTGTAGTTCTCGACGATGACGTCGGAATCGCGGATCAGACGCCACACGATCTCCTTTCCCCTCTCGGAGCGCAGGTCCACGCCCAGGCTGCGTTGGTTGCGCCCGCTGAGGAGGAAGAAGACGCTAACCCCGTTCAGATACGCCTCAGCCCCCGACCAGTGTCGCTCCCAGGCCCCTTTTGTCGGCTCAATCTTGACCACGTCGGCCCCGAGGTCGGCCAGGATCTGGACGGCGGAGGGGCCTTGCAGGAAGTGCGTGAAGCTCAGGACCTTTACCCCGTTCAACATCGTCTATCCGATCCTTTCCGTGGGTGGCCGGCAAACCGTGGCGAACAAATCCCCTATACCTCGACCTCATCGCCGGTTCCGGGAGCCCCCTCGAAACGTGGGTCGCGTTTCTCGAAGAAGGCCTGGATCCCCTCGGCACAGTCCTCCGTTCTGAAGAGGTGGTCGCTCAGCTCCAGCGTGACCAGGTTGAGCGGCGGGTTGTTCAGGGTTAGTTTCGCAAGGCCCTGCTTCAACCGCTCCACGAGCACGGGTGCGTCGGCCACGGCCTAGTACACCCCCGTCAGCCCGGGAGCCACAGCGAGAGCACAGGGAAGAAGATGAGCAACGAGATGACCACGAAAAACACCACGTAGATGGGTATCGCCCTTCCGGTGGCCTTCTCGTTCGCCACCGTTACTCGAAAGGGGTCATTTTCACTTGACAGATTACGCACTCACCCTACGAAAAAGCATAGGGAAATTGCGGGGCGTAGTCAAGCGACCCGATCGTGGGAGAAGGACTGGCCCGGTGTTCAGGTAGCGGAAGAGAAAGGGCCGCCCACGGCGCTCGGCCTAGCGGCTGCTCCCGAGTGCTGCGTCGGGTTGCTCCCTGCGCGCGCCTGGCAGTCCGGCTTCTGTCACGACGCGCCGGATCTTCTCCCTCTCCGCGTCGGGGATACGCCGGAGTGGGGGACGGACGTGGGCCTCGTCGATCCTGCCCAGGATGGCCAGCGCCTCCTTCATCCTGTTGTGCCCGTCGAGGAACGGCTCTGCGTAGGTCGCCTGCACCACGGGGTAGGCCCTGCCGGCCACCCCGCGGGCTCCCTCGAGGTCGCCGCGGTTCACGGCCTCGAACATCTCCACCTGCAGATCGGCTATGACACTGCCATGCCCGGAGAGGATGCCGTCTGCGCCGACGCACAGTGACGCCAACAGCGACTTGCTGAAGCTAGAGAGCAGCGAGATCTCCTTGTCTAGCGCCTTGAGCTCGCGCCAGTTCCGCTCGTAGACGCCAATGTCGTTGGACCATTCTTTGACGGCGATGACGTTGTCTATCTCGTCGCAGATCCTCACCAGGCTGTCGGTCGGGATGTGCAGCCCCGACGCCACCGGGTAGACGAACACGACGACAGGCAGGCTCACGGCTTCGGCGATCTGGGCTATGTGCCCGTACGCCATCTCGGGCCTTAGCTGATGCCCGAAGTCATAGACCGTGGATGGGAACACCAGAAGGCCATCTGCCCCCTGCCGCTCGGCGGACTTCGCGATCCTGGCTGCCTTCCTCGTTCCGTCCTCGTAGACGCCGCACAAGACAGGAACGGCCTCCGCCACCTCGTCCAGCGTCATCTCCAGGACGCGCTGCTGCTCCTCGAAGGTCAGCGTCGCCACCTCCGAAGCGTGGGCGTTGGTGGTGATGCCCGCCACCCCGGGCGTGTCGACCAGGTAGCGCAAATGCCTGCGGTAGTTCTCCTCGTCGATCTCCAACTCAGAATCGAAAGCCATCAAATTAGCGGGTATGACACCCCTGAGAACCAGCTCCGGCCTCATAGAAATGACCTCTCCTCGCTCCGCGTTTACCGCGCCGGTTACTCTAACATCCCGACCGGTCTCTTTCACAGAGTCTCCTGTCTCGGAAACCCGCGCATTCGCTCTAGCGAAACCAAAAAGCTGACAAGCTGGAGTGCTGACTAGCTGAGATGCGTGCAAATAGGTTCAAACCTCTTTGCACTAGTACGCGTCGACGGCACCCACGTAGCCTGGGATGTATTCGATGGGTGTCTCCACGACCGCCCCGTAGTAGGTCGAGGCATGGATCACCGTCCCGTAGCCGGTCGCTATTCCGACGTGCGAGATACCGTAGCCTGACTCATCGAAGAACACCAGGTCGCCGGCTTCCCCGTAGGAAGGTGTACCGTAAGCGTACTGGGCGTCCGGGGAGTCGGGCAGGTACACGCCGAGGTCGGCGAACACCGCCGAGGTGAAGCCTGAGCAGTCCATGCCCGAGGCACCATAGGGCGTACCGATGTAGGACTGGGCGTCGTCTACGACCGCCTGTCCCGAGTAGCCCTGGGCGTACGCTTCAGAAGGTGAGCCCGTCACTAGAACGACCGAAAACAGGGCACAAGAAAGCATGACTGCAGCGATTTGCCGCACGATTTATATCCCCCTCCAATTGTCTTGCACAACGGCGGTGGATGCTAGCAGAGATATGCGTGGTTTCAAGGCGGATCCGGCGCAGTAATGGGCCGCTCGAGGCGCAAAGGCACCAGGTATCACGGAGGTGCTAAACCCGAAGACGGTCGTAGATCTCGCCCGCGCGCCTCTTCGTGATCCGCGCGCCCGCGAGGGCCGCACGCCCGGTGCAGACCTCGGGCTCACAGACTTGTGGAGTAAGAAAAGCAGTTCCTGATTGCCCAAAAACCATCCCCGTGCTAACACCAGGCGGTGGTATTCCGTGCAGTGCCTTCACCAGGATCGTCTCGTAGGATAACCCGGCAACGGCGGACGAACCTACGCGTAAGCAACCGTGGAAATCCAAGCTTGCGCCCGATGGTGTTGGAGATGCGCCCAGCAAAGAGCCCCCCGAACAACTGCCCGAGCACCACCGCTGAGGTAACCACGGAGGTCATGAAGGTATTGAGGTCGAAGGCGGGGACGAGGAAGAGGAGCGCGCTCGCGATAGAGCCCAGGTCGTAGCCGTAGATCAGGCCGATGATCGCGGCCGTGATGGCGATGAGGACGTTGAGCCTCGATACGCTCCGCCCGCGCGCTGCCCCTTCTTCCTCGGCAAACCTTCTATCCCAGGGGTCCCATCCGAGATGCTGGCATAGTAGCATAGTGGAGGAGGATCGAGGAGAACGGAGAGGACCGATACAAAGCGGAGACGGAAGCGTGACCTGGGAGCGTGAAACGTTTGCACGTCTACAGTGACCCGGCCTCGGAGCGCCATGTCAACGACCTCGCCGGTGTGGAATCCCCGAAGAGGTTCCCTGCGGCCCTTGCAGGGGTCGAAAGGGCCGAGCAAAGCGGCGTACTCGTGGAGCGGCGCCCATGTAGTCCCGCGGAGAGAGAAGCCCTCACTGCTGTCCACGACCAGGCTTACCTGGACCATCTGCGGGAGATGTCCGCGGCGGGTGGAGGCTACCTCAGCCTTGACACGGCCGTTGGCGCGGGTTCCTGGGAGGCGACCTCGCTAGCGAGCGGGGCCGCCTGCTCGGCTGTCGAGAGCGTCCTCGCCGGTGAGACGGCTTTCGCCGTCGCCCGGCCTCCCGGACACCACGCGGGAAGGGACTACGGGATGGGGTTCTGCCTCACGAACCATGGAGCAGTCGCAGCCGGGCACGCCCTTTCGAGAGGGCTGGAAAGGGTCGCCATCCTGGACTGGGACGTGCACCACGGCAACGGCACCCAGGAGATCTTCTACGGTGACGCCCGGGTACTCTACCTCTCGGCGCATCAGAGTCCCTTCTACCCTGGGACGGGCAAGACCGGCGAGGTGGGGGAAGGAGAGGGGCTTGGTTTCACGGTGAACGTGCCGTTGCCTGCGGGCTCGGGGCAAGATCTCTATGCAGCTGCTATCGCCGGGGTTTTCCTGCCCGTGCTGCGGGAATTCGGGCCCGAGGTGATCCTGGTCTCCGCCGGTTTCGACGCCCACGTAGACGACCTGCTCGGGGGCATGGCGCTAGGGAGCGACTCTTTCGGACGCTTCGCGGCCCTGATCGCAGACCTCTCCCGCGAGGTCGGGGCCGCGCCTCCTGCGTTCGTCCTCGAGGGAGGCTACAACCTCGACGCCCTAACCGAGAGCGTCGCCGCGACCATGCAGGGGGTCGAGGAAGCAGCTCCCGACTGGGAGTATGCGGGCGGGTCGAGGTACATTCAGAAGAGCCGCGAGGCCCTGGCGCCGTTCTGGCGGAGCCTCCGCTGAGGCTATGAGGATCTTCAGCTTTCCGCCGTTCGAGGATCGCAGGGACGCAGGACGCCGGCTTGCCGGGAAGCTGTCCCGCTTCGAGGACGAGCGGACCGTGGTCTTCGCCCTGCCAAGAGGAGGGGTGCCTGTGGGGTATGAGATCTCGCGCTCTCTCGGAGCGCCGCTCGACGTGTTCGTCTCGCGCAAGCTCGGGGCGCCAGGGCAGCCAGAGTTCGGCATCGGGGCGGTCGCGGCCGGCGGTGTGCGTGTCCTCAACGAGGACGTGGTCAGGCGTCTCGGCATCCCCGACGACTACGTCCAAAAGATCACAGCGCAAGAGCTCGCGGAGGTAGGGCGGAGGCTACGCTACTTCAGGGGCGAGAGACCCGAGACGGAAGTGGGCGGGCGGACTGCGATCCTGGTCGACGACGGCCTCGCTACGGGAGTGACGGCCCGCGCCGCCGTACAAGCCCTGCGATTGAGGAAGCCGAGACGCCTGGTCCTGGCAGCGCCCGTATGCGCAGCCCAGACCGCCGATGTCTTGCTGCGCACGGTGGACGATCTGGTCTGCCTGGAGTCTCCTTCGGACCTCGGGGCCATAGGCTTCTGGTACAGGAACTTCGAGCAGACCTCGGACGAGGAGGTCGTGGAACTGCTCGAAAGAGCCAGGAGCGAACGAGGCGCAGAAGGGAGCCCGTAGAACCATCCTGAGCCGCGTCAACCGGCCGGTGGGAGACGGGCCCCAGACCGGTACAATTACATTAGGATTCCGAGTTCTTGAGAGGTGAGAGATATGTGCGGCAGGTATACGCTTTCTACCCCGGCCGGTAGGTTGGCCGAGGAGTTTCAATTGGATGAAGCTTCGGTTGACCTTACGCCGAGCTACAACGTCGCCCCGACGCAGGAGGTCGCTGCGGTTCTGGAGGAGGAAGGGAAGCGACGTCTCGAGATGCTCAGGTGGGGGCTCATTCCTTCGTGGGCCGACGACCCCGAGATCGGGGCGCGCATGATCAACGCCCGCAGCGAGACGGCCGCTGAGAAACCCTCCTTCCGCAGTGCCTTCCGCAGGCGGCGGTGCCTGATCGCGGCCGACGGATTCTACGAATGGAAGCGCGAGAACGGGGGCAAACAGCCCTACTACTTCCATATGCAAGAAGGCCGTCCCTTCGCCTTCGCCGGGCTCTGGGAGAGCTGGGACAAGGGCGGCGGGGCTCTCCGCTCGTGCGCTATTTTGACCACCAGGGCCAACTCCGTGCTCGACGGGATCCACGACAGGATGCCCGTTATA
>DATDKT010000318.1:0-5265 GCA_036519775.1 Rubrobacteraceae bacterium
TGGGTCAGCTCGTGGACCTCGGGGAGAGCAGCGCGCTGGTCGACATCCTGGGCGTGAAGTTCAGCGGCCTGCTCGGAGCCCTCGTCTGGAGAGGCGTGTACCTCTACGAGCTGGGCCACAACCTCAACCGGCTCCAGGTGCTCTTCGACTGGATCACGGACCTCTTCTTCCGGCCCAACACCTCCAAGGTCTTCGAGGACTGAGACGATAGCGAGGGAAGGGTACTCATGAGTTCGGCTGAAGCGAGCGGAGCGAGGATCGTCGAGAGCGACGTACCGGCCCGCGTGGACCGCATGCCGTGGAGCCGCTGGCGCTTGCGGAGGGCCGGATCCGGCATGTTAGGCGCAGCGTTACGAGTCGCTACGACCCGTTCGCGTGGATCTGTCGCAACCGAATGGTGGAGGTTCCACCCCAGGACGGAGAGCGCATTCGCCAGTGGTCTTAGGTCCTTTCCGGCAACACCAACACGAGGGGCGCAGATGGAGACCCGATGACCTTTTTCTGCAAGCATATGCTTTAATTGTGAAGGTAACAAGGAAGGAGGAACAAGGGTGAACAGAGGAACAAGGGTGAACGAGTCGGCCCCGTTAATCGTTCGCTTGGCGCAGGGAACGCTGATGGCAGGGCACGGGGCCCAGAAGCTCTTCGGATCCTTCGGGGGTCCTGGTTTAGAGGGCACCAGCGGTTTTATGGAGATGCTCGGTCTACGCCCGGGACGCCCCTGGGCGTTTATGGCAGGGCTCTCGGAGTTTGGGGGCGGCGTGCTCACGGCCCTAGGCCTGCTCAATCCTTTGGGCCCCCTCGGGGTCATAGCGGCCATGGCCATGGCCACGACGCAGGCCCACTGGGGCAAGCCGATCTGGGTAACCGAGGGTGGTGCCGAACTGCCCGTCCTCAACCTCGCGGTCTCGACGGCTCTCATGATCCGCGAGCCCGACAAGTACTCCCTCGATCGGGCCTTGGGAATCCGCCTACCGGCTTGGGTTGCACCCGTGGGGCTCGTGGGGATCATACTCGTCGTGCTCTACGCTGGAGTCGGGGACGAAGAGCCTCAGCAGCAGCAGCAGGAGGAGGAGCAAGACGAGGCGCGCGAGGAGCTTGCAGGAGCGGCATCGTAGCGGGGAAACGTTTCACGAGGACAGCTTAAGGCCAAGCTGACCGAGGCGATGACTTCGCGCTAACCAAGACGCTGGCAAAGAGCTGGACCGCACAGACGGCTTCGAGCGCCAATCTTTCTGTGCCGTCTTATTGCGACACGCTACCCCCAACCAGCGGGATGGGCCTGAGATTGTCCTCTATCTGCCGCCGCTGTCCTTCGAGGAAGGGTGGTAGGGAGAGCTTCTCGCCGAGATGGGCGGGGTCCTCGTCGGTGGCGAAGCCGGGGCCGTCAGTGGCGATCTCGAACAACACCCCACCCGGCTCCCGAAAGTAGATGGACTTGAAGTAGTAGCGGTCGATAACCGGCGTCACGCCAAGGCCCGCCCTTGCCAACCGTTCCCGCCACGCGGTGTGCTCCTCCTCGTCCGGGGTCCGGAAGGCCACGTGATGGACCCCTCCGGCTCCTACGAAGCGATGGACGGGGAGATCTGGGCGCTCCACGAGGCGAACACGGGCGCCGGGGCCATCCGGCCCGACCTCGAAGGTGACCACCTTGTGACCACCTTCTTCGTACTCCTCCGCTTGGCGGAACCCCATCACGTCCGTGACTACTCTGGAGGTAGGGGAGAGGCTCCTGAGAGTTAGCTCGACCGAGTCGAGGCCCCGAATGAATGCCTCTCGCGGTACTGGGCTCTTCTCCCAAGGTGTGCCGCCTGTAACTCCCTCGGCCTGGTCATGGACCAGCTCCAATCTCTGCCCCTCGGGGTCAGTGAAGCGGAGCGTCGCCCGCCCGTTGCGCTCCTCGATGCCTTCGTGCGCTATCCCAAGGTCCCTAAACCTTCCGAGCCACCACTCGAGTGCTGCGTAGTCCGGTACCCGGAAAGCGGTAGAGGAGATCGTACCCGTTCCCGGTACATGAGGACCTATCCCGTACCAATCAAAGAATGTCATCTCCGTGCCGGGATGGCCGATCTCATCTCCGTAAAAGAGATGGTAGGCGGAGACGTCATCCTGGTTGACCGTCTTCTTCACCAGCCTCAAGCCCAACGTGTCCGTGTAAAACGCCACGTTCCCAGGGGCATCTCCCGTGACTGCCGTGACGTGGTGTATGCCACCCAACTCCATCTGATCCTCCTTTACTATAAGGTTAGTCTCACTATGATGCCCACATCGAAGTCTCTGGTAACCGTCCCTATGTTTCGTCTGGTGAATATCACCATATCGTTGCAACTCTACAAACACATCCGAGCTACGGTTCCGCGCCCTGCTGACCGACGATGCGCGAGAGGTGCGCTTCGAGAGGGCGGGTTAGGATGCCGTCTCTCACGCGCAACGGGTCACCTCGCCGCTAACGCAGGTGCATCTGCTCCCGATGGGAGGAGCGTTGAGCCGGGTGGCGGATGGTGAGACGCCGCTCGCCCTCAGGGACTCGGCCTTCAACGTTCACGCGATCGGGATGTAGGCTGACCCAACCGAACAAGCGGAAGATGTAGGCTGGGTCCGGGAGCTCGAGTCGGTGATGCGACCGTGGATGAGCGAGCGCATCTACCTGAACTTTATCGGTGACGATGGCGAGGAGCGCGTCCGCTCGGCCTTCGACTCGGAGACGTACCAGCGGCTGGTCGTCCTCAAGGACAAGTACGATCCGACAGACATGTTCTGCCTCAACCAGAACATAAAGCCGAGCCAGAGACAATCCCAGCATGTGTCCTAACCCGCTACGCGTGGCGCAGAAAGACGGTGGGAAGGACCCTCGTCGGCGAGAGCGTGCGATAATGTGTTGATGGTTAAGCCTGCACTGCCGGCGCCGGTTACTACGTGTTAGTGGGAACCCACACCTTCCTGCCTACCAGCCGCGTCCACTTCGGCACCGGTAGCCTGGAGAAGATAGAAGAGGAAACCCGGTCCTTCGACCGGGCCTTCGTCGTTACTGGGCGCACCCTTTACGAGGAGACCGATCTCGTTCGGCGGGTGGAGGGTATGCTTGGCGAGAGGCACGCTGGGACCTATGCGGGCATGGGCCAGCACACGCCGGGGACCGCAGTCGAGAAGGCCGCGGGAGAGGCGCGGGGCGTGGATCTCCTGGTGAGCGTCGGGGGTGGGAGCGTCATAGACGGTACGAAGGCCGTGGCCCGGGAGCTCGGCTACCCCGTGCATGTTGCGGTACCGAGCACCCTCTCGGGGGCAGAATGGGCGCACCTCGTCGGGGTCACGGACGAAGAGGCGGGACGCAAGAGTGGCTTCGCCGACCCCAAGATCGTTCCGCCGGTCGTGATCCTCGACGCGGAGGCGACGCTCTACACGCCGGAGAAGCTCTGGCTCTCGACTGGCATCCGGGCCCTAGATCACGCCATCGAAGGTTTCCTCGCGCAGGGAGAACACCCCATAGAAGACGTCCTGGGCCTCGAAGGCGCGAGGAGGCTTACGGAGCACCTGCCGCGCTCCAAAGAGACGCCGGAGGACGTAGAGATACGCCACGAGCTCCAACTCGCGGCCTGGATGGCGTACTTCGGACCGTACAACACCCCGATGGGGCTCTCGCACGGTCTGGGGCGTAGGATCGGGGCGAGCTACGACGTCCCCCACGGCTACACCTCCTGCGTAACCCTCGCCCCGACCCTCGAAGTCGTCGGGAAACGGGTGTCGTGCGAACGCTGGGAACAGCTCGCGGATGCTCTGGGCGGAGACCCCGCGGAGCGCGTAGCGTCCCTCGTGGAGAGGCTGGAGCTTCCGAGTACCTTACGCGACGTGGGTGTGCCAGGGGAGGACGTGGACGCTATAGCGAAGGAGTTCGGCGACCGAGCGGAGGAGGCCCGCGAGATCCTCCGCCACGCTCGCTAAGACCGGAGGGAAACGCGGAGGGTCTCTTTACGGTTCGTCTGTCTCGTCCTTCTTGAAGCCTCCTATGCGCAGTATCCCGCCGGCGGTCCCGATGCAGAGGAGGCTGCCGGTGCTACCGATGCTCAGGATCGAACCCGCACTGCCGATGCTCAGGATAGACTCGGCACTCCCGATACTCAGTACGCTCAAGATACTGCCTACGCTCCCTACGCTCAACAGACTCCCGACGCCAAACGAACCTGCGCCTCTGCCGGCTCCACTGCGCAACGCTTTGCGTTTTCGCCCCGAGGGTGTAGCTCTACGCATTCGCACACCCCTTTGTATTCGGTGTGCCTAGCAACGCAGCTTACCTGCACCCCCGGTTACGCTCAATACACGGCGTCAGTGCGGGGATCGGAAGAGCTACCCGACCGTCTGTTCCGTCTCCACGGGTTCCACGGGGTATTTCTCTCTCCAGGCGTCGAATCCGCCCTCGAGGGCCGAAGCGTCGAAGCCCATCTTGTTCAGCCTCCGCGCCGCACGGGCGCTGGTCGCTTCGTCCGGTCAGGTACAGTAGGCGACGATGCGCGGCCCCTCGCTCTGGCCGCCGCGTTCTTCCTCCCGGTCCCTGGCCCACTCCTCGACCTCGTCCGGTCTCACCCGGATAGAGTCAGGGATGCGGCTCTTGTCCTTCTCGTACTGGGAGCGGGTCCTGACGTCGAGGAGGATGGGTGGAGCATCGCTCTCCAGCATCCCAAAGAGTTGTTCTGGCTTGATCCGGACCGTCTCGGCAGCAGCGCCCTCGAAGATGCCGCCGGCGCCGCTTTCGCGCTCCTCCTGATAGGTGTGGTCCTCGACCGCCTGGCCGTAGAGGGCGGCGAGGGGCGTGGCGGAGGCTCCATGGAACAGGACCGAGACGGTGACGACCACCCCGGTGACGGCCAGGAGGAACTCACCGTCCAGCACGCCCGCCTGTATTACGAGCAGCGCCAGGAGCAGCGAGTTGAGGCCGCGTGGCCCGAACCACCCGATAAACGCCTTCGCCGCGTTGCTCACGGCGGCCTTGCGCAGTACGACCCAGATAGCGAGGGGGCGGGCGATGAAGATCACGAGCAGCGCCAGGAGGAGCGCCGGCACCAGCGGGACCTCGGTAAAGAGGTCGGAGACTACCACCCCGAAAAGGACGAACGCGAAGAGCATCGCCATCTCGCTCGTAGTCTCGCCGTAGTCCAGGAAGCACTGGCACAGGTCGAAGTTCAGGATCGCTATTGCGAACCCCGCGGCGAAGGCGGCCAGGAATCCGTCCCCACCTAGAGACTGTGCGCTTACGTAGGCGAGCAGCACTAT
>DATDKT010000319.1:0-3719 GCA_036519775.1 Rubrobacteraceae bacterium
CGACGTTGACGTGCTCGTTGTGCCGGAGTGTGATGACGGCGCCTATGAAGGTCGAGAGGATCAACAGATAGATTGTCGCCTCCTCAGACCAGAAGATAGTGTAGTTGAAGAGGTAGCGCAAGATGACCTGCAAGCAGGCCAGCAGGCTCGCTCCACCCAGAGCGAGCGCCGCCAAAGTGTTCTCGATCGCGGTGAGGATCCGGTCCAGACGGGACATCAAACCTCCATCAGATAAAGGAGAGGGAGACCTCTTCGAAGAAACCGTCTCTTACTGTACGCCTTCTTTGGCCTTCAGCTCTTCGACGAGGTTCTGGCCGACCACATCAGCGTGCCGATCCCACACCTCAGGGACGACCGCGTCCCTGAAGGCCCGCTGTTCTTCCTGGCTCAGCTCTATGAACTCGGTGGTGCCGGCTTCCTCTATATTCTGACGGGCTTCCTGATCTTCCTGGAAGGCGACCTCCCGGTTGTACTCCGTCGCCTCGTCCGCAGCCTCGGTCACGGCCTGCTGGAGGTCGTCAGGCAACTGCTCGAAGAAGTCGTTGTTGATGACGAGCACGTAGCCGATGTAGCCGTGATTGGTCTCCGTCATGTACCGTTGGACCGTGTGCATCTTCTGTGCGTAGAAGTTAGCGTAGGTATTCTCCAAGCCGTCTATAACGCCCGATTGCAGCGCGTTGAAGACCTCGCCGAAGGCCATCGGGGTCGTGCTGGCCCCCCAGGTCTCCATCTGGTCTTTCAGAACGTCGCTGCCGCTCTGGATGCGCATCTTTTGTCCCTGAAGATCCTCTGGGCTACGTATCGGTGTATTGGAAGCGAACTGCTTGAAGCCGAGATCCCAGAGGCCCAGGACCTTCATACCGCTCTCGGCAAGGTCCGGGTTATTGTAGATGGCCTGCCCGATCGCTGAGTCTGCCGAGACGACCTCCCTGATCTCCTCTGGTGACGCGGCGAGGTACGGGAGATCCAGGACTTGCAGCGGCGGGGCTATGGTCCCGAACTTGGCCCCCGCCGGGGCAAGCATCTGCACCGAGCCCGTCTGAAGCGCCTGCATCTCGTCCTCGTCACCGTAGAGCGACGAGTTCGGGTAAATCTCTACCGAGATCTCACCCCCCGACTTCTCCTCAACGAGCTCCTTGAACCTCTCGGAGGCGAGCCCCTTGGGTGTTTCGGGAGTCACGACGTGGGAGAACCTGATGGTGTAGGCGCCCCCTTCTCCACCCTTATCCGCGCCGCCGCCTCGGAGCCCACACCCCGCAAGCGCCAAAACGAGGACCGCGCCTAGCAATACTACCGGAAGATACCTCGAGATGCGGGCCGCGCCGATCCCCTTCACAGCCGTTCCTCCTTCTCCAACTCCCCAGCAATTGCTACAAAACCCCACAGTTTGTACGTACAATACTAATTCCAGGTACGTGTGTCAACGAGGGGTTTCAGTACGAGGTTGCCATGCCGCCGATGAGATCGGGGTTTTAGTTCGTATGCCTAGAGGCGTGCGTTATACTGGATCGGGCTCGGCATGGAACAAAGACGACGGGATAAGCCAGCGTATCAACGGCTTTCGGACGATCTGCGATCGGCGATCCAGGAAGGCCGGTTCGGTGACGGCGTACGCATGCCGACCGAGGCCGAGTTGAGGCGAGAGTATGGCGTGAGCCGGCACACGATCCGGCAGGCGTTCCAGGATCTCGTCGCGGAGGGCCTCGTCTACCGGGTGCCGGGCCGGGGGACCTTCGTCACCGGCCTCTCCAGGCGTGGGCGCTACTTACGCTCTATCGGGACGATAGAAGAGCTCATGGCGTGGACCGGCACCGAGATCGAGGTGCTACACGCCCCTGCGACGAAGATGGATGCGAAAGCCGCCAGGCGTCTCGGGTTGCCCTCCGACGAGGTGTCGGTCTTGGACGTGCGCCGGCTTTACGAGGGGGTCCCGTTCGTCGTAACCCGCATCTATCTCTCTATCGAAGTGGGCGAACGCTTGAAAGACGAGGCGCTACCCCTGCTGGAAGGCTCCGAGACCGTGCTCGGGACGCTGGAGAGGCTCGTTCTCCCATTCCCTATCGCAGGGGTTAGCCAGGACATCACTGCCGTGTTTGCTCCTCCAGACCTCTCGACGCTCATAGATTGCCAGCCAGGCGAGCCGATCCTGTACGTCGAACGCATCTACTTCGACACTGTTAATAACCCGGTGGAGCTGGCCATCTCCCACTACAACCCAAGACGGTATTCTTACCATCTGGAACTACGCCGGAAGCTACCGTAAGCAGCGTAAAGTCTCCCTCGAAGACCAGATCCCCTGCCCCCATAGTAGAAAAACTCGCGCCCACCACCCGTAATTGACATAGGAGATCCAAACGTACTACACTTTTGTACGTACATATTGTGTCACGGCGGAGAGCGGCGGTTGGGAAGGGAGAAGGATGGCGTTAACCTGGGGCAGGGCGTTTGCGGAGTTTAACGGGGGGGAAGAGGGTGGTGGATGGCTCTTGGGCTGGGTCTTTGACGCCTTTTCGGAAGTGCTGGCTAGAGTAGGGTTGTCGATGGGCGATTCTGGTACCGATTGGGGTCAGAGATGAGGCAGGTGCTCGGGCTTATAGGTCTTGGGAACATAGGAGCTCCCGTGTGCGGCCACCTGCTGGATCGGGGGTACGACGTCTTCGTCTACGATGCCGACCCGCAAGCTGTGGAGCGGTTTAGGGAAACGCCGGCCAAGGTGGCCTCCTCCGTCTCCGAGCTCGCTCGTTCGGCGGACGTGGTTATCCTCTCTCTGCCGGACTCGACCGTCGTCGAGGAGGTGGTATTCGGCGAAGAGGGGTTGGGAGAAGGGCTCTCCGAGGGGAAGGTACTGATAGACACGTCGAGCTCAAGGCCCTCCTCGACGCGACGCATAGCCGGGTATCTGGCGGAGAAAGGCGTGCACATGCTCGACGCGCCGGTAAGCGGGGGCACGCTGCGCGCGAAGGAAGGCTCGCTCGCCATAATGGTCGGTGGGGAGGAGGAGGTCTTCGACCGTTGCTCCGAGGTCTTGGGCTCTTTCGGAGGGCAGATCTTCCACGTCGGCGATCACGGCAACGGGCATCTCGCCAAGGCGCTAAACAACCTGCTCTCAGCCACGAGCCTCGCCAGTGCGGTGGAGGCGACCCTTTTGGGGGCCAGGGCGGGCCTTGACCCAGAAAGGTTCATCGAGGTGGTCAACGCCAGCAGCGGGCGCAGCAACTCGACGGAAGTGAAGTTTCCCCACTACATACTCAACCGCGCCTTCGACGACGGGTTCGCCATCAAGCTCATGAACAAAGACATGAAGATAGCGCTAGAGACCGCCGAGGAGTTCGGGGTCCCGATGTTCATCGGCTCCCAAATCGGCGAGGTGTGGCAAACGGCGGTCGCCCAGGGATTTGGGGCGGAGAGCCACACGGCCATCTACGCCTTTCTCGAACGGCTGATCGGAGGGACGGAAGCGAAAGAGGGGCACTGATCCCTCAGAGAGGAGCGCAAAAAGTATGGCAACTGAGGAAGAGAAGCAGGCTTACGTCGACGAGATGGCCCAAAAAAGGGGCTACGTCCTCGACTACCATAAGGTGATGGCTGAGCAGGACTTCGAGGTCTTGCAAGCCGCCAATGGCCTCGTCAATGCCGCCTATCTAAAAGAGCGCAGGCTCGACCGCAAGACGAAGGAACTGCTCTTCATCATCAGTCTCACGGTGATGCGAGCGAGCAAG
>DATDKT010000320.1:0-4643 GCA_036519775.1 Rubrobacteraceae bacterium
CCAGACCGCGAAGGCCTCGCCTTCTGATCCGTCCTTCTTCACGAACCTCGCCTCATCCCAGCCCCCGCTCCAGGCCCAGTACTTGAGGGTCTTGTCTCCTATCGTAGACCAGAATCCTGGCGCCTCCCTCCAAACCGCCTCGCCGCCAGCGAGCACCGTCCCGGCGACCCGGCCGTGTTCGATGGCATCGCCCCAGTGCTCGACCTTCTGCCGGCTACCGGCGGCCTCGTTCATGGCGAAGGCTATGTCGCCAACGGCGAAGATGCCCGGCGCACTCGTGCGCATCGAAGAGTCGGTTACGACACCGCCTCTTTTCATCTCCAGTCTTGCTTCTTCGGCGAGCCGAGTGCGGGGCCTGACTCCAGCGGCGAGCAGGACGGTCTGGCCGGAGACGGGCTCTCCGCTCGCGACGGCGACTTCGAACCCCTCGTCTCTGCGCTCGATGCTCTCGACGTCGGTCCCCAGGCGAAGGTCTACGCCGTAGCCCTCGAGCCAGCCTTGTAGGCGTTGCGAGGCATCCTCACCGAGCTGCTCCCTCTGCGGTCCCTCCTCCTGACTGACGAGGGTCACCTCGACTCCGCGTAAAGAAAGTGACGCCGCGGCCTCGCACCCGATAAAGCCGCTCCCTACGACGATCGCCCGGCTTCCTTCGCCCGCGCGGCTCTGCAACCGCTCCGAGTTCTCGATGGTCCGCATGACGAGGACCTCCGGGTCGTCGGCGCCGGGGATAGGGATGCGGATCGGCTCGGACCCGGTGGCGAGGACGCAGGCGTCATAGGGTGCCTCTTCGCCGTTCTCCGTTTCGATGACGCCGCGGTCGCGGTCGAGCCTCACCACGAGCGTCGTGGTTCGCAGCTCGACGCCGTTCTCCTCGTACCAGTGAGGGCTCTCTATGGGCAGCTCGTCACGTGGGATCTCACCACGCAGATACTCCTTGGTGAGCGGGGGACGGCGGTAAGGGGAGTAGGGCTCGGCGGTGAGCAAGCTGAGCCTCCCGCGGCCGCCAGATTCCCTGTAGGCGCGGGCGACGGAGAGGCCAGCCGGCCCACCGCCGACTATGACGATCCGGTCATTCTGGTTCATTCTTTGTCCTCGAAAAGGTCCAAACGGTACTCCGGTTCGACTATCGTGGTCGTATTGGCGAGGTGGATGTGCTCCAGGAGCAACGCGTGTACCTCGTCTCCCTGCAGGGGGTAGGTCTTCGTCTCCTTGCGCCAGTGCACGGCGAGGAGCACGCCGCCCGGGGCTAGAACCTCCTCGAAGCGCCTAAGCGCCGCGAGCATCACCTCTTCGGGCCAGTAGTAGAGAACCTCGGAAGCGACGACGAGGTCAAACGGTCCCTCCGGCGCCTCTTCGGGCAGCCTGCGCCGCTCGACGCGGACTTGCGGGAAGCCGGCGAGCCTCTCGCGAGCCGCGACGACGGCCTTCTCGGAGACGTCGATGGCCTGTAGCTCGTCGCACAAAGGAGCGAGCATGGCCGTGAAGACGCCGATGGAGCAGCCAACCTCCAATGCGCTGCGATAGGCTCGCTGGCGGCCCTGGAGGACGTCCAGGGTGCGCTCGTACTTACGGTGCTCATAAGGGGAGGTCTCGAAGGCCCAGGGGTCGGGCGACTGCTCGTAGAGATTTTCGAAGTACTCGCGGTCGAGACGCTCTTTCATGGGAGTGGACCACGCTCCGTTATGGCCCGGCGTCCGGTATGGACCAGCGCGGGCTCGAGGCGGTGCTGCAGGAGAAAGAGCTCGAGGTCGCGCCGGGCGCGATCCAGGGGACTCGCGATTGCGAACGGGTGCGAGCCGCACGTGCGAGCGGCGTCATCAAGGATCTTCCGGCAACAAGCGGCCACTGTGGCGCGTAGCTCCGTTGAGAAGCCAGCGAGCGACTTTTCGGGGTCCGCGTCTGCCTCCCGGGCAGCGTGCTCAAGCCAACGGTCAATTGTCTTTTGAGCGGCGAGCATCTTGCCAGTGGCCAGTGAGATGATGTCATCCGGCTCGCGATCCGCGGACTTGGCAGCCAAAATTTCTAGCGTATCGTTCACGGCCAGGTCCGCTATTCCCGCCCACGTCGTGGCCGTACGGATAGCATCACGGGAGAAGTACGGCTCTCGGACGAGCTCACCCGGTTCGCCCAAGACGGTGAGCACTCGTGCCCCCCGGAAGACTACTCGGTGGCTCTCCGAAGACCGCATCCCCGATCCCCGAAACCACGTCTGGTCTACCTCGAAGCCGCCGCCCCTCAGGTCCACGTATGCCAGGAGGGGCGGGCCTGGCGTTCCCTCGGCTCCCCGAACAGCGACGAGTGCCCTGTCCAGGCCTGTCGAGCCCGAGCAGAACGTCTTAACACCTTCGAGCACCGGGCCGCTCTCGGTCTCTACAATGCGGGCCGGCGGACCTTCGCCTGGGATAGGGTCGGCTCCCCAAACCCCCAGGAGCAGTTCGCCCGAGGCGACTGCTTCGAGCTCCTTCGTACGCAAGAGCTCGGGCGCTAAGACGCTCACTCGCTCAGCGGCGTTCAGGTGGCCGTCGAGGATCCTGCCGACCGAGCCGTCGGCTCTGGCGACAATCCGTAAGATGCGCCACTCCTCCCCAAAAGAGGCCCGCCGTCCACGCGTTTCGGGTGGGTTGGGCACCGGCAGGGCGAGCAGGCCAGCCTCCGAGAGGGCCCGGAACGGCTGGTGGGGGAAGACGGGATTTGCGTCGCGCTCGGCGGCGCCTTCGAAGATTTGGGCGACGACCGC
Source organism: Rubrobacteraceae bacterium (assembly GCA_036519775.1). Classification (GTDB taxonomy): domain Bacteria; phylum Actinomycetota; class Rubrobacteria; order Rubrobacterales; family Rubrobacteraceae; genus Rubrobacter_F. The sequence continues at coordinate 2,738 of DATDKT010000320.1, forward strand.
GGCGAAGTCTGCGGAACCTGGCAAGATCTGGCCCGTCCCTCCGGTTTGTCCCGGCGCCACCTTCACGCTCCCACCCTCTGCTCTCCAACGGCTACCCCGAGAGGTGTGGGCTCGCAGCCTAGCTCGCGCAGACGGGCGACGAGGGGCTCCACGAGGGCTACGGTCTCCCTGCAGCCGGTCCGCCGGGCACCGGGACCCAAACCGTCATGCATCAACACGACAGAGCCCAGACCAAGGAGGGGCTCTATGCGCCCTAGCATCGCGGGGACCGTGTCGCCTCGCCAGTCTTTAGTATCGGCGCTCCAGGGGGCGAGCTGGAGACTAAAATCCTCCGCAACCTCCTGAGTCCAGGGTGCACGTACGCCCCACGGCGGGCGCCAGAGCCGCGGTTCTATATCGAGGCTTCGGAGGGCCTGGACTCCCTCACGCGTGTCGGCCTCGACCTCGCGGCGGGAGCGGCGCGTGTGGCGCACGTGCTCTGTGCAGTGAAACTCCACTTCGTGTCCCGCGTCGAGCGTATCGGAGACCAGCTGACGATGCTCGAGGGCGAGCGGGGCGATCACGAAGAAGGTCGCGCGAGCGCCGACGCTCTCGAGAGCGTCGAGTATTCGAGGCGTCCACGAGGGATCCGGGCCGTCATCGAAGGTCAACGCAGCCCACGGGGTGATGCGCGATCCCCACCGTACAGTTTGGACGATCTTTCGCCCTTTGTGGCGTCCGGCAGCATGTTTCAGCCTTAACCGCGTCTCTACCTGATCCTCCTTTTGGTAGTGCGAGTCAGCATTCCGTATGATAGCTCTGGAAAATACCGGTAAACATTAGCATAGGCTACCCCCACGGTAGGGTGTTTGTTTTTACTCTCTGATATCTGCCCGTGCTTCTTCGGCCAACGCTGGCACGTGGCACGGCCTCCAGCTTCGTCTTCAGCAGCACGCGCTACCTTGCCGCCTTTGGGCCACTCGTGTCGGGCATCCTCGTCGCCGCCTTCGGCGGATATGGTCCGGCAGCCACAATCTTCTCCGTGGTCTATCTCCTCGCACTGCCAGCACTTCTCTTTCTTCGGGAAACGACCGGACAACCGCTTCCAGAATGAAGTGAAAGGGAGGCTAACTTGCTCTACATGACAGTCGAGAGCACCAACACTGCTTTGTACACGGGATGCCAGAACTCGCTGCTGCGCAAGTATCTGGCCGCCCTCCTTCATGGTAGAGGCAAAGGGCGGCTCTTGTACGGCTTTTCGAAGGCTCGGTGAATAGAAGAGGCTACCCACCTCCTTGACAGCTTTGTTTCTTAGTGTGGGCAGACCGAGGGCTTAAAAAGGATCGACAGGTATTCCGCGCGGTTGGTGCATAACTTCAGGTTGGTGCAGGACTTCGATAGTAATTCCGCCAGGGGCACGAAAATAGAATGTCCAGGCGCCATGCGATTTTCCCGGCGGAGTCACATCAAATCCGTCATCTTTCAAGTGCTGATTGATCTCGTTCACCCGCTCTTCGCTCTCCTGGATGAAGCCGATATGAAAAGTCTCGGGATAGCCGACCTGAGCGCCTCTCATCAAGGTGAGTACGAACCCGTCGTCGCCAAACAACACGGTGAACTTGTCGTTGCCTCCCTCTTTCAAGCCCGTGAAGCCGAAATACGTTTCGAAGAGCTTTCGCGTCTCGGCAACTTCAGTGACAGTGAGATTGAGATGATTCAGTTTCATTAGCGCCATCTCCTCCTATGAGACTTCGACAGAGTTGCGTTCATTAAATGTACTTAAGGAAGCAGGCTTAGAGGAAGGTGTTACAACCGTTGCGGGGGTCCTCTCTGGATTTGTCTCCGGCAGGGCGAGCTCTACCGGGACTTCTAGATAGGGCTGAGTTTCCGAGAATCCCACCCTTCTCGGCAGCTCGGTGAATAGAGG
>DATDKT010000321.1:0-7990 GCA_036519775.1 Rubrobacteraceae bacterium
ATGAGAGCGCCTTCGATGGAGGCCGTTTCTTCGTGTAGCCGCTTTTTCACCCCATCGAGCAGGTCCTCGAACCCGGCGCCCTCCTCGCGCTGAATAGTCCCACCCGCCGGGCTCCAGATGTCGAAGCCGTGGCTTCCGGCAACGATCAGATCGTCGATACCCATGAGGCCCTGCGCCACCTGGCGGTCGCGTCCGCTGACCACACACACAGGGCAGCGCTGCGCTAGCTCACGGACGGTGTTTCGCATGCTCTCAGAGATGACTGCATCTTCCGGCCTATCGACGATGGGCGTCAGCGTGCCGTCGTAGTCGAGGAACACGACCGGTCGTCTCCCGGCCAGATGCCGGTCCAGCCTCTCGCTGTGTGTCAACGCGTGGGGTAGATCACCTATGTTCTTGATCATCGTCACCTCTCTCGTCAGAATCAACCCTATACAGGGGCTTCATCGTAGCGAACGAAGCGTTCCAGCTCCGGGTAGATCTCGCTGGTCGTGACCGCCTGCCTGGAGAACCGCGCGAGCGGCTCCTCCTCGCCTCCCGGCTGCCGTAGGGTGACCAGGACCTTATCGGAGTCAAACTCGATGACGTTATAGGACGGGGCTATGATCCCGCGGATCCTCAAGCTCGACACCGTACCGGAGTGGATAACCCTCACCCCGGAGATGCTCCATACGTAAGGAACGTGCCTGTGCCCCGAGAGCACCATGTCGACTTTTAGTTCCCTCAGGACGGCCATCACGTCCCCGGAGTCTCTGAGATTGTTGCGGTCGCGCCCCGTGCCGGGCACGGCGAGGATGTGGTGATGAACCATCACGATCTTCGGTCCACGGTCCCACCCGCGCAGTTCGGAGTCGAGCCACCCATAGTGCTCACGCCCGACCTCTCCCTCTGAGAGATCCGGCATAGTCGAGTCGAGTGCCACCACTTTGGCTTCGCCTTCAGGGACGGAGAGGGTTACAGAGCACGCCCGGGCGCCGAAGAGGTCCTCGAAGTGCCGGTAGCCGACATTCTTGGCATCGTGGTTCCCCATGATCACGACGACGTTTGGGCACTCTATACGATCGAGGTATCTCTTGGCTTCTTCGAACTCCCACAGGTAACCTTCGGTGGTGAGATCCCCCGCTACGGCCACGAGATCCGGGGCAAAGGCGTTGGTCTCCTCTATCGCTGCCTCCAGGAGCTCGGGCCTAAAATGAGGCGATCCGGTGTGAATATCTGACATTTGAACAATTCGCACGTTCTGTTCTCCTAAGGCCTTAGCCGCGTGTTTCTCTCTCGCCGTGCCGCCGTAGTCGAGGAATCTTTGCCTCTTTCAAATTACCCGCTTGGAGGGGCCCAGCACATACTCCCTGTCTGCGCCCCGGACGAGCGCAGCGGCACCAAGCACCCCGGATTCCGGGCCCAGAGTGGCCTCTTTTATCTTGACACGGTCGCGTGAAGGGGAGCGGGCTCTCAGCTGCACCTCCTTGCGAGCGGGTCCCAGGATGAACTCTCCTGCCCGAGCAGCGCCGCCGCCGACGGCGATCACCTCCGGATTGAAGCTGTTTACAAACCCCGCCAGGCCGATCCCCAGCCACCGCCCGGTTTCTTGCAGCACCTGCAAGGCTGCCTCGTCTCCTTCCTGGGCAAGCCTCGTCACATCCTCTCCGAGCACCTTTCTTTCGATGGCCAGTCGTGCCAACGCCGAGTATGGCTGCTCACTGGCGACCTCTCGCGCCCGACGCTGGATGGCAGTGCCCGAGGCGAGCGCCTCTAGACATCCGTGGTTGCCGCAGCCGCAGCGTGGTCCTGTGGATTCGATGGTCACGTGTCCCAGCTCCCCGCCCGCTCCATCGGCGCCTCTCAAAAGCACCCCATGGGTGATGACTCCGCCGCCGACCCCGGTTCCAAGGGTTATGAAAACCTGGTGCTCGACGTCTTTCCCAGCCCCGTAGCGGAACTCGCCCCAGGCTGCCGCGTTCGCGTCGTTCTCCACCGTAACACATAGACCGGTCCTGCGGCCTATCTCCTCGTCCAAGCGGATGTTCTCTATCTCGTGTAGGTTGGGTGAGAAGATAACTTTGTTCTCAGCGGCCAGGATCAGACCCGGAACCGCCAGGCACACCCCACCCACCTCGAAGCCGTCCTTTACCTCCGTGATGACCGCAGCGATGGTTTCTATCAACCTGTTCGGCGGGACCGCCTGGGTCGGGTACCTCACCTCGTTCAGTATCTTGCCCTCGGGAGTCACGACTGCGGCGGCGATCTTGGTGCCTCCTACGTCCACCCCTATGGCGTTCAATCCTTACCTCCTTATCCCTTTGGAGCTTCTGCTCCACCCCTTCGGCGCGGCCCGCCGCCCCAACGGACATCCCGGCACCGCACTCCGGCCGGAGGAAACGTTCACTCGGCCGCCTCTATTGCCACCTCGAGGGTTGCACCTCCTGCTCTGCGCGTTGATCGGCGTTACCGCGGTGGCCCCATCATAGACTCCTTCTCGGGTTAAGCTTACGAGAAGCTACCGCCGCGGTTCTACGGTCGAGGTGACGGTGCGTCGCTCCGTCATCGTACGTTCGCCCGCGCCAGGCGACCTTCGGCGAGCGTGTCCAAAGAGACGTCGTCGAGGCTGGTGACGACCAGGTCGGCGCCCGCCTCCTCAAGCAGTTTCTCGTCGTCGGCCCGCGCCAGGCCGAGGGCCGCCATGTTGCCCGCCTTCGCTGCCTGCACCCCGTTCGCCGCATCCTCGACCACGAAGCACTCGCCCGGAGAGACGCCGAGCTCCTCGGCTGCGGTCAGAAAGATCTCCGGATGCGGCTTGCCCTGCTCGAAGTCTCGTCCGCTGACGTTCGCATCCAAGATATCCAGGAGGGTGTAGCCGGGCCGCACGAAACCGTAGCTCAAGCCCTCTTCCTCGGCGAACAAGTCCAGCCGAATTCTCTCCAGGAACGCGTTTGCGTTCTTAGACGAAGAGGCCGCCGCTATCCGGAGCCCCGCGTCCTTAACTGCGAGGACGAAGCGCAACGCGTCAGGGTACGCGTGGAACTGACTCGCCTCGATCAGCTCGACAATCATCACCTGCTTGCGGTCGCCGTACTCCCGGGCGTGCTCCTCGGGGTCGGGCATCCCGAAGTGCTCCAGCACGGCCTGCGCGCCCGCGTAGCGCGGCTTGCCAGACATGACCCGTTGGTAGACCTCCGGCGTGAACTTCTCGGGAGCGTACGACGTTTGGGGCCGGACGTCGCTCCACTCGTTCCCCATCAACTGTCGCAGGCCCTCACGCCAGGCCTGCTCGTGCGGCGAGTCGACCAGCACGCCGTCGACGTCGAAAATGGCGCCACGAAAACTCATAAGCTCTCCCTTCTTACTCTTGCTACGAGCGCACGCGGCTGGAGATAACTACCGAGGACGTGCTCGCAGCCGCACTTCGGTGGCGTTCCCCTAGCTACCCCTCGCGACGCTACTATCATAACCAGCCAGAACGTTTGAAGCCTCCGTAAAGTAGGACCGAGAGCACCACCATCAGCGTCAGCGCAAACGGATAGCCAGACCTCCACGCCAGCTCGGGCATGCGTTCGAAGTTCATCCCGTAGATGCCCGTAATAATCGTCGGGACCACCAGGATGGCCGCCCAGGCCGAGACTTTCTTGACCTCGTCGTTCTGGTTCACGCTCACCAGCGTCAGATTCACGCTGAGGATGCTCGAGAGCAGCTCGCGAAAGCTCTGCACCTGCTCCGTTATCCGTAGCGTATGGTCTCGAACGTCGCGCAAGTACTTCCGCAACTCACCATCGAGGCCATACGCTTCAAGTCTCAAGAGGTGTTCGAGCGCCTCGGCTAGCGGCTGCGTTGCCCGGTGGAACTGTAGGACCTCGCGGGAGACCTCGTATATCCTGCGAGAGACGCGGGGGTTGCCCCCGAAAACCTCCGTCTCTATCTCGTCGATGTCGTTCTCAAGGCCCTCGGCCACCGGAGTGTAATCGTCGACGACCTGATCCATGATTGCATAGAGTATCGCCGCCGGGCCCAGGCGGAGCAGCGCAGGCTCGTTCTCCATGGATCGGCGCACGTCGCCTAGAGCCGAAGCTTCGCCGTGGCGAACCGTAACAAGGAAATCTGCGCCGAGGAATGCGTGGATCTCGCCAAACTCCACCGTCTTCGAGTCCTCCAGATAGCGGGCTGATTTGAGCACCACGAAGATCGCATCGCCGTAGTGCTCGACCTTGGGTCGCTGATGAGCCTTGACAGCGTCCTCAACCGCCAGCGGGTGTAGCTCGAACTCGCCGGTGACGGAAGCAAACTCCTCCTCGGTCGGCTCGTAGAGGCCGATCCAGGCGAACCCGCCCCGGTCGTGACAAGCGTCATGGGTTCCCTCCAGGGAGCGGGGTGCACCCCGGCGACCGTCCACGTAGATGGCGCTATCGACGATCATCGCGAGATCACAAACCAGACCTTAACGACGACACCAGGGGGTTCTCCTGGATTGCTTCGGGTGGGCCGTTCGAGCCGGCGGGGTACTCTAAGAGCGGCACCAGCCCCTTTTCCCAGGCATTCAGGATCGGCTCCACGACTCGCCACGACTCTTCGGCCTCGTCGGCCCGGATGAAGAGGGTGGTATTGCCTTCCAGCAGGTCGAGGAAGAGGCGTTCGTAAGCGGAGAAAAAGTTCTGGGGTGCGAAGTCTGCGCTCAGCTCTATCTGCTCCAAGTCGAAGGGGTCGTAAGGACCGTTGATGTTCACGTTCAGGACTATCCGATCCGGCCCCAGCTGGACGCGGAGCACATTGGGTCGGGGATCGAGCGCTCGCTGGAACGCGAGGTGGGGCACCGGCTTGAAGTGGATGGCGATCTCGCCCAGATTGCGGCCCAAGGCCTTCCCTGTGCGCAGCACGAACGGTACCCCCGCCCAGCGCAGGTTGTCTATCATGAGCGTAACCTGGGCGAAAGTCTCGGTCTTCCGCTCGGGGTCCACGCCTTCTTCGTCGGCGTAAGCCGGGATAACCCTCTCTCCGATCTTGCCAGGGCCATAGCGGGCGCGCACGGTCTGGCGTTGCACCTCCTCGGGGGAGAGATGCCGGATGGCCCGCAATACGTCTATCTTGCGGTCACGCAGGTTGCGCCGGTGGAGTGCGATGGGTGCCTCCATGGCAGTCAGACAGAGAAGCTGGAGGAGGTGGTTCTGGATCAGGTCCTTGAAAGCACCGGCGGAGTCGAAGTAGCCGGCTCTGCCCTCCAGAGCTAGCGTCTCCTGCCAAGTGATTTCGACGCGGTCTATGTAGTTGTGGTTCCAGAGCGGCTCGAAGATGCCGTTGGCGAAGCGCAGGCCCATGATCGCCGGGAACGGCTGCCAAGCGAGAAAGTGGTCGATGCGGAACACCGACCTCTCGGGAAGGAACTCGTGCAGCAGCCGGTTCAGCATTTGGGCCGACTCAAGATTCTCCCCGAAGGGCTTCTCGATGGCGACCCGGCTCCCTTTCGGTAACCCCGCTTTCTTGAGGGCCTCGATCGTCGGCGCAAAGACGGGTGGCGGCAGTGCCAGGTAGGCGAGGGTCGGCTCCCGTAGGGTTCCGAGGGCTTTCGCCACGCTCTCGCCGTCGGTCACGTCTGCCTGCCTGTAATCCAGGGCCTCGACTACGAGCTTCGCGCGGGCAGCAGCGGATACGTTACTGGCGTGGCGGTCCAGACTCTCTAGGACGAAGCGCCTAAAACCGTCCTTGTTGTTCTCCCACTCCCTGCGATCCACGCCGGTGATCCTGATCCCGCTCGGAAGCTTGCCCGCTTCGTAGAGTTGGGCGAGGGCGGGGATCAGGTACCGGGCCGTAAGGTCTCCCGTGGCTCCGAAGATCACTATACGCTCTATCATGTTCCTACCTCCTGGTAGATTCCGTGCGGTAGGTTCTAAGAGCCTGTTTGGTAAGTGACAGGGTTGGCCGCAAACGAGCTAAATCTGCTCCTCCTAGCTCCTCCTATAGGGACGAGAGGCAACCTGCGGGCTGTTTTTTCAGGGTAGCTTCTCCTCGCCTGTTGAAGGATTCTACTAAAGAGAGCTATCAGACAGGTCCTCTGCGTACGCCAGAGCATACAAGACCCTCTAACCCTCACCTTTACCAAACAGGCTCTAAGTAGTAGTCCTCCTTTGCGGCTAGTTGACGCGGCTGGCCGCGACCGTCGTTCCGCGCATATCGGCTTCTATCTCTTCAAGGCTACGCCCCTTGGTCTCGGGCACCAGGAACCAGACGAAGAACCAGGCCACGATACCTAACACCGCGAACAACCAGAACGCGCCGGCTCCTCCCAGAGCGGCCAGCAGGACGGGGAACGTCAGGGCTACGAGGAAGTTCGAGCCCCAGTTGCAGAGGGCAGCGACGCTCATGGCGGAGCCGCGGATGTTGAGCGGGTAGATCTCCGAGATCATGAGCCAGAAAACCGGCCCGAGGCTTATCGCGAAGGAGGCTATATACAGCCCCAGGCAGATGGTTGCCAGAAGACCCGCCGCACTTGATGTGGACTCCAGCGAGAAGACCACGCCCAAGAGCGCGAGGCTCACGGTCATGCCGACGAGACCGATGAGGAGCAGCAACCTCCGACCAGCACGGTCCAGAAGAAAAAGGGAGAGGATGGTGAACCCTACATTCACGACGCCCACGCCGAGGGCGGTGGCCGCAATGGCGCCCCCAGCCGAGAAACCGACGATTTCGAGGATCGTGGGAGCGTAGTAGATGACGGTGTTAATGCCGGTTATCTGTTGAAAGACGGCCAGCCCGATGCCGATGATGAGGGCGGGGCGGATCCAGGGCGCGAGCAGCTCCTTGTAGCCAACCTGAGCTTGCTGGCGCTCTATCCGCTCCAGTTCCTCCATCTGCTGCATCTCCGTCTCTACTTCGGTCTCGACGCGGCTACGGCTCAGCACGGCACGCGCCTTAGCCAGCTTGCCATTCTTGACCAACCAGCGAGGGCTCTCAGGCAAGAAGAACATCCCTATGCCCAGGATCAAGGCCGGGATCACAGCCACGGCGAACATCCAGCGCCACCCCTCTATGGGGGTAAACGCGACGCCCACTATGTAAGAGAGCAGAATCCCGATGGTGATCATGAGCTGGTTCAACGAGACCAGCGCCCCGCGGCTTGCCGGAGGAGCTATCTCGGCGATGTAGAGCGGCACGATCAGGGAAGCCAGCCCAACCCCGAGCCCCAGTATGAAGCGGGCGACGATCAGTAGACTGACATTGGGCGTCAGGGCTGCGGCTATGGCTCCAATGGCGAATATAACCGCGGCCAGGAGTACGATCGGCCTGCGGCCGAAGCGGTCGGCGAGCGGCCCACCTGCCAAAGCGCCGGTCACCGCGCCCACCAGCAAGAAGCTGACGATCACGCCCTGCAGCAAATCCGAGAGCGGCGCGAAGTCCTCCCTGATAAAGAGGAGGGCGCCCGAGATCACGCCCGTGTCGTAGCCGAAGAGCAATCCCCCCGTGGCCGTGATCGTCGCGGCAACCCTGACGAACCTTCGCTGGCTGCCAGTGGCTACAGCGGAACCATTAGCAGACATTACAGTTCCCCCTTCCCATACTGTTTACCGATCATCCTCCGTCCGAACATCCTTCTTCTCCTTTTTCCGTGCCGCCGATACTGCGCCCGGCGCTCCTTACTCCGCTACCCTTGTTTCTTAAGCTCTTGTCTTCGCCTACTTTGCGCTCCTTCCCTCTCTCAGGGGCTTCGCTTACCTCGGGCGGGGGCTGCTACCGGTCTGCGAAAGAAAGCACCCCCTCCGCGGCCATTACGCTCGCGCCTACAACGCCCGCGACGTCGTCGAGCTCGCTCATAACTATCGGCAGATTCCTCGTCGCTAGCGGGAGCGACCGCTGGTAGACGGCGCTGCGGACCTCGGCCAAAAGCGCGTTACCCAGGCGGGAAACGCCGCCGCCTATCACGATCATCGAAGGGTTGAGTACGTTGACGGCCGAGGCCAGCGTCTGGCCGATTAACCTCCCGGACCTACGGATAACAGTGAGAGCGCAG
>DATDKT010000322.1:0-14473 GCA_036519775.1 Rubrobacteraceae bacterium
TGAAGCGCTAGGGGTAGCGATCTCGACGGTTACTGCAAAGGATGCTCGGAGCTTCTTCGAGCATGGCGCCTACCATCTACCCGTTCATCTTCTATGAAACACGCTGTAGGTAGCGGATAGGAGCATCTCACAGTACCTGTACGAGAAGAAGCCGGTTTACGCCCCCACCTGTCTACCGGGTCAATAGTTATGGATACCGCTGTAGGCCGGTGGTTAGGAGAGGATGCAACCGGCGCACGTCTCGCTGTGGTTGCGCCCCGAGACACCCCTGAAGGGTACGCAGGAACACTAGCCGCCTTATTCACTGAGATGCCGAGAAAGAGGGTGTTCTCGGCAACTGAGCTTCCGTATCGAGTGTTCTCGGAAACCGAGTTTCCGGCATCCCTAAATTTCTCGGAGGCTAAGAAGCTGTGGGCATAGAAGAAGAGGGCCGGGGTCCTACTAGCTTCGCTGGGCTCGGGCCCTTCGTTTTGTCTAGCTTGGCCCTGGTCCAAACGCCCCGGTCTTATTGAGGTAGCGGAGCGGCTGCTACGCTGAGTAGCGCTCCTCCATCACTATCCCGGCAACTTCGGCTGGGACGAGGTAGAGGGGGACCTCCTCGCCGGAGCGCCCCGTGTACGAAAACCTGAGCAGATGGTCCGCCTGCTGCTATGCCTCTGCACCCAGACCGATGTTGGAAACGTCTATGTCGAATGCCTGGGCGTCGAAACTTTCTGACGCCCCACTCCTGAACTGGATGTCCACCCGGTAGTACCGTTCGGCCATAGTCCTCCTCTCATCCCGCTATGTGTGTGGGTGTTAAACCTTTCCCGGCAGTAATGATGCCGCCGATGAAAACTCGGCGCATATCCTGCTAAAGAGCTTGCGCCTACTTCCGTTGTTAAACTAAACGGGCCGCGTTAGGGGAAAGATTGAGTGGCATTGATCGGAAGAATTAAAGAAGATTGGCGGCTGTTCAAGGCAAGCAAGCCGGGCTATCGCTTTCGAGACCATTACCGTCGCCACCGGCGAAGCAGCCGCCAGCGAAGCCCTAGCCAGGGTCGATTCGATTTTCGGAAGGTTCTCTTCATCGTTGCCGGGATCGCGATCGCGATCACGAGCATCGTCTTGGGGCCCCTGCCAGGCCCAGGCTTGGGCACCTTCCTCCTGGGGCTGGTAATCCTCGCGAGCGAGCTTCGGATCGTCGCCCGCTTCTTGGATTGGGCTGAGGTGAAACTCAGAAGGCCGGCGCGACGGGCCAAAGACGCCTGGGCGAGCTTGCCGCGGTGGGCAAGGATCCTGATCGGGGCGGGGTTATGGATTGGTGGCGTCGCATTCGGGCTGTGGGTCCTGTTATACGGCTTTAGGTAGCCCTTATGGAGGTAAGGGGCCTTGCACCAAAATCTGAATAGTATGCCTAATTTTGGTGCAGCCGCCGAACGGCGGTTCGTGGCGCGGGCTCGCATCCTCCAGACGCACGGCCCGTGCCTCCTTTCTATATAGTGTTCACGACCTGTAGTTTATCGGCATAGTCGCTATTCAGGAGGACCCTAAATTGCAGCGTAGTAAATGTTGAAGGCCGTCCTCTTCGACTTCGACGGCACCATCGTCGACACCACTGAGTTGATCCACGAGTCCATGCGCCGCGCGACCAGCGAGGTCTTAGGGCGAACGTTGAGCCGGGAGGCGCTCCTGGCCAACGTTGGGCAGCCCCTGCCGCGCCAGATGGAGCTTCTGGACCCCGAAAGGGCCGAAGACCTTTTGGAGTCCTACCGACTCCACAACGAGGAGCTTCACGAAGACCTGATCGAAGCTTTTCCCAATGTCGAGGCCTCTCTAGCCCGCCTGCGCGAAGCTGGCCTGTGTTTGGCCGTCGTCACCTCCAAGCGCCGCTTCTCCCTGGAGATGGCCCTGGACTCCTTCCCCGCCTTGAGGGACACCGTGGACGCTTTCGTGATCATGGAGGACACCACGGAGCACAAGCCCCACCCCGCCCCGCTCCTCAAGGGCCTCGAGCTCCTCGGGGACGTTGCACCCCACGAAGCCGCTTACGTAGGCGACTCTCCCTTCGACGTCGCGGCCGCCCACGCCGCCGGGACGTTGAGCGTCGCCGTTAGCTGGGGCGTCTTTTCCGAAGAAGCCCTGTGCGAAGCCGAGCCCGACCACCTCTTCAAAGACCTGGATTCGGCCGTCGAGTTCTTGCTGGGAGCGGCCAGCTAACTGCCGTTGCGGGTTGCGCCGGTAGCGGTCGAGAGCGGTCGAGAGCGTGACTATGACAGGATCTGGAACAAAGAACCGAGAGTAGCGAAGCGGACTCATGCTAGATACTCGCCGCCGGCGCGACTTAAGGGAGACCGGGCGTTCTATGCTGTTCATTGTGGCGTGCTTCGTGGTGGCCGGCGTAGGGTCGCTGGCCACCACGCCGGAATCGGGAGCGGTCCAAGGAGTAGAATCAGGTAACAAGAAGCCTTAGGGGTTACGCGCGTAGCGGTGTAAACTGGCGCAGTGTGGCCCGAGGCCCATTTTCACAGCCTGCTCACGGCTTCTGCCAGCGCCTCCAACTCTTCGTCTGTGTTGAAGAGGTGGGTGCTCGCGCGGACGTAAGGGTACGGCTCCGGGATGAAGCGGACGACGAACCTCTGTGCAAGCAGCTTTTCTGCCGCCTCTTTCGCCGCCACCCCCGGGATCTCGAAGCTCACTAGGCCGGAGGAGGCGGGACGGCGGGAACGGATCATGATGCGGGACTGCTCTTGCAGCAGGCCGGCCAGAAGCTCGGCGCGCCGCTGGATCTCCGCGAAGCCCTCCAAGCCACGCTCGTGAGCGGCATCTGCCGCTTGAGCAAAGCCAGCGGCGAGCGCTGGGCTCATCGTTGAGGCTTCGAAGCGTCTCGCGCCGCCGTGGAGGTGCTCCTCGTAGCCACCCTCCGCCCTGAACGCCGTGGAGTCGGAGAGGGAGGCGTAGCCGAGGCTCGTGCTCCCCACGACGTCGGGCACGAGCCCCGGTCGAACGTAGAAGCCGCCCATGCCCTCCGGCCCCAGAACCCACTTGTGACCGGTGAAGGCGTACATGTCCGCGCCGGTCGCGGGGACATCCACGGGGATGTTGCCCACGCTCTGGGCACCGTCCACGAGGGTAAGAGCGCCCCGGTCGCGGGCGAGAGCCGAGATCTCCTCTAGCGGCAGGACCTCGCCCGTTGCCCAGTCCACGTGCGAGATGGAGACGAGGCGTGTCCGGCTCGTCATCGCTTCCTCGACTTTTTCGGCCGTAATCGGAGGCTCTACAAGCCTCAGGCGAGCGTCGTGGCGTTTCTCTAAAGCGTGCAGGGGCACGAGACAACCCGGGTGCTCGGAGCTGCTCGAGACGATCTCATCGCCGGCCCTCCAGTCGAGGGCGAAGGCGCCGAGGTTCATGCCGTGGGTGGTGCTCTGGGTGAGGGCTAGGTCATCAGGGTTCACGCTCGTGAGCCTCGCCGCCGCTTCGCGGGCGCGGGCGTACGTGGCGCCCTGGTGAGCGTAGAAGTCCGCGCCTTCGAGGTAGGCGGGACCCGAGCACAGGTCGTCCGCCTCGCGCATGGCGCGTATCGTCTCGCGGGAGGGTGGGCCGCTGCCGCCAGAGTTGAGGTAGACGAAGTCGTTGCCCATCAGGGCGGGGAACATTTTTCGCGAAAGGTTCACTATAAGTTTCACTCTTTCTGTGGTTTAGGTTTGAGGCTCATGCCCTTCTGTATAATAGCCGCTCCATGAATCGTGAGGGCCTCGTAAGGATGAGCCGCCGTCGGCAACGGAAGTACGTGATACGGCAGAAGCGCGACCGGGTATGGGGCTACGTGAGGATCGCGGTCATTGGGCTCGTCTCGGTCTTTCTGCTCTCGATCACCTCCGTTCTCGCCCTCTTTGGCTACACTTACGCGACGGTCACGGAGGACCTGCCCGAGCTCGACTAGTACTCGGCCGCCGAGCTGGCCCAAACTTCTATCGTCTATGACTCCGTCGGAAACGTCGTGGACGAGCTGCACGGCGTCCAGAACCGCTTCGTCGTGGGTCTCGACGAGATCGACCCGACCTTGCGCGACGCGGTGATCGCCATCGAGGACCACCGGTTCTACGACCACCGTGGCGTGGACCTGGAGGCCATAGGCCGGGCCGCCGGAGAGAACATATCGAACCTCTCCGTCCGGCAGGGCGGCTCGACTATCACCCAGCAGCTCATCAAGAACACCTACATCGCTCAGGGCCAGCGTCAGATCCCCTCCCTCACACGCAAGATGACCGAGGCTTCCCTGGCCTGGCAGTACGAGGAGCAGCACACCAAAGAGGAGATCCTTGAGCAGTACATGAACACCGTGTACTTCGGGGCGAACGCCTACGGGGTCGAGGCCGCAGCCCGCACCTACTTCGACAAATCGGCGACGGAGTTGACTTTAGCGGAGTCGGCGCTGCTTGCGGGGATTATCAACCTCCCCGGCACCTACGACCCTTTCTCCGATCCCCAGAGCTCCAGAACCCGCCGCGACGTCGTTTTGGACCGGATGCTCGAGTACGGTTACATAACCCCTGGGGAGCACGAGGAGGCTATCGCACAGGACCTCGCCTTGAGTCGCGGGCAAGTCGAGTACGAGAACGACAACCAGTACTTCCTGGACGCGGTCCGCAAAGAGCTTGCCGGGCAGTATGGGGACCGGGCCGTCTACGAGGGGGGGTTGAAGATCTACACGACCCTCGACCCCGAGCTCCAGGAACATGCGATGACGGCGGTGGAGAAGGTGGTAGCCCCTGAGTCGGGCGACCCTTCGGCATCCCTGGTCTCCGTAGAGCCGTCCACGGGGGCGGTGAAGGCGATGGTGGGAGGCTCGGACTTCGAGCAGGTAAAGTTCAACCTCGCAACACAGGGCAAGCGGCAGCTCGGCAGCTCGTTCAAGATGTTCGTCCTGGCGGAGGCGATCCGGCAGGGCATCTCGCCGGACACCGTCTACACCTCCAGGAACCTGAACATAGACATGGGCGTAGGTGCCGATCCCTACCGGGTCTACAACTACAACTACGTCGAGCGCGGCCCCGTCTCCCTTAAGACCGCCACCGAGCAATCGGATAACACAGTCTACGTCCAGCTTGCCCAGGATCTGGGGCTGGAGAACGTGGCGGCGACGGCGAACAACCTCGGCCTGGGGAGCACCCTTGACATCTACCCCGCGATGGCGATAGGAGGACTGGGGGAGGGGGCGACGCCGCTGGAGATGGCCTCGTCCTACTCGACACTCGCGAACGGCGGCACCCGCGTGGAACCGTACTTCGTCGAGAGGGTCACGGGAGAGCAGGATGGCGAGGAGGTTGCGGTCCAGAAACGCAAGCCTCAGGGGACCGAGGTTCTGACTCGGGACCAGGCGGCGGCGGTTACCCAGACCCTGCGCGGCGTAGTCGAACGGGGGACAGCCGGACGCTACCGAAACCTCGACGCCGAGATAGGCCGTCTCTCGGCCGGCAAGACCGGTACGACCGAGCTGTTCGTCGATGCCTGGTACATAGGCTACGTGCCGCAGCTCGCGACCAGCGTCTGGGTCGGCTACCCCGAGAAGCGCCAGTCGATGGTCTACGTTCGGGGTTTCCCGGAGATCAACGGCGAGAACTTCCCGCTGGATATCTGGTCCCTCTACATGCAGGAGGCCACGAAAGAGCTGCCCGTCCAGGAGCTCGACACCCCGAGTCGGTACCTAGGGCTGGGAATCAAGACCGACGGACGCTCCTACAACGGCAAGGAATCTGCAAGAGTAGCCCAGGAGAGGGCGAACTTCCGGAAGCCGTCGCCTTCCAAAGAACCGCAGAAGCCGCCGGTTAACGCGCCGCCACCGCCGATCTACGGGCCGCCGCAACAACCCGCCGGCGGACGACAATCTCAGCAACCTGTTGGCGGGCAGCCTCAGCAACCCGTTTATGGGCTGCCTCAGCAGCCGGTCAACGGACAACGGCAGACTCTACTGCTTCCCCAATAGGGGAAGTTCGTCTTTCGGGTAGAAGGTCAGCACCTGACCATCAGCTTAAGTACCTCCTCGTGTAAGGTGTTGCCCGAGGTGGCGATCAGGCCGTCGGAGTCGTAGGTCCAGGGATCTCCGGTGAGGTTTGTCACGCGGCCTCCGGCCTCGGAGACGAGGAGAGCGGTGGGGGCGTAGTCCCAGGCGGTGTTGCGCGTACCGATGGAGACGTCGAGGTAACCAGCCGCGAGCCAGGCCCCCCGGATGCCCGCGCTCCCGATCGAGCGGACCTGCCAACAGGAGCGTAAGACCTCCATAGCGCCACTTTTGCGCGGGTCGTGAGCCGTGTCCCGAAACGTCAAGTCCGCTCCTACGAAGGCGTCTTCGAGCCTCTCCGTGTCGCTCACGCGCAGGGGGACAGTCTCTCCCTCCGAGTCCCGGAAGGCCCCGCCGCCTAAAGAAGCGTGGTAGACGTCGCCGAGGCGTGGGGCGGCGACGGCGGCGTGCTTTACTTCCTGGCCTTCGATGACGGAGATGCACGTGCAGAACATGGGGTTGGCGCGGGCGAAGTTGGCGGTGCCGTCCACCGGGTCGAGGAGCCAGGTGTGTCTGGTGGGTGAGATCTCGCCGCCTCTCTCCTCGGAGAGGATAGAGTCGTCTGGGTAGCGTTCGCGGATCTCGCGGATCAGAAACTCCTCACAGAGGAGGTCTACCTCTGTTACGAGATCTTTTGGCGCTTTCTCTTTGACCTCACCGGGCTCCTCGTAGCGGGAGAGTTGCAACTCGCCCGTGCGGTGGGCGAGCTCGCGAACGAAGGAATGGAGCTCTTCTGGAGAAGCTCCGGAGGCGCTCACTTACCGGAGGTACTCGCGCAGGTTCTGGGTGCGGCGCTGCTCGCGCAGGAGGTTGAGGGTCTTCATCTGGATCTGGCGCACCCGCTCGCGGGTGATGTCGAACTCACGGCCTACCTCTTCAAGAGTACGGGGTCTATCGTCCTTCATACCGAAGCGGAGTTCGATGATCTGTCGCTCCCTCTCCGGCAGCTCGTCCAAGGCCTCCCGGAGGTGCAGCTTCAAGAGCGTCTCGGAGACCGCCTCCGTGGGCGTCACGGCGGTCCCGTCCTCGATAAAGTCACCCAGAGCGGAGGAGTCCTCGTCGCCAACCGGTGTCTCCAGGCTTATGGCCCTCTGGCTGATCTCCTGCAGCCTTACGATCTCCTCGACTGGTACCTCGAGCTCGTGCGAGATCTCCTCGTCGGTGGGCTCGCGGCCTAGAGTCTGGGTCATACGCCGGTGCGTCCGGTGGAACTTGTTGACCTTCTCGACCATGTGGACCGGAATGCGGATGGTGCGCCCCTTGTCGGCGATGGCCCGCGTTATGGCCTGCCTTATCCACCACGTTGCGTACGTCGAGAACTTAAAACCCTTATCGTGGTCGAACTTCTCGGCGGCCCGGATGAGCCCGAGGTTCCCCTCCTGGATGAGGTCCAAAAACGAGACCCCGCGGTTACGGTACTTCTTGGCGATGGAGACCACGAGCCTTAAGTTGGCCTCGACGAGCCGATCCTTGCACCGCTTGTCGCCACGGGCTATGCCTTTGGCGAGGCGTATCTCGTCGGCGTGCGTCAAGAGCCTTACGCGCCCGATCTCCGCCAAGTACATCCTGATGGAGTCGCCGGTCGCCACCGCGTGCGCGATCTGCATCGCGGGCGCTTCCTGAACCCCCGGGGTAGCGCCGGATGGCTGGGTACCGGTCGCCGTCTCCGGCAGCGTTGCACCTTCACCCTCCACGATGCTTATGGCCTCCTCTTCGAGGGTAGCGTAGAACTCCTCCACCTCGGTCGCCGAGAGCTCCCCCTCCTGCAACAGATCCGCGACGTCCTCGGTGCTTATGAACCCCTGGCTTCGGCCCCGGTTCAGAAGCTCGTCCGTCCGCTCCGCCAGCATGGTGGTGTTCTCGGCCGACATCAGTCCCCTTTCTGTGGTACGAAGTCGAGGCGCGCCTCGGCCTCGTCCTCAGCGTCTAGCTCTCCTGCGCTCTGTAAAGTCTTCGTTAAAAATAACCCGGGTAGACTAACACACGGCCTGGAGAGCGTCACCGCAAATCAGCGTGATTTGGTTCACAAATCTTTATGTCGGTTAACGAGACTTTATTTAACGATTCGGGCGGTGCCCGGCGCGTGTACGGTGTGTTGCGGGTGTTGCCCCTAATGTACACCGTGGCCCTTGCTACACTACGGAGTGTGGTTTTTTTCTCACGTGCACGGCTATCTGAGATACTAAAGACGAGGATACCGCCGGGGGTGGACGGCATCGGTGGCGTGACCCACGACTCGCGCCTCGTCGAGCCCGGCTTTGCCTTCGTGGCGATCCCTGGCATGAGGCGCGATGGCGTAGAGTTCGTTCCGGAGGCTTTGCGGCGTGGGGCAGCGCTCGTCGTGGCCGAGCGCGAACTGCCCTCGGGCACGCCCTCGGTCGTCGTCGTCGACGCCCGGGGTGCTCTAGCGGCGCTTGCGCGCGCCGTGTTTGGGAACCCTTCCGCGAGCATGACGGTCTACGGCGTCACCGGCACCAACGGCAAGACCACAACCTCCTACGCCTTGTACTCGATCCTCGCCACCGCTTACGGGCCCGAGAAGTGTGGTCTCATGTCCACCGCGGAGGTGGCGTTCGGCGGTGAGCGGCGCACCCCCGCTCGCACCACTCCCGAGGCCACGGAGGTGCAGGGTACCATGCGGGAGATGCTCGACGGCGGGGTCGAGCACGTCGTTTTGGAAGTCTCTTCGCACGGGATAACTTTGAAGCGCGTCACGGGTACGCACTTTGCGGGTGCGATCTTCACCAACCTCTCCCGCGACCACCTCGACTTGCACGGCTCGATGGAGGAGTACTATCGTGCCAAGCGCGAGCTCTTCTATTGGGCGACGGGCCCAAAGCTCGCCAACGCCAGCGACTCCTACGGCCGGCGGCTGGTCGGGGAAGTGCCGGGCGTAAAGATCTTCGGTGTTGCGGAGAGCGCGGACTACCGCGTGGAGAGTGTAGGGCCCGTAAGGGGAGGGACCGCCTTTCTGCTCCGTTACCCGGACGGCATCCTGAAGATCGAGAGCCCCCTGCTCGGCCCTTACAACGTCGAGAACGTCGCCGGGGCGGCGGCGCTCGCGCTGGCTTCTGGGGTGGGGGAGGAGGTAGTGGGCCGTGCCGTGCGAGAGATGGAGCAGGTGCCGGGCAGGTTCGAGCGGGTCGCCTCCTCCGACGAGTTCGGATTCGAAGTGATAGTAGACTACGCCCATACCGACGTGGCGCTCGAAGCCACCTTGAACGTCGCCCGCGAGGTAGTGGAGCGTAGGGACGACGGGTCCGGTGGGGGAGCGGGGCGTGTGATCTGCGTGTTCGGAGCGGCCGGCGACCGGGACGTGGCGAAGCGTCCGTTGATGGGCCGGGTAGCGACGAACCTCGCAGAGTTAAGCATAATAACCACCGACGACGCTTATACTGAGGACCCGGAGAAGATAGCCGGCGAGGTTGCAGCGGGGGCCGGGGGAGGGCCGGGGCGTTGCGAGGTCGTGCTGGACAGAAGGGCGGCGATAAAGCGGACCCTGGAGGTGGCTCGGCCTGGAGACGTAGTCGTGGTGGCGGGTAAGGGCCACGAGAGGGTGCAGCACCTCCCGGAGGGCGATGCGCCCTTCCACGACGCGAGCGTCGTTAGGGAACTTTTGGAAGAGCTCGGAGAGAAGGGTGGCTGACTTTGCAAGACGGAGCCAAAAATGAGGTCTTGAGACGCTTGAAGAGCGTCGAGGGGCACGTCCGAGGCGTTGCGAAGATGGTCGAGAGCGAGGACGTTACCTACGCCGATATCATCCAACAGACGAACGCGATCTTCTCAGCGATCCGGCGCGTTAACACCGTCCTTTTGAAGGACTTCGTCGAGGAGCGTGTCGCGGAGGGAGGAGCCTCCGAGGAGATGGCCAAAGACCTTACAAAGGCCATAGACCGAGTGGTGAGGTAGGGTGAACCAGGGAGTGAGGCGCGTCCGGCAGAAGACCTTTCTCTACATCCTCTCTGGGGCGTTGCTGCTACTGGTAATCTCGGGCGCCAGCGCGGGGGTGATCTCTTTTCTCCTGCTGCGCGCGGGGTACGACGTCCTGGTGTGGGGGCTGTTACCGTTCCTCTCCCTGCTCCTGATCTCCCTCGCCCTCTGCGGGCTCGTCTGGTGGGCCGCGGGCGGCACCTTACCGGGTGCCGGGCGGGGACGGGACTTGCGTGGAGGTTCGTCGGACGAGGAACCGCGCCGCGAGGATGGTGTATAGTCCGAACCTGATGGATGGCGGACGTAGGGCGGACGTGGGGCGTCTCGAGGAGCGGCTCGCGGAGCTGGAGAAGCTCATAGAGGAGCTGGAGGGCGTCCCGGACCCGGAAGTGGTGGGTGTACTCGACCGGGCGGTGGCCCTTCTCGAGGAGGTCAACGCGGGCATAGAGGCCGGTCTCCTCTCGGCAGAGGGCGAGGCGCAGGAGCTCGGCGACCTGCTGGAGATGGTGGACTTTGGTCCCTTCGACGCGGCTCTCGAGGACCTGGAAGGTGCGTCCGCCCCAGGAGAGCCTCCCCCCGGCCCGCCCGGAGGCCAGGGTGAAGGCTGAGCGGGACCTCGCTTCCCGGGTGCGGGAGGCCGCCTTGCTGGAGGGCGACTTTTTGCTTTCGAGCGGCAAGAAGAGCCAATTCTACGTGGACAAGTATCTCTTCTCGACGGAGCCCGCGCTTCTTCGGGATCTGGCGGGTGAGATCTCCAGGAGGCTCCCGGTCGGCACTAGGAGGCTCGCGGGGGTCGAGCTCGGGTCCGTACCGCTGGTCGCGGCGGCCGCCCTCGAGAGCGGTCTCTCTTACAGCATAGTCCGCAAGAGCGCCAAAGGCTACGGTACCGGCAACAGAATCGAGGGACACCCCTTTGAGGCTGGGGAGGAGGTCGCTCTTATCGAGGACGTCGTCACCACGGGCGCCCAGGTCTTGACGGCGGCGGCTACCCTGGAAGAGGCAGGGGCGGAGGTCGTTGGGATCCTGGCTGTGCTCGACAGGAGGGGTGAGGATTCTGCCGTTCTGGGTAATTATCCGTTTGAGGCGTTGCTTAGGATGGAGGATTTGGGGGTAAACAGCGGGGATTGAGTCAAATCCGGTACTCTGGTATAGTCCCTCCAGTCGTGGGGGAGCCGGTAGCGGAAGCGAATAAGGGAGGTAATGCACACATGAACAAAACGGAGTTGATCCAGAAGATAGCCGACGAGGCCGACGGCTCCAAGAGTGAGGCCCAGCGCTTCTTCGACGCGTTCGAGGGCGTGGTCACCTCGGAGCTTAAGAAGGGTAACCAGATCCAGATCACCGGCTTCGGCAAGTTCTACGTTCAGAAGCGTGAGGCCCGCGAGGGCGTCAACCCCCAGACTAAAGAGAAGATGAAGATCCCGGCCTCTAAGGTGCCGAAGTTCACCGCCGGCAACGCTCTTAAAGACTCCATCAAGTAAGCTGAAAGCCGAGCTTTTCACGCCGCGGGAGGCTTCCCCCCGCGGCTTTTTCGTGCCTGCCCCGGCGAGGCTGCCATAGTGGAAGCTCTCGTTTCCTCCGCCCATCGCAAGGCGAGCACCGTCGTCGTGGGCCTCGATCCGGACCCCCGCCACCTGCCGCCGGAGATCCTGGGGCGCGTGCGCGAGCGCGAGATCACGGAGGCCGGGGCCGTCCGGGAGTTCTGCCTCGGGGTTCTCGAGGCGGTCGAGCCGGAGGCGGCAGCCGTCAAGCTGCAGTTGGCTTACTTCGAGCGCCTGGGACCCGAAGGGATGAGGGTATACGCGGACCTGCTGGGAACGGCCGGCGCTTTGGATCTCCCGACCATAGCGGACGCGAAGCGAGGGGATATAAGGCCTGTGGCCGCCGCCTACGCCGAGGCTCACCTCTCAGTCTATGGCGCCACGAGCATCACGGCCAACCCCTACATGGGCGCGGACGCGGTAGAACCGTTCCTGGAGGAGGCGCGGCGCCTGGGATGCGGCGGGGGCGTCTTCGTCCTCGTCGCTACCTCCAACCCTTCCGCGGAGGTGTTCCAAAGCTCGTCGGCGCCGCCACTCTACGAGTATGCAGCGCGGCTCGTGAAGGAGCTGGGCGAGGCCGGGGCTTCGGGTTATCCGGACGTCGGGGCCGTCGTGGGCGCGACACGTCCGGAGATCGGCGGCAGGGTGCGTAAGCTACTCCCGAGGACGCTCTTTCTGGCTCCGGGCTACGGGGCGCAGAAGGGGGACCCCTCGGGGGTACGCGCGCTACTCGATTCGAACGGCGTGGGCGTCCTGGTCAACAGTAGCCGGGGCATCTTGCGCGCCTTCGAGGATCCGGAAGGGACCTCGGGCGACTACAAAAGCGCCGCCAGGGAGGCAGCCCGCAGGATGCGCGAGGACCTGGCAGCCGCGGGAGTCCGAGCGTAGCAGGTGGCGGTACTACCCTCGGAGGGTGCCTTGCGGATCTGCTTCTAAAGCGCGTTGAGCTCGTAGAAGATGGCGGCGATTGCGACCGCCACCGTCGCTACGAAGACCAGCACCCCTATTGTCTGTACTATGCTCTCTTTCGTCATGCTCTCCTCTCCTTTATTCGCCAGGGTCCACATCCGAGTCGTACAAGACCCGGTCGAGCTCCTCCTGGAGGAGCTCTTCGTTCTGTGGGTAGTAGCCGTTCAGCACGAGCTCTATGGTGCCGTCCCGGATCAAGAATAGTCTCGGCACCGTTTTGACGTTGTACATTGCGGTCAGTGCCCCGGCGCTGTCCTGGAGCACCGCGTAGGGGGCATCCTCTTCGTCTTCAGGGGCGTTGCTGACGTAGACGGCGGCGAAAGATACCCCTTCGTTCTCGTAATCCCGGGCCATCTGTTCGAACTCCGGGCGGGCCTCGGAAGTGTCCTTGTTCAGGGTGCTCCAGAACGTGAGCACGTAGACGCCCTCTTCGGAGAGCTCGAAGCGGTTGCCGTCCCGGCGCTCGGACTCGAAGTTCGGTGCCTCCTCGCCTATGCTCGGAGCCGGCTGAGGGAGCGTTAGGCTTCCAGTTCCGGTCTCGGGTGAGCCGTAGATCCGGTAGCCCACGGCACCAAAGAGCACGAGCAAGGCGACGACGAGCAGGCGTTTCATCGGGGGATCGAGGGGCGGGGCGTGGTACGCATGGCGCCGCCCATTGTAACGCCCTGCGAAGACCTTGTCCCGGCGGCCGGAACGCCGGAAGGCGCGCTCTAGGGAGGAGAGAACGGGGAGGTATCCTTCGAGAAATTGTAGTATACAGTGGGAGTACCTTTAGACGAGGTCCCGGGGAAAAGGGGAGGTGTTTGCAAGTGATTCTGACCGTAACTCTCAACGCCGCCGTGGACCGAACCCTCGTCGTCCCGAGCCTGACGCTTGGCCACAGACACCGGGCGACGGAGAGCGTCGCGCTCGCGGGCGGTAAGGGCATAAACGTCGCGCGCGCTCTGAGGGCCCTCGCCGTGCCGGTGCTTGCCAGCGGGCTCGTCGGCGGGCGCAACGGCGACACCATCCGGGACGGCTTGAGCGAGGCGGCCATCCCCTTCGACTTCGTCGAGATTCGGAGCCCCAGCCGGACGTCGACCGCTATCGTGGACCCTACCACGGGCACGCAGACGGAGATCAACGAACACGGTCCCGCCGTCTCACCCGAGGAGGTCCACGAGTTTACGGGACGCCTCTCGTTTCTCATGGAGTACGCGACGGCTATAGTCTTCGCCGGCAGCCTGCCGGCGAACCTGGACGAGAGCTTCCTCGTGAGCCTGTTGCGCAAGGCTAGCGAGGAGGGTCTGTACACGGTCGTCGACGCCTCGCCGACGGTCCTGAAGGCATCGCTCAAAGCCGGACCTTCCTTGGTGAGCCCGAACCAGCACGAGGCTGAGAGCGCCGTGGGCTTCGATTTTATCGAGGGGGAGGATTTCTTCCGGGGGCTGGGGAGGCTCATCGAGCTCGGAGCCAGGGGGGCGTGCATGACGTCACCTGAGGGCTACTCCTACCTGACCACGGAGGACGGTGTGATTTCGGCCCAGGCGCCCAGAGTCGAGACCCTTTCGACCATCGGGAGCGGCGACGCCTACCTGGCCGGCCTCCTGGCGGGCCTCCATCGCCAGCTTTCGCCGGTCGAGGCCGTGTGCCTGGCCGCCGGATGTGCCGCGGCGAACGCCGAAACTTTGGGCGCCGGCGTCTTCGAGACGCGGCGAGCCGAGGAGCTTGCCGAAGCGGTCCGGGTAGAGACCCCGTCGAGAGCCTGAACCAGGCCACGGTTACCGAAGGAACGAGCATAGCGGCGTGATAGACTATCGCGGCAAAGTAGAACGGACTTGGAGGTGCGGTTTATGGCGGTCGCCGAGATCACGGACGTCACGTTTGAGAGTGAGGTTCTCAAAGCGGATAAGCCGGTAATAGTAGACTTTTGGGCGCCGTGGTGCGTACCGTGCCGGCGCGTCTCCCCGATCCTGGACGAGATGAGCGAGGACCGTGAGGACGTGCGCTTCGT
>DATDKT010000323.1:0-9947 GCA_036519775.1 Rubrobacteraceae bacterium
CACGACCACCGCGACGAGCTTGCCGTCTTTTTGGAGCACCCCGATCTGGTCGATGGCGGGGCTCTCCTCGTAGGATCCCTCGACCTCCTCGGGCTGAACGTTCTTGCCACCCTCGGTGACGATGAGCGTCGAGGCGCGGCCGGTGACGTACAGGTAGCCGTCGTCGTCGAAGTAGCCCAGGTCTCCGGTACGGTACCACCCGTCCTCGGTGAGGACCTCGTCGGTCTCCTCGGGCATGCTGCGGTAGCCGGAGAAGACGCCCGGTCCCCGGGCCAGGATCTCGCCCTCCTCGTGGGCCTCGTCTGTTCTGCCCTCCCGGCGCTCCGAGCCGCCGTCCGACTCGTCAGGCATGGCCGAAGGATCGAGGCGTAACTCGATGCCGGGGATCGGCCGTCCGGCGCTGCCGAGCTTCGCCCCGTCGGGAGGGTTCAGCGTCAGGAGCGGGGAGGTCTCGGTCAGCCCGTAGCCGACGGCGACCCGCCACCCTAAGGCTTCGAGCTTCCGGGCCAGTTCCGGGTCGAGCGCCGCCCCGCCGGAGGCGAGGACCCGCAGCTTCGGCCCGAACCGTTTGCGCAGGGGGTACATCATGGGCTCGCCGATGCGCAGTCCCGTCCGCTGACGCAGCCACACGTTCAGCCCGCCGCCAGCCTCGAAGAGCTTGGCCCCGAGGCGGGAGCCGGACTTTATGCGCTCCTCTATACCCGAGTAGAGCGCGTCGTAGAGTCGGGGGACGCCCACGATCAGGGTGACTTCCCCCTCGTTGAGGGCGCGCACGAGCTGCGGGCCCGTGAGCGCGTGGGGCATAACTATCGGCAGACCGGCACACAGCGGCGTGAGCATCCCGATCACGAACGGGTAGACGTGGTGAAGCGGTAGCGGGAGCAGGATGCGATCATCTTCGGTCAAGAGGTCCGCGTCGAGTAGCGTATCGAGCTGGAACGCCAGGTTGCCATGGCTCAGCGGCACGCCCTTGGCCGTGCCCGTGGTGCCGGAGGTGTAGAACAGCGCCGCCAGATCTTCCGGTTCTAGCTCCGGCAGCTCCGCGTCCCTGTCGGAGAGGAGGCGCCGCCAGCTCCGCTCATCGTCCTCCCCGGCGTCGAGCAGGATAGGCTCCGGCGTGCTCTTGGCGTCGAGGCGTTCGAGCCGCTCGGCTCCTTCGATGGTGGTGAAGATGAACCCGGCGCAGCTGTCCTCCAAGGCGTGGGCGAGCATCGCGCCGCCCATCTGCACATCGAGAGGGACGACCACAGCACCGGCCCAGATCGCCCCCAGGCACGCCGCGATCCACTCAGGACGGTTGCCGGCCTGCAGCGCCACGTGGTCGCCAAGCCCGACGCCCCTCTCGGCCAGGCCGCGGGCCAGCCGCCGCGCGTGGTCCGCCAACTCAGGGTAGGACCAGTGCTCGATCTCCTCCTTGTGCAGCGCCAGCACAGCCGGCCGGTCGCCGCGCTCGGAGAGCGTCTCTTTAAAGGACTGCAGTGTGCGCGGCTCGCTCATGGTCCGCTCCTATTGTAAAGCTTCTCCCGTTACGACTTACCAGAACCCTAGCAGCCATGACCCCGTGTAACGTCACTCCAAGAGAACCATTTTGCGGTCTTCTCGAGGCTTCAGTAGCTCGAAGAGCCGGAATTGCAAGCGGCTTCGCAGACGTTTATTATCATAGCTCGCGTTCAGATCTAGCTTCAAAAAGGGGTATCCAGATCAAGGGGTTCGTGCAAAAGAACAACCTCGTGTCGTCCGCGCGAAAGGGCAAATTCGCGTGGGTCGGCGGGTTCGCCCTACCGCTCCTCGTTCTGGCTCTGGCCGTCTTCGTGTACGGCCTGTACGGCCTCGACGGCGTGCTGCTCCGGGACTACTCCATCTACCTCTACAGCGGCCAGATGGTAGCCGAGGGCGTCCCGCCCTACGTCAGCGCCTTCGACCACAAAGGACCTCTCTCGCCCATGCTCGCCGGGCTGGGAGTGTTGTTGTCCTGGCCGCTAGGGTGGGACGACGTCTACACCGTGCGCCTGATCTTCTTCACCACGGCCTGCCTCGGGGTCGTCGCGGTCTATCTGCTCGGCGCGAGCGTGTTCCGGTCGCGGGTAGCGGGGTTCTTCGCGGCCCTGACCTTGCTGGGGTGCTACGGTTTCGCCCAACCCGCCGGCTCGGGACCCGAGCCAAAGACCCCGCTGGTGCTCTTCGAGGCCCTGTGCCTCCTGTTCGCGACTCAGAAGAGGTGGTTCTGGTCCGGCTTCTTCGGTTCACTGGCGCTTCTCGTGTGGCAACCTATGGCGGTATTCGCGTTCGTGACCTTCTTGCTGGCCGTTACTCGTCCCAGAGGGGAGCGCGGTGCCGCCGTGCTTCGCTCCCTGGCCGGGATCTCGCTGCCGCCCGCGGCCGTTCTCGCCTACTTTTACTACCATGGCGCCTTGGGCGACTTTTTCGACGGGTTCGTCCTCTTCAACTTCCTGTACCTCGTGCGGGGGGATTTCAACCTCACGTACCACGTGGCGGGAGCGGCGATCAACATCGCTCTTCCGTACGGCACGATGTTGATCCCAATCATAATTGGTCTGGGCGTGATCCTGCGCCTCTACATAAAGAGGCCGTACGAGTACCGTTTCGCCCCGATCCTCCTCTCTTTGCCGATCCCAGTTCTGTGGTCCCTGCGGGATTTCCAGTTGGCCGATGACTTCTACGTCTTTCTGCCGTACGCGGCCATCGGGTTCGGCGCTTTCCTGGGCGCAGCGATCAGGCGCACCTATGCCCCACCAGTTCTCACCGCGCTTATGGGCACGATCCTCTTTGCGATAGCCCTGGCCAACACGTGGAGCGGGATCAACGCCGTCGCCTCCAACAGGCTCCTGGGCACGGATATAGACCTTCCCACCCAGAGAGAGGGAGCGTTAGAGATAGAGGAGAGGTTCGGGAAAGACGCGAAGCTGGCCTCTATAAACTCCCCGCAGGTTCTGGTGCTCCTCCACCGGGAGAACCCTAACCCCTACATCTGGACCACCGCCGGGGTAGACCGCTTGATCGAAGCCAAAACCGAAGGCGGATTCGAGGGCTGGTTAGAGGAGCTGGAGGCGTACGACCCCGATGCGATCAGCTTCTTCGGCGAAGGCCAATCCCTGCTGCCCAGCGCCCACCTTTCGCCCGAGAACGTCCGGACGCTGGACGCCTGGCTCGACACTCGCTACCGCGCGGAGAAGATAGGCCCCTGGTGGTTCTTCGTGAAGAAAGAGCTCTCGTCGAGCGAGGCCTATAACTTCGAGTTTCCCGAGGCTCAGTAACCGAGAGCTCAAGCCCTAGGTCACCTTCGAGCGAATAGCCACGCAAACGCTAGCGCAAACTTTAAGATCATGTTAAGCTTTTCGGGTGGAGCGGCGCGGGAGCAAAGTTAGGCCGTCTCCTATACCCGAAAAGGGGGGGCTCTGTCCAAAGACCAGGTCATTAGGTGACAGGTTTGGTGCGCGGCACCGCACGTGGAGGATGAGTTTTTGAGTCTCAAGAATCCGAGAAGAGGGGCAACCCAGAGTAGCTTCGAGGGCAGGGACGGCTTCGGCAACTCTTCGGGTTATCGTCCCAAGGGGGGACGGCGCCGGCGTAGGATCCTCATCTCCGTGCTCATCGCCTGCGCCGCCGCTGCTGTGCTGGTAGCCGCCGACCACATAGCTAACCAGGGCAGGATCTACGGGGGCGTGATGGTCGGGAACGTCTCTTTGGGCGGCAAGACGCCCGAGGAGGCCCGCGAGATCGTCGCCGAGCGCGGCGCGGCCGCCTTCGATGAGCTGCGCTTCACCGGTGCCCCCGAAGAGTTCACCCTCTCCGCCAGAGAAGCGGGGCTAGCGCTCGACGTCGATGGCACCGTAGATCAAGCCTACGCCGTTGGGCGCGAGGGTAGCCTCCCCAAACGGCTCGGCGAGAGGATCCAGGGGGCCTGGGGTACGGTGAGCGCCGCGCCCGTGGTGGACTACGACCGGGAGGCCGTTCAGTCCAAGATCGAGAACCGGGCCACGCGGATTAATCAGGAGGGCCGGAACGCTTACGTGAACATCCGCGGGTCGGACGCGGAAGTGGTGGAGTCCCGTGAGGGGTACATGATGGACGTACAGGGCACGGCGGCGAACGTGGACAGAGCCCTCGAACGCATGAGCGGCGAGGTCGACATCGCCGGCGAGGCTTTCGAACCCGAGGTCCTGACCCCTGCGGCCGAAGAGGCGGCCGGGGTGGCCGAGGAGGCGATGTCCGAGCCGGTGGCTCTGACCGCCAACGGGAAAGAATGGGAGCTCTCCCCCGAGGAGACCGGGCAGTCCTTGAGCTTCGCGCCGAGGGCGGGCGGCGAGATCCGGGTCGGCCTCGACCGGGAGCAGCTGCGGGAGGTTATGTCGGAGGTGTACGAGGCGTTGACGATTGAGCCAGTCGAGGCCGGTTTCAGGTTCGAGGACGACGGCGTATCCGTCACGAAGAGCCGGACGGGCCAGGAAGTCAAAGAAGAAGAGCTGTTCGACGCCCTCGAGGCTGGGCTCTTCCAGGACGTGCGCGAGTACGAGGTGCCGGTCGGCACCGACGAGCCCGAGCTCACGACCGCGCAGGCCGAAGAGCTCAAGCCGACCGAGATGATCGGCAGCTACCGGACCAACTACACGCTGAGCAGTGACACGAGCCAGGAGCGAGTGGAGAACCTTAGGATCGCCTCGAACGCCATAACCGGCAAGGCCCTGGCTCCGGGCGAGACCTTCTCCGCCAACGAGATTCTCTCCCCGCTCGAGTACAACGAGACGAAGGTCATCATCGAGGGCAAGGAGGAGAAGGCCGACGGCGGTGGCCTCTGCCAGGTCTCCTCGACCCTGTACAACGCGGCCAACTACGCCGGTCTCGACATCGTCGAGCGTCACCCGCACGCTGCGCAGCTGCCCTACATCCGGCCCGGTCTGGACGCGACCGTTTGGTTCGGGGCTCTGGATATGAAGTTCAAGAACACGACCGACGGTTACATACTCCTCCGAGAGTACGTGGCCGACGACGGCTACATCTACGCCGAGGTCTGGGGCAGGCCCACCGGTAAGGAGGTCGAGCTGGACTCCGAACCCGAGTACCTCGGCGCCGATTACTCCAAGTGGATCACCTACAAGAAGGTGAAGGAGAACGGTAAGGTCGTCGAAGACGATGTCCTCCACACCGACACCTACCAACCCCTAATAGACGAGAAGGGCAAGACCATCGCGCCCAACTCCGAAGAGCTCAACATAGCGCCGGTGAATTACTAGCCGTTAGCAATCAGTTACTAGCCGTTAGCAATCAGTTTTTAGCTACTAGCTTTTTCTAGCCGGTTGCCGGTCGTAAGGGGAGTACGAGCAGCGTCTTCGTCTCCGGCATGGTTGACGGCAGGGGTATTCGAGGCTCCGTTACGAGCAGCTTTCGCTGGCGGTCGATTAGCTGACAGCTGAAAGCTGACTAGCTCTAATATAGCGTTTTGCACCGTTATTGAGCCACACGCACCGTTAACGCCTGCTTCTCTTCTAAGAAGCCTCCTGCTCAAGCACTAATGTGCCCACAGTGTTCTAGTTCAACTACACTGCAAAACGCTGTAGAACACGTTCTGCTTCAGCTTTTAGTATAGGTGATAGTACACGGGCTGGAACCTGTACCACGTGGCGGCGCGGTCCCGCTCGACTCTGTGGCGTCCTGGACCTCCCTCGTCGTATAGGGCGCGTCGCGGTTCGACGGGCTGCGAAGTCATAGAGAAGCTCCTCCGATCCATCACGCGGCAGCAAGGCTGGAGGCGCCCAAAAAGGACTTATCCGAGTACGTTGGACTCCCGCTCGGGCGCGGGCAGCGGCTCCTGTCCGTTGAGCACGTCCTCGGGCCTGCCCAGAGGCCGCAGAGACCGCGCCTCCCCCTGCCAGAGCAGCACCTCCGCCGGAGTGGGGTGGCTCAAGAAGCCCAGGTTGCTCGCGCTGTACCCGTATGCCCCGCTGTAGAACACCCCGATAAGGTCCCCAACCTCTGGCTCTACCAAGGGGAGGTTGGTTCCGAACATGTCAAGCGGCGTGCAGCAGGGTCCGGCCATCGCCACGCCCTCTTCGCCCGGCACCCCGTTCACGCGGCTGAGGTTCAGGATCGGGTAAGACTTACGGAAGACCTGACCCATGTTCCCCGTCGCGGTCAGGTGGTGGTTCATGCCGCCGTCGGTCACGACGAAGGTCTTTCCCCGCATCCGCTTTACGTCCACCACCCGCGTGACGTAGAGCCCCGCGTCGGCTACCAGGTAGCGACCGAGCTCGAAGAGGAAGCGGCAGCCTTCGAGGCGCGGGTCGGAGCGGTATGAGGCCAGAAGCCTCCGGAAACCCTCGCCAAAAGCTTCCAGATCGAACTCCGCCATCTTCTCGAAGTACGGCACCCCGAAGCCGCCCCCGAAGTCGATCATCTCCAGGGGATGCCTGGCCACGCTCGCGGCCTCCAGCGCGATCTTGAAGATGTTGCGGCAGTGCTCCAGAAGCGGCTCGACCTCAAAGACCTGGGTCGCGGTATACACGTGGACGCCGCGCAGGATCAACTGCGGGTGGGAGAGCGTCCTGTGCACCGCCTCGGCCAGTTCGGTCTGATCGATGCCAAACTGCCCGACCGTACCCCCCATACGCATCTGGGAGCCCATGAGCTGGGCGGCAGGGTTTATCCTCAGACCCACCCCGATCCTGCGTCCCTCCCGCTCCGCTATGGCGGCGAGCCGGTCTATCTCGTTCAACGACTCGACGTTGACCGCAAAGATGTCCTCCTCCACGGCCATCTTTAGCTCCTCGTCGGTTTTGGCGGGACCGGCGAAGACGATGTCCTCCGGCTCGAACCCCGCGGCCCGCGCCACCACGAGCTCGCCGGACGAAGCGACCTCGGCGCCAGCCTCTCGCTGGGAGGCTATGAGCTGGCACACGGCGAGGTTGGGGTTTGCCTTGAGGGAGAACGCGACCTCCGTCCCCACGGCCTCCCGGACGCGGCGGACCCTCTCCACGATCATCTCCCCGTGATAGAGGTAGAAGGGCGTGCCGTACTCTTCGGCTATCCTGCCGATGGGCACCCCTCCGGGAGCGAACTCCCCACCGTCCTCCCCGCCGAGGCGCCCGGCCAAAACGCGAGCCTTATCTATCTGCGTAAGCATTACTTATCCCCTTGCGGTCGATCTTGCCGGAACCCGTCTTCGGCAGCTCGTCCTGCACGAAGATCTCCTTCGGCACCATGTACGGTGGCCCGTTCTTTATAACGTACTCCCGTATCTTCTCCACAGAGGCATCGCCACCGTCCCTGAGAGAGACCACCGCGTAAACCTGCTGCCCGACCTCCAGGTCTTGCACCCCGAAGGCGCACGCCTCGCGCACCCTACCAGATCCCACCAGGAGTCCCTCCACCTCCTCCGGGCTCAGACGGTAGCCCTGTGTCTTTATCATCGCGTCCTCGCGCCCGATGAAGTAGAGGAAGCCCTCCTCGTCGCGCCGCACGAGATCGCCAGAGTAGACCACCCGCTCCACGTCCAGAAGCTCCGGCGGGGCCACAGGGTTCGGACGATACGCCTTGTCCGTCGCCTCCTCCTTGCCCCAGTAGCCCATCGCCACGGTCGGCCCCCGGTGTACCAGCTCCCCCGGCTCACCTGGGGCGCACTCCTGGCCGTCTCTGTTTACGACCAGTATCTCCGTGTCCGGGATGGCCTTGCCGA
Organism: Rubrobacteraceae bacterium; assembly: GCA_036519775.1. Classification (GTDB taxonomy): domain Bacteria; phylum Actinomycetota; class Rubrobacteria; order Rubrobacterales; family Rubrobacteraceae; genus Rubrobacter_F. Next base: position 7,691 of record DATDKT010000323.1, read on the forward strand.
TGCAAGTGGAACCGCGTTCGATCTCCTCTGGCGGCAAATACGTCGAGCGGAACGCTTCGGTGAGACCGTACATCAGGTATATCTTCGTGCCCGCGGGTTCGAGCAGCCGCCTGAGCTCGTCGAGGTTCGCCTGCGGGATTCGTCCGCCCGTGTTGGCGAGGTAGCGCAGGTGTGTGAGCGGCTCGTCCTCGATGGTCTTCGCGCCACGCAAGAGGAGCGCCCACAGCGGCGGCACCCCGGTGACGCCCGTGATCTCGTGCCGCCTGAGCCCTTTCAAGAGGTCGCCCGGCAACCGCGAACGCTGCAACACCAGCGTGGCCCCTGCCCGTAAGGAAGTAGTGAACTGGCTCATCCCGGCGTCGAAGTTGAGGGGGAGCGCCGAGAGGATGCGGTCCTCGGGTGTGTTGTTCAGGTACGTGGAGACGATCTGGGCTCCCACCACGATGTTGCGCTGACTGGTAGCGACACCTTTGGGCATCCCCGTCGATCCCGAGGTGTACAGGATAGTCCCTAGGTCCACCTCCGACACTTGCCTCGTCTCTTTGGGGGTATCCCCCGAAGTGAGCGCCTCCGCGACGTCTACGAGGGAGCCCGCAACCTTCGGCGAGGGCTTCTCGCCCTTGTAGAACGCCGTCCCGGCTATGGTCCCCGGCTCCAGCTCCTCTAACTTGTTAGAGTCCCCGATGAGGACGCGGATGTCGCAGTCGTCGGCGATGTATTGGACCTGGGGGGCCTTGAAGAGGGGGTTGATGTTCACGTAGGCGGCGCCAGCCATGGAGGCCGCGAGCATCGCCACGATGGCCTCCCAGGTCTTCTCCAGGAGGATACCGACCCGGTCGCCCTTTCTTACCCCCGCGTCCTGGAGTGCCGCACAGAGAGAGGCGCTCTGACGCGCCAGGTCCTCGTAGGTGTACTCGGCGCTGCCGTCGACGATAGCTACGTGGGCGGGGTCGCGCTCCACGGAGTTGTGGAGCAGGTCGTGGAGGGTGAATTCCGGGCGCATCTCTTTAGGCCGTCTTGCCCGCCACCAGCCCGGCGATGGCGTTGACGGAGCCGAAGTTCTCCTCGTCCAGCTCCTCGTCCTCGACCATGATGCCGAACCTGTCCTCCAGAAACATGACCAACTCCACCGTCTGTAGCGAGGTGAGAACGCCGTTCTCTATGATCGGCTCGTCTTCGGGGACGTCGCGGCCCCCCGTTACGTTCTCGCGGAGCCACCCGCGTATCTCTGGGACTACCTGTTCTGTACCAACGGACATAGCCAATACCTCCTATCCGACTCTAACTTAACTTGACCCAGAAGGTCGCCTCCCCGTCACCGATGCTGTACGACCAGTTGGTGATGTGGCGGGCCACCTTGTGCCTCCCCGGGTCCGCGAACTTCACCAGCAGCCAGTTGCGCCTCGCCTTGCGGGGGAAGAAACCGAAGCGCAACAGGGCGCCCGACTGGGGAGAGGTGGGCGACTCGAGGTACCGGTACCTGACGAGGGGCACCCCGGCCTTCCTGAAGAAGCGTACCGCTTCCCCGAGCAGCACCCGTGTTACGTCGTGGTGTCCCGGGAGCGCCACGAGGTCGAGTATATAGGCGTCCCGGAAACCCTCCAGGTTCTCCACGGTCACGCCGAGCACAGCGTACCCGAGGAGGTCCTCTCCCTCCCTGACACCGAGGATGGTCACCGGCGTCTGAGGAGAACCGGGTCCGTAGCGCCAGCGCAGGAACGCCGAGTCCTTCTCCGGCACGCAGGGTACCTGCGCAACGATCTTCTCGAACAGCACGTCGAAGGACTCGTCGAAGCCTTCGAGCACCTCCACCCGCGACCTGTCCCCAAAGCCCCGGCTCAACGCTTCGTCGACTACCTGGAGACCCCCGTTCAAGAGGCCCTTTACGGGCGCGGGGATCGGTGCGCGCGGGCGCTTCGGCGGTGGCAGGACGTGCCCGTGGACGTCGTCGATCCCGATAGCCGGGTCAGCCGGGTCCTCGTACACGGGGGCGCTCTCCTCCGGCTGCTCCCGGATGTTCAGCAGCCTCCTCACCGGCGAGGGGAGGCGCGGCGAGGGGAGCCTCGAGACGTTGAGCAGCTTCGCCGCGTACTGCATGCCCCCAGCCTCCTCGGCTCCCAACCGCGTCTCGACCGCGATGACCGACGGCAGCATGTCCACGGCCACGCAGTTCTCAGTGGAGCGGAAGAACTTCCGCATCAGCAAAAGGGCCTGGAAACCGTACTTGGGGAGGACCTGGTAGTCGGCGGGCGTGTAG
>DATDKT010000324.1:0-5057 GCA_036519775.1 Rubrobacteraceae bacterium
CTCGTCGTGGTAGTGTTCGTCGGCGTCGGACTGTGCAGGGTTCTCCCCGATAACGTACATGCAGCGGATCTCACCACGTTCCACGGCGTCCATCATCGCGGGCTGGTGCTTGCCGACCTTCTCGGGCAACGGCGACCCCCATACCTCCTCGAAGAGCTCGTGGGCCTCGGGGTCATCCCAGTGCCACCCCCCGACCATCTTGTCCGGCAGGGCCCCCATATCGCCGCCGCCCTGAACGTTGTTCTGGCCGCGCAGGGGATTCAGGCCGCTACCGTACTTGCCGACGTGGCCGGTCAGAAGCCCCAACCCGATGAGCGCGAACACACCGTCAGCGCCATTGTGGTGCTCGGTGATGCCCAGGGTCCAGTTGAGGATAGCCTTATCCGCCGTGGCGTACATACGGGCGACCTCGCGGATGTCATCAGCAGGGACGCCCGTTATCTGCTCGGCGTACTCCGGGGTGTAGCCGGAGACCTTAGCTTTGTACTCCTCGAAGTTCTCCGTCGCCCGCTCGACGAACTCTTTGTCGTGGAGGTCTTCGGCGATGATCACGTTAGCCATCGCGTTCGCCAGGGCGATGTCCGTGCCCACGTTGAGGCCGAGCCACTTGTCGGCTTTCTTTACCTGATCTATCTTTCTTGGGTCCACCACGATCATCTTCGCGCCGTTCTTTAAGCCGCGGCGCATGTGGTTGTAGATGATGGGGTGGCACTCCATGGTGTTGGAGCCCCAGCAGATTATGAGGTCGGTGTTCTCGAATTCTTCGTAGGAGGTTGTTGCTCCGCCCGCACCAAACGTTGCCACCAGACCGGTGACGCTGGCGGCGTGTCAAGCACGGTTACAAGAGTCTATGTTGCTGTTCCCGAGGACCTGCCGGATGAACTTACTCGCCAGGTAGTTGAGCTCGTTGGTCGAGCGTGAGGAGCTAAAGAGCCCGAAGGAGTCGGGACCGTGCTTGGCTTTGATCTCACTCATCTTGCTCGCGACAAGGTCCAGAGCCTCGTCCCAGGAAGCAGGAACCAACTCGCCGTTTTTACGCACGAGGGGTCGCGTCAACCTCCTGTCGCTGTAGAGGTGGCGCCAGCCCTCGCGGCCTTTGATGCAGGCCTCACCCTTGCTGCTCGGGTTCTCCTTGTCTCCGGCAACTTTGGTAATGACTCCACCTTCGACCTTGACTGACAATCCGCAGCCGACGCCACAGAAGCCGCAGATCGTGGTCAGCTCGCGCGCGCCGTTGGCCTTGCCGTTCTCGTGTACTTTCTCCGCCGTGGCCATAACCCTCATCCCACCCCTTCTTGTTAGCGAAGTTGCTCTATTCCTTGCATTCTAACTTCGACGGCCGGTTTTGCCCAACACGGCCCCGGTTGACACCTGCAAAGCATCAACATAACATCCGCTATCACGGATGCGTCGGGGGATCGAAGCGAGGAGAGGGGGCAGTCATCAACGGGTTCTTGTCGAGGGAGAGGATCATCGCCGGGCCTGGCTTCAACAGGTGGCTTATACCGCCGGCGGCGCTGATGGTGCATTTGAGCATAGGCGAGGTCTATGCATTCAGCGTGTTCAAGAACCCGCTGGTAGAGCGGTTCGGGGTGGGCCTGACGCCGATCGCGATCATCTTCAGTATCAGCATCGTGATGCTGGGTCTGTCGGCCGCGGTGTTCGGCACGTGGGTGGAGCACGCGGGGCCACGCGCGGCGATGTTCACCGCCGCCCTGTGCTGGTCTGGTGGTTTCGCCATCGGGGCGCTCGGGGTGGCGACGTCGCAGTTGTGGCTGGTGTATCTGGGATACGGGTTCGTTGGCGGCATCGGGCTCGGCATCGGCTACATCTCGCCGGTCTCGACGTTGATCAAGTGGTTCCCCGACCGGCCTGGCCTGGCCACCGGCCTCGCCATCATGGGCTTTGGGGGCGGCGCGCTGATCGCCTCGCCGCTCTCGAGCACGTTGCTCGAAACCTACGCCAGCAACCCGGTGGATGCGATCGTGCCCTCGTTCCTGACGCTGGGGGCCGTGTATCTGGTCTCGATGATGATCGGCGCATTCGTGGTGCGCCTGCCCGCCGAGGGTTGGCAGCCCGAAGGCTGGACTCCCCCCACCGAGGAGGAGACCAGCGACCTGCAGACCACAGCCGACGTGTCGGCGAGCAGCTCGATCCGCACGCCGCAGTTCTGGCTGTTATGGACCGTGCTCTTCTGTAACGTGACGGCGGGGATCGGTGTTCTGGAGCAGGCCTCGCCGATGATCCAGGACTACTTCTCCGTCGAGGCCGCGGCGGCGGCTGGGTTCGTCGGGCTGTTGTCACTGGCCAACATGGCCGGACGGATAGGCTGGTCCTCGACCTCGGACTACATCGGACGCAAGCCCACGTACATGATGTACCTTGGCGTTGGCGCGGTGCTGTACTTTGTGCTGGCCGCCTTTGGGGCTTCGTCGCTCTTGCTGTTCTTGCTGGTAACCGTCGTGATCCTGAGCTTCTACGGCGGCGGGTTCGCCACGATCCCTGCCTACCTCAAGGACATGTTCGGTGTCGCGCAGGTGGGGGCCATCCACGGGAGGCTCCTGACGGCGTGGTCGTGCGCCGGCGTCGCAGGGCCGCTGATCATCAACGCCATCGCCGACTACCAGACGGCCGCCGGACGCACCGGGGCTGACCTGTACACGCTCTCCCTGTACATCATGGTCGGCGTGCTGGCGGTTGGATTCGTCGCCAACTTACTGGTCAGGCCCGTGGACCCCAGGTTCCACATGGAGTCCGGGCGGAAAGAGGAGAGCGAGAAGGAATCCACCACCTCAGGCAAGGCCGCCGGCAGCGAATCGTAGGAGGAACGCCATGAGCGAAGAAGCACGGCAGGGGGGCGGAGGGCAAACCTCCTCCTCGAGCATGGTCCTTGTCGTCGTACTGTGGGCCCTGGTCCTGATACCGCTCCTGTGGGGCGTCTACCAGACGCTTACGGGCGTCGTCGCCCTTTTCACGGGGGGATAGCTTGTCGGGCGCGAGACGCGCCCGGCTTTTCTACGGCTCTATCCTCTCGCTTCCGGCGTAGACGTTGAACCTACCTCCGCGCAGGAAGCCGACCAGCGTCATGCCGAACTGCTTAGCCACGTCAACGGCGAGGCTGCTGGGGGCTGAGATGGCGCACACGACGGGGGCCCCGGCGGCCAGGGATTTCTGCAGGATCTCGAAGCTGCTCCGGCCGCTGACCATGAGGATGTGATCCGTGAGCGGCAGCCTGCCCTCCAGTAGCGCCCACCCGACGAGCTTGTCCGTCGCGTTGTGCCTTCCTACGTCTTCCCGCAGCGCGATAAGCTCACCCTTGTCGTCGAAGAGGGCCGCCGCGTGTAGACCGCCCGTCGCGTCGAAGAGCCCCTGCGCCTCCCGCAGCTTCTCCGGCAAGGTGTTGATAGTCTCCGCCGAAACCTCGGGCCCGGCAGTCATCACCGGGCAGCCACGCAGTTCCAACTGCTCCAGGCTGGCCTTGCCGCACACGCCGCAGGCGCTCGTTGTGTAGAAGTGTCTCTCCAGCGGCCGCAGGTCAAACTCATGCCCTCCGCGCAACTCAACGTTGACGATGTTGTACCTTTGCTCGGCGTCGAGGTCCGAGTCTACGCAGTAGCTGATCTTCTGAACATCGTCGGGAGAGTCAACGATACCTTCGCCGTACAGGAACCCCGCCGCGAGCTCGAAGTCAGCCCCAGGGGTGCGCATCGTTACGGCGACGGTCTGCGTCGTCTGCCCGGCGAGGAGCCTTATCTCCATCGGCTCCTCGGTCGCGAGCGTGTCGGGCCGCACGCGCACCCGACCGTCTTCGACGACCCGTACCCGCGTCTTCGTCTTGCTCCCGCGCCTGGGTCTGCCCGAGGTCTTCTCCAGCATCGGTCTCTCCTGGTCCGGTCTTCCCCAGAGTGTATCAGCGGCAGCGTGTTAGCATGCGTGGACGATGAATGATCGGATCGAGCAACCGGATTGAGACTGATGGGCCTCCCGAACGTGGCCCGCTACCCCGAGGCGACCGTGGTCAGGGACGAGACAAGCATCCTCATCCTCTTCGGCGGCCCCAACGGCGAGCAGAGGATGAGCGTCCCGCTCGAGTACGTCGGCGGGGATGCGGAGGAGGCGGAGCTGCTGCTGCTCGCGCAACTACAGAATATCGGCTACAGAGTCAGGCGTGGGGAGTAAGGGTCATCCCGAACGCCCCCGCGCCCACTCGCGCACCCGGCGCATCCAGGTCACGATATCTAGTGAGGAGCTCTCCTCGATGAAAGTGGAGAGGGCTTCGCTCGTCAGAGGGGGGAGGGTTCTGCTTTTTGCGACCTCAAAGTATTCTTCACCACGCAGGTCGAAGATCGCCAGCCTTTCACCGTCGTGGCGCCAGATCTCGGGGATGCTCGCTCGAGCGTAGATTGGGAACTTGTCGAGGGAGGGGCTCGTGATGTCCACTTCGATGACCAGGTCCGGTGGTGGATCCAGGCTCAGATCTATCCTCGGCTTGCCACGAACACGCTGTGCGTTTCGAACGTAGAAACAGGCATCGGGCTCGAAGCCGCGTCCCAGATCTTCGCGGTCGAAGGTCGTGGACCCAGCACCGTACAGATCTACGCCAGCCTCCTCCGCGAAAACTGCGACGAGCAGCCCGATATGGTAGGCGATGCTCTCGTGCTCCGTGGAAGGGCTCATGATCTCCAGTTCCCCCCGGTCATAGGCGAACCGCGGCACCCGGCTCTCCCCACGTTCCTTCATCAGGCGTTCGTAAGTCTCCCAACTCGTGTTGTGCAGGATGACCCTATGTTCGGCCGGGCTCTTGATCGTCTCCACCCCACAACCTTTTCAAATCGTTCGCGACAAAAGTATAGCGTCACGTTCCGGTGAAGATAGAAAGAGGGGCCGGAGAGATCCGGCCCCTTGTAAAATCGCCCTCGTTGTCAGCGGTGCTAGGCGTTGATGTAGCCGTTCGGGTTGAGGACGTACTTCTTGGCCGCGCCCTTGTCGAAGTCCTTGTAGCCTTCGGGGGCCCCATCAAGGGTGACGACCGTGGCGTTGACGGCGTCGGCGATGTG
>DATDKT010000325.1:0-5255 GCA_036519775.1 Rubrobacteraceae bacterium
AACATCAGCCGGGGTCCCAGGAGGATAGTGCCGAGGATGCTCAAGCCCGGGAGTGGGATGAGATACGGGGGCAGAGAGAGAAGGAGGAATATCCTGGTGAGGGCAGTGAAGAGTATTAAGAGCGAGGCCGCAAGCAAGATACTAATGAGAGCGTTATCGCGCAGGATCTTGGTCCCGAATCGCTCAAGGAAGTACCAGGAGATCCACATCTCCGTCGCCACCACGATCCCCACCCCGAGAAACGCGGTCCAGGGGTTGGGGCCGCCCGAAGCGAAGGGGTTGACGTTAACCCCGATCAGAAGCGTCAGCGAGAGCCAGACGATGGATAACAGCGTCACGTACAACCGTACCCGAGGCAACCCCTCGAGCCAGGACCGCAGCCTCTCTATTCGCGTCGGCGGCCGGTGAAACTCCTCACCTTTGCCTCCAGATGATCCAACCACCGCCGCCGCGCCCGGAGGGGCGTCTGCAGGCACGAACGCAGGTTGATCCGGAGTTCCGTTCCCCGAAGGGCCATTCCCCGCGGCGCGGTATTGCGCGACTTCGTCTTCGGAAGCTTTGTTCTCGGGAGTTTCGTCCATGCCGTCCGCCATTCCTTCCCCTCGGGGCTGTCGTTCGCCCTAGGCTTCGTCCCCGGAGGAGTCTCCAACCTCTTCGTAGGCGTCCACAATGCGCATGATGAGGTCGCTGCGGACGATGTCGTCACGCTTGAGGCGCACGAAGGAGACGCCCTCGACGCCGGTGAGCTTCGCCCTCGCGTCTTCAAGACCGCTCGTCTTCCCTTTGGGGAGGTCCACCTGGGTAGTGTCCCCCGTTATGACCATCTTGGAACCGAAACCGAGGCGCGTGAGGAACATCTTCATCTGCTGCGGGGTGGTATTTTGCGCCTCATCGAGGATGACGAATGCGTCGTTCAAGGTCCGGCCTCTCATGAATGCCAAAGGTGCGATCTCGATTATACCCCTCTCCAGGTGCCCCTGGAACTTTGCCGGGTCGATCATCTCGTACAGAGCGTCATAGAGGGGCCTGAAGTAGGGGTCTACCTTGGCCATCACGTCCCCCGGCAAGAAACCTAAAGACTCCCCCGCCTCGACCGCGGGCCGGGTCAAGATGATCCTGGTAACCTCCCCCCGGTTTAGCGCGTCGACCGCCAGGGCCACGGCAAGGTAGGTCTTCCCGGTCCCCGCAGGTCCAATACCGAAGACGACCTGGTGCTTCCGGATGGCATCCGTGTAGGCCTTCTGGTTGCGAGTCTTTGGCGCCACGCGGCGGCCCCGATGCGAGACGATGACGTCCCCCAGAACCTCTTTGCCACCTCCACCTGCCCCCATCCTGTACAACCGCTCGGCCGTCTCGGGAGTGGGGTGGTTACCGCTCTCGGCGAGCTCGACGAGGCCGTCGAAGACTACCTCCGCCCGCTCCACGGCTGGCTCGTCCCCGCGCAGGACGATCTCGTTCCCCCGCACGATGACCTCACACTCGACCAGGCCCTCGACCCGTCTCAAGACCGCGTCCCGTTCCCCGAAGACCTCCAGCATATGCCCCGGCGGAACCACCAGCTTGGCCTCGGCCTGACCTTCGGGTGTAGTGTCCGTCTTTCCTCCTCGTTTATCTACCTGAAGCATAAATTCAACCTTGTAGTCGTTCCCGGGCAATCGCTGAGAGCCTCTTGCCGTCCGCACGCCCACCGGAGATCTCGCCCGCCCGACCCATCACGGCGCCCATGTCCCTCATGCTCGCCGCGCCGGTCTCCTGTATCGCTTTGTCAATTACCCTTTCGAGCTCCTCGTTGGAGAGGGGGGCGGGGAGGTAGCGGTGCACGATGCCTGCCTCGGCCTCCTCGTTCCTCGCCTGCTCCTCGCGGCCAGCCTTGCGGAACGCCTCGGCCGACTCCTCGCGTTGCTTGAGCTGGCGGCGTAGAATCGTTATCTCCTCGTCTTCGGTGAGGGGCTCGCCTTTCTCGATCTCGCCGTTCTTTACAGCGGCGCTGAGCATCCTTAAAGCCTCGACGCGGGGCCTGTTCCGGTCCCTCATCGCCTCCTTGGTGTCCCGCGAAATGTCGTCCCTTCTGCTCACAGCATCCTCATTTTACGTCCTCTCCTCATGTGATCACGTGCGCGGCAGGTGGAAGACCTCCTGCTCCGGCTTGGGGCTGTTGTTGACCTTGAAGACCATGACTCGTCCTCGTCGTGCACGACCTCCGACTCCATCTCCCCACCGACTATCGTACAGAATATGCAATCCTTCTCGCTCATTAGCTCCTCCCAACGCTTCTGGTTACGCTTCCCGCCCGTTCTCGCACGGCGCAAGCCCGCGCCACCGCAGCTATCCCCGCCGTCTCGCTCCGTAGCCGGTACGGACCGAGCGACGCTAGGGAGAGACCGGCCTCCCGGGTCACTGCCAACTCTCCGTCGCTCCATCCTCCCTCCGGCCCGACGAAGAGACCGACCGTCGCACCAGACGCTACCACGTCCTCCATAGGCGGCAGGCCGGGTTCATTGTGCAAGAGCACCCTTATACCTTGCGCATCGAGCGCCGCCTCCGCAAGAGAAACGACCTCCGCTACCTCCGGTACACGGAGCTGCAAGGACTGCCGGGCCGCGGCCTCGGCCACCCGGCGCCAGCGTCGTGTCTTTCCGTCCCCTTCCGAGAGCTTGACCACGCCCCGCTCCGTTGTCATGGGCACGATGCGCATCACGCCTAGCTCGGTCGCTTTCTCTACCACAAGATCCATATGACGCCCCTTCGGCACCGCCTGGTATAGGGTGACCCTCGCTTCCTCACCCCCGCCGCCCTCCGCGGCAGGTCGCTCCTCAAGTACAGTAGCCCCCCCCTTCCCGGCGAGTTCGGCAACGAACAACCTCCCCGTGCCGTCGACGACCTCGATCCTGTCCCCCTCGCGCCCCCGCAAGACCTTGTAGACGTGGTGCCTCTCTTCCTCCGAGAGGCGCAGAGAACCGCCGGCCTTCAACCGGAAGAGAGAGAAGACGCGCGTGATCTCCAAAGACGTATTTACCTTACCGGAAGACGCTTCTGAGACGGTCAAAGAAGGACTCGCCGCCACCGTTAGCGTACGTCTCCTCTCCGCTCGCCGCCTCGAAGCGTTCGAGCAACTCCCGCTGCTCGACGCTGAGCCGGGTGGGCACCATGATGTCCACGACCACCTTCAGATCCCCTCTCCCGCGACGCCTCAAGCGGGGCATCCCCTCGCCCCTCAAGGTAATTGTCTCGCCCGGCTGCGTCCCCGCCGCTATTCGAACCGCCGTCGCCCCCTCGAGCGTCGGCACCTCAGCTTCCACCCCCAAAGAAGCCTCGACGAAGTTGATCCTCATCCGGTGGATCAGGTCGTCCCCATCCCTTATCAGCTGCGGGTCTTCCGCAATTCTTACCTTTGTGTACAAGTCTCCCGGAGGCGCGCCCCTCTCCCCGGCGTTCCCTGCTCCCGCGATCCGGATACTCATCCCATCCTCGATCCCGGCAGGTATCCGGATACTCCGCGTCTCTACCTCCGAGACCCGGCCACTCCCCCGGCAGTTCTCGCAAACCACCTCGATGATTCTGCCGCCTCCCGAGCAAGCCGGGCACGTCTGGGTGCTGACCATCTGCCCGAAGAAGCTCTCCCGCACCGTCCTCACGGCACCCATCCCGCCGCACCTATCACACTGTCGCGTGCTCGTCCCCCCCATACCAGCACAGACCGAACACTCCTTAATGATTTGTACCTTTACCTCACGTTCAGTGTCGAGTGCCGCCTCTCGGAGCGAAACCTCCACTTCAACTTCTATGTCGCTCCCGCGGCTCGGAGCGCGGGAGCCTCCGAAGAACGAGCCGGCCGACGGGTCGCCGAAGCGGTCTCCGAAGAAGGCCTCGAAGATGTCCTGGAAGCCGCTGAACGGGTCGCCCGCTCCCCTCGTACCGGCGCCGGCACCTGCACGGGGGATTTGGTGACCGTAGGTGTCGTAGGCGCGGCGCGACTCAGGATTCGAGAGGACTTCGTAGGCCTCGGTGAGCTCCTTGAAGCGTTCCTCGGCGCCAGGGTCGTCCGGGTTAGCGTCGGGGTGGTGGTCGCGGGCGAGGCGGCGGTATGCCTTCTTTATGTCCGCCTCCGAGGCTTCGCGGGACAGGCCCAGAACCTCATAGTAATCGCGCTTGGTCGCCAAGCTACGCTAGAACCTTGAGTCGAGGTGGTGGGTCAGGGCCTCGGCCGCGGAGCGGACCGTAAAGATTGCGGCATCGTATTCCATCCTCTTGGGACCAATTAGGGTCACGACACCGTAGGGGCGTTCGCGGTGGCTGTAGGCCGCCGCGACGAAGCTCGTCCCCGTAAGGTTGTTGAAGCCTAACTCCGCACCTATAGCGACGACTACGCCAGAGCCGGTGGAGGCAGTGGAGCTTGAGACAGAGCGCGCGAGGGCATCGCCGACGAGCTTCAGGAGCCAGCGGCGCCGTTCGAAGATCTCCACGACCGCGGAGAGGCTCGACGGGTCCAGGTCGTCGAGGCGCGCCAGGAGGGCCGAGGCGCCCCGGATAAAGAGGCCGCGCTCAGTGGCCCGGCTTAAGACCTCGACAGCCTCCAGAACCGCACCCACGGCGAGCGGGTTGTAGTCGGCGAGGAAGCGCCTCGCGGTCATCAGCTCCAGGTTCGTAGCGATCGAACGGCCGCCGAGAAAAGCGTTGAGGGAGGCCAGGATCTCACGTAGCTCCTCGTCCTCGACGTAAGAGGGTAAGGTTATGGACGTGCTCGACGCCTCGCCACCCTCCGTGGAGACGACGATAAGGTGCGCTCCCTCCCTCAAAGGTAAGTGGTCCACGCGGGAGATTGAACCGGCCAAAGCGGAGGGTCCCGCAACCACCGCCAGGAGGCGAGTCACCTCGCTCATCCCCTCCGAGACCCCTTGCAGCAGCTCGTCCACGTTGCCGTAGGCCTCCGGCGTCTGGAACGGAGGCTCTTCCGGCGAATCCTCAGATACCTCTTTGATCATTAGCGCGTCTACGTAGTAACGGTAGCCCGCGTCGGTCGGGACGCGACCGGCCGAGGTGTGTGGGTGGGTGAGGAGACCCTCGGACTCCAAAGCGGCAAGCTCCGCCCGGATAGTAGAGCTGCTCGCATCCACCACATCCGCCAAAGCGTTGCTGCCTACAGGCGTACCCGTGGAGATGTACAACTCAAGGGTCTTGATGAGTATCTCATGCTGCCTGACGGAGATCGTCATGAGTAGAATTTTATCACGAGGCTGTTCGCTTTAGCCGAGCGT
>DATDKT010000326.1:0-6443 GCA_036519775.1 Rubrobacteraceae bacterium
GAGATTAGGTCAGCGGTTCGAGTCCGCTCGTCGGCTCTCTTTTTTTCCTGCAAAACTCGCAAGAACAGAAAGCCCCCAATGGTCGCGTCAGGGGCTTTGTCAGCAGTAGACTCTATCCCAAAGCCTCGTCCATGCCGTCGGCGGCATGTCTTCCCATGCTGGATATCCAGTGCGAGTAGCGGTCGAGGGTGAGCTGCACCGATGCGTGCCCGAGAGACTTCTGAACATAGGTCGGGTGGGTGCCGCGCTAGTAGGAGGGTCGCGTAGGTGTGCCTCAGATCGTGCCAGCGTATATCCGGCAAGCCAGCACGTCTCAACAGGGGCTTGAAGTGACGGTTGACTATGTTCTGAGCATCGAGCGGCGTGCCCTTACTCGAAGCGAACCCAAGCCCGTAGTCCGCCCAGTTGGAGCCTGTCCTAAGGTTACGTGGGGTGGCCCAGGATCATATCCTTGGCTTGCTTCGCCAGTAACGGCCACACGTTGGCCAACCCTCCACAATATGACGGTTGGTTATTCCTGGCCAATTTCGACGGCGAGGGTTCTGCCATCCGAGGACTTCATGTCTCCCTAGCCTTCTTTGCGGCGTCGGTCCAGGGCTGGACGACGCTGCGATTGTCCTCGAGCCAGGCCTTGACGCCCACCTCTGGATCTCCGGCCTCGTTGATGTCGGCCTCCATCTGGTTGACTTCGTCCTTGCTGAGCGCGATGGATTTGATGAATTCGTAGGCTGCGGGATCGTCCTCGGAGAGGTTTTTGTTGACTATGGAGGAGATCTCGGCCGAGTCGTTGAAGCGACCCTGGAGGTCTCTGGGGTCCTTTAGGTAGCGAATGTCGTAGCGGGTATTCATCCAGTGCGGCGACCACCCGAAGAACACGATCGTCTCGCGCATCTTATAGGCATTGTCTAGCTCGGAGAGCATCGCGGAGGTGCTGGACTCGACCAGTTCCATATCAAGGTGGTAGCCGGGGATGACTTTGTCCTCTATCTGGGGCATCACAGCCGAGCCGGGCTCTATTCCGTAGATTATGTCCGTCCCCGCATGGTCGAGCTTCGACAGGCCCCGGACATCCATATAGTAGGGCACGGCGATGCCCTGAGTAGTCTTTCCCTCGAACCAAGGGTCGAAGTGCTCGACGTCGTCTTTCACCTGGCTCAAATACTCTTTCTGGTTCGGTATCCACACATCTTGAAAAGCGTCGAGCTCGCCTCCGGCGACGCCCGAGTAGACTTGCTTTAGGACTGCTTCATCTGAACGCTGTAGCTCGACCTCATAGCCGAATTTCTCTTCGAGCAAGACCTTCGTCAGGGTAGAGACCGCCACGTTCTCGTCCCAGTCTATATAGCCGAGCGTGAGCTGCTTGCCTCCCGAGACCGCGCCCAACCCGCTGCAGCCTGCGGCCAACGTCCCGACTACCAGGATGAGCAACAGGATCGCCAGCCTTCTGTAAGGCTTTACGTGCATACTTCTTGCCTCGATCCTTTCGATCCTGTTTGGTTGTTCCCATCTGTCACATTCACCACTCTACTGTACTACCGTCTCCTAAGCATTACGAAATGCGTTACGAAGTCGAGTGGTGAGCGGGCTTCTGAGAATCCTTACTTCCAGGCAGTTGGGTGAATACGAGAGGGCCGCTACACTAGGTAGGTGACGCGGCCTTCCAACAATGGGGGGTCGATAGAATTCTACGGGACGCTACCTCTGCTCCACACCCCTAGAGAATTCGTCTTACACTTCCTGCCCGGCCATCGCCTCGGTTACCATCCAAAAGAAGGCCTTCGGGGACAACCAGGGAGAGCTCAAAGGAGGAGCCCCGTACTCAGTCCGGGCTCTAGTAATGCGACCGTTAATGCGAGGGGAGTGGAGCCGAGCAGCGTTCTTCGTACCTGTGGTTATTTCTAGAGAGTAACCAGGCTTCGTAACGTTCTCCGTAACGAGCTCGAGACGCTAGCAGTGTAGGATAAGGGAAAAGGACGCAGAGATATGGTAGCGACCGCTCACAGATGAAGGATGGATTGGCAGTGAACCTAGGAGAGGACCTATCCGAGTGGGTACTCCACCAGGAATCATGAAGCCTCGCGGGCGGGGTTTCGCGTGGGTAGAGTGAACGCTAGCTTGCGGGCGCTGCGGCGGGGGTACGTCCGTATCGGGGAGCACCTACGCCGCAGTGTAGCAGCCTACGGGGTGCTGCTCATCTCGCTCCTCCTTACGGCTCTGGCCTACTACTACGTGCGCCAGAACGTAGAGGCACAGAACCACCTCCGCTTCGATGAGACAACCCAGCTCACTCACCAGGCTATAGAGCGCCGCACCAAAGCCTACCTCGATGCGATGTTCGGCGCCCGCGGGCTCTTCTACGCCAGCCGATCGGTCACTCGTCAGGAGTGGGACAAATACGTGGAGGGCATAGAGCCGGACAAACGTTATGATGGCCTGCAGGCCCTCAGCTATGCCGAGCGTGTGGAACCAGATGAGAGGGAAGCTTTCGCTAGAAGGGCGCAAAGGGAGGGCCTACCTCCCCTTCACCCCGACTTGGTTCCCGGTGGTGAACGCGGGGTGTATTTCCCCATAACCTACATCGGTCCCCTCGACGCCGCTAATCAGGAAAGGCTCTACTACGACTTCTACGCCGATCCTGTGCATCGGGAGGCCATGGATCAGGCGCGGGACACCGGAGAGCCGCAGGCTACGAAGATGGTTAACGTGCTTACTGAGGCTCCCCCGAGCCATAGCGCTGATCTTGCCTTGCGAAGTGGCTTCGTCGTGTACCTTCCGATCTACCAGAAGGACCAGCCGCTGGGGACCGTCGCCGAACGTAGGCGCGCTCTTCAAGGGTTCATCGTTGGTTCCTTCATAAGCGACGAGCTACTCGATGGGATCTTCAAGGGATCGTTCGACGCTGCCATAGATTTCGAGGTTTACGACGGCGCGAGCACGACGTCGAGCCCGCTGCTCTACGACCGCGACGGCACAAAACGCGCCGGGGAGAGAGGGAACGAGCCCCTCTTCTCCAAAGAGAGCCACGTCGAAGTGGCCGGACACGAGTGGAGCTTGTACTTCGCTACGCTGCCTAGGTTTGAGAAGGGAGCAGAGAGCAAGCTGCCCGCCTTCGTGCTCGCCAACGGCGTCGCCGTGAGCCTCGTGCTCTTTGGGATCACCTGGATACTCGTGCGTAGCCGTACCAGGGTCGAGCGTACAAGCAAAGATCTTGAGGCATCTAACCAGGAGCTCGAGGTGGCCAACAAGGAGCTGGAGACCTTCTACCACTCGGTAGAGCAGGAGCTCAGGATGGCGCGGCGGATCCAGCACGCCTTGCTCCCTAAGGACTTGCCAGAGCTCGAGGGCTGGCAGATAGCTTACCACTACCAACCCGCGCGAGAGGTAGGAGGAGATTTCTACGACTTCCTCCGCTTCGAGGACGGCCAGGTGGGCTTGGTCATAGGCGACGTCTCCGGCAAAGGGATGGCGGCGGCCTTGGTGATGGCCAACACCCAAAGCGTGCTGCGTGCAGTCGCCCGAAGAAGGGGCATTACTCCGGGGCAGGTATTGGAGGAGGCCAACGAGCTCATGTGTGCATACATACCACCCAACACGTTCGTCACCTGCTTCTACGGCGTCCTCGACCCAGAGAGTGGCCGTCTCGTCTATGCCAACGCCGGCCACGACCCCCCCTGCGAGCGACACGACAGCCGGGTCGACGAGTTGCGGGCAAGAGGGATGCCGCTTGGCCTGATGCCGGGCATGCTCTACGAGCAGAAAGAAACCGTTCTCGCCGCTGGCGACAACCTCCTGTTCTACAGTGATGGGTTGGTAGAAGCGCACGACCCGAAAGGTGAGATGTTTGGCTTCCCGCGTCTGCAAGGTTTGATAGAAGCTCACCGTTCAGGTGACCCTTCGCTTAACGATTTCCTCCTCTCCGAGCTTACCCGCTTCACCGGCAAGAATTGGTATCAGGAGGATGACATAACCCTGCTAAGCCTGGAGAGATCGAAGGTTAGCGTGAGTGATCGCGAGTCCCCGCTGCGATCGGATGTGGCAGGCGATAATCGCAAGCGGCGAATTCTTGCTGACTTTGCCCTTCCCAGCGAGCGAGGCAACGAGCGTCAGGCGATGGATGAGGTGGCTAGGGCGGTGAGCGGGCTGGGGCTGCCTGAGAAGTCCCTCGAGAGACTCAAGACCGCTGTGGCTGAGGCCACGATGAACGCCATGGAGCACGGCAACAAATATAACCCCGACGTTCCGGTAAAGATCCAGGTATGGCTTCTGGAGGAGCGCCTGTTGGTGCGCATCATTGACCGGGGTAGCGCCCCTCTGTCGAGCTCAATGAAGGAGGTGCCGGATCTGGAGGCCAAGCTGGAGAGTATGCAAACGCCACGGGGCTGGGGTCTCTTCCTGATCCAGAAAATGGTCGACGAGATCCGCGTCTCCGGAAACCCGGACCATCACACCATCGAGCTGGTAATGCACCTAGGAGGTGGCGAGGATGGCAGCCAAGCACCATAAGGCGAGCGAGCGTCAGGAGGGTCAGTAGTGTGGCGTGGTCCACGTCCATGGCGCCCGCGACCATCTCCCGAGTTCCACTATCAAGTGTCTATACCGGTCGGGAGTGGTGGGGACGCTTGAGTGCGCAAGCATCTCAGAGAGACGTTTCGAGTGTACGGCTCTGCGGGGAGCCAGTCGGCGCAGTCAGGGGTGCCTTGGGGTGCGAAAACGAGACGCCCACAGTGAAGGTGGTTGACACCACTTCTGACACCACTGAGGGCGCAACACCTAGAAACGGCGGACAATCTCCAGCAAAGAAATCCGCTTAGATAAGCGGTTTATGCAACACCCGGCAACTCGCAGAAACCGATGTCAGCGGATTGTGGCTCCGAAGGTGGCGAGTGCGTGCCATCGGACCTGCCGTCAGACTGTAGCTGTAGCTCGTCCTGATACCACTCTGATACCACCGAGAGCGCAATGCGGTGCAACACGGAGCAAGCCAGTGAAAAGAAAGCGGCTTAGATATACGGGATATGCAACGCCCAGCAACCCCTGACCGCACACTCGTAAAGAGATTAGGTCAGCGGTTCAAGTCCGCTCGTCGGCTCCCTTTTTTACCTGCAAATCCCATAGAAATAAGAAGCCTCCGATGTTGGTGTCGGAGGCCTTGTCAGCAGTACGTCAGCAGTAGACTCTATCCCAAAGCCTCGTCCCTTGTATTGGTGTGCTGCAAGTGGTTGCAGGGCACAGCAGGTGGCGTAGGCGAATCCTGTGGCATTGATCCTCTGGCCGATGTGCCCGAGTTGGGTGGGTGCGGCACCGTCGAAAAAGCTTCGCCCGAGTGCCGAGAAGTTGAATACTGCCAACTTCGCCCTAACGGAGTTCTCGGAAGTTCGGCTAAAGGCGGTTCTCCGAATTCCGAGGCTACTTTTCGGCTGGTTTGTCTCTGGGCCACCCTGGAACTGAGCTCGACAAAAGGCAGTTATGGGCTGTTGGTTCAGTGATGTGACCCACCCCAAGAGTCAAGGGGTATTGTCGCGCTGATCGAGGTTTCTGCTCTGTTTCGAAGATTCGGTGTCTCTACCGTGCTCGTCCGTACGCTGTGCGTCATCCTGGTTGCGGCGAACCATCGCCGAAGCTTTCACCGACCCCGACCGCCCCGCTACCTCTCGGATCTGACGCTTTATGAACCGTCCCTGCTCGCTGTTCTCAGGAAACTCCCCGTAGAGCCTCTGGAGGCGCCCCTGCTCGACATCCAGTCCACGAGAGAGCGAATCGAGGCTTTTGAGCGAAGCACGCTCAAGCCCGCTCTCGAACTCGCTCTCCCCGGTTTCTCTGGCCCACCCCAGCGACAGGGGCGCCGGACCTTGCTGCTCGACAGACTCCCGGAAACCCTGGAGTTCTTCCGGCACCACGTCCAAGGCTCGAGCCAGCTTACTGAGGGTGCCAAAATGCGGACGCCCGATCTTGCCGGTCTCGATGCCAGAGACCGTAGTGGGACTTACGCCTGCCTCCTGAGCTAACCTCGCCTGGCTCCACATCCGCAAGCGACGGACATTTTGCACACGCTCGCCTATGTCGGGCACGCTCGCACCTCGTCTCTAACTACCAACAAGAGCATACTATAAACTGTATCAAAGCACTATTGTTACTGGATGTATCTAGGAAAATCTGTAAATTTTCCGGTAAAAGTGTTTGAAAACTGTATTAAGGGGGTATATAATGGTCGCACAGAAGGGAGTTTGGTCCCGCTTTAGGGGCCAGGAAGAGAAGGAGGTGCCACGATCATGTTGAGTCCTTTCCGTGGGTTTTACGATGCGCACAGTGAGGTGGATCGCCTCTTCGGCGAGATGTTGGGGGGTCTGAGCCGCGGACGGGGGCGCCAGGGAGCTCAGCAGCTCGCCCAGTGGGCGCCGGCTGTGGACGTGCTCACCAAGGATGGGGATCTGCTGATCCGTGCC